>NZ_CP009503.1:954770-1273026 GCF_000969965.1 Methanosarcina sp. WWM596
ACCGTTGGGGGAAGAATCATGGGCAGGGTAATCATCGTGTCAGCTATCCATTTCCCAGGAAACTCCCTTTTTGCCAGTATATAAGCAATTATAATCCCCAGAATCGTCACAAAAAGGGTTGCAATGATGGAAATTTTGAGGGTAAGTAGAAGTGGGGACGCGATTAGTTGAAAGGTTTCCATCAAATCCTTCCCATTTTTGTGTTTTTTCCGGGTCTTAGAGTTTAAATCGCTTTCGGATTTCTCGTTCGCATTTTCTGTTTTTTATTTCTTGATTCGGAGTTATTTGATTCAGATTTATTTGATTCAGATTTATTTGATTCAGATTTATTTGATTCAGATTTATTTGATTCAGATTTATTTGATTCAGATTTATTTGATTCAGATTTATTTGATTCAGATTTATTTGATTCAGATTTATTTGATTCAGATTTATTTGATTCAGATTTATTTGATTCAGATTTATTTGATTCAGATTTATTTGATTTAGAGTTATATGAGTCCGGAGCTATTATGCCGCTTTGAAGCCGTATTCTGTCAGGATCTCCTGTCCTCTGGTTCCGGTTACGAAATCAACGAATTCCTGCGCTCCTTCCTTATTTGTTGATTTGCTTAACACTGCTATGGGGTAGGAAATCGATTCGCTAACCGGGACCATGTACGTTATTTCATACATGTCTTTCCGGCCGCTTTCGGCATCTGTCATGTATACGAATCCTGCATCGACTTCTCCTGTCTCCACATAAGTGAGTACCTGTTTTACATTTTCTGCAAGGATGACTTTGCTTTCAAGTTCTTCCCAGACTCCGGTGTCTTCCATTGCCTGCTTTGTATACTTGCCAACAGGTGCACTTTCAGGGTTTCCGATTGCTATTTTTTCCACATATTCTGCAGTCAGGTCTTCTAAGGACTTCGGGGTTTCAGCTCCGTTTTTCTCAGGTACGACCATTACGAGGGTGTTTGCTGCAAAATTCTTTCTTGAGCTGTTTTCAATCAGGTTTTCCTCCGAGAGGAGGTCCATATGGGCCTGGGAAGCCGAAGCGAACACATCAATAGGGGCTCCCCCTTCAATCTGCATCCTCAGGGTACCCGAACCTGCGAAGTTCAGTTCCACCTTCGTGTCCGGATTGGCGGCTTCAAATTCGCTGGTAATGTCAATAAAAGCCTCGGTCAGGCTTGCTGCAGCCGAAACAGTGATGGTGGCCGGCTTTTCTTCTGTTCCCAGGGATACTCCGAAGAAGGCTACTATCCCAAGGCAGAGGGCAGCTGCAAGTATTGGAAGTATCAGCTTTTTTGCTTTACTTTCGTTCATGCTCCCTCTGCGCAATCATCTTTTGTTCCCTGGCCGGTATATGCAGCCGGTTCTATCTGTTCAGGTGCGGTGAAAGTATCAGTAGCTTCAAGGATGGTGTTGGTTATCCTGTCCAGAAGTTCCAGGGCTCCCCTGTATCCTACAGTAAGGATGCGCTGTGCGCCTACTCTGTCGTGGATTGGCAGACCGACCCTTACAAGAGGAATATCGTGTGCTTTGGCAATGTATCTCCCGTTTGAGTTCCCTATCAGGATTTCGGGGTTGCATTCGCTGACTGCGTCGTTGAGGCTGTCAAAGTCAATCCCGTCCAGAGCCACAGGTTCTAGTTCCGGCCTTATCTCTTCAAAGATTTGTTTTATTTTCTTTTCAAAGTCCCGGCTTTTGCTTCCGGTTGCTACCAGGACGGGGTTCATTCCGAGTTCCAGCATGAAAGTCGTCAGGCTAAATACAGTGTCCGGATCTCCGTAGACGGCTGCCTTTACCCCGTAAAGGTACTTGTGCACGTCCACCATAGCATCAAGGAGCCTTCCCCTCTCTTTCTGATATTTCTCAGGGATAGGGCAGCTAAGGATGCGAACCAGTTCCGTAAAGTAAAGGTCGGTGTTTGAGAGTCCTATGGGGATGGGGACATTGTGTCCGGAAACCCCGTGGGAAGCTTCAAGGTATCTCACAGCCAGGTTTGTGCTGACAACACCCAGGCCAAGGCTTGCTCTGCTGTTGGACATGTCGGCAATTTCGGAAAGTGCAGTGCCTCCCGCCGCTATTTTGGGGAGTTCTTCTCCCAGGGGTGCGTCAAAGGTTTCGGAAATGTCCGGAAGGAATATGTAATCTCCTGCAGTCTCTGCAAGGATTTCTTTGAGTTCCCTCACATCAGCCGGGGAGACGCTTTCGACCGGAATAAGGTTGAGTTTGCTTTTCAGGACTTCTGTCATGTCAGGATTTTTTGCTTCCCCGACGTTTTCCTCTGCCTTTTCTTTTTCCAGGGTTTCCGCATACTCTATAATTTCCAGGTCTTCCATATAATCCAGGAACTCGATGTCTTCCAGGATTTTTGTTTTTTCTGGATCTTCCGGCTTTTCTGTAAACTTCCTGACAATGGCATCCAGGGCTTTTATATAGCCACTTACATGGCTTTCTCCATAGCTGGGAGTGGAAACGGAAATGATTATGATGTCTTTTTCGAGATCGTCTCCGATCCCCTCTTCCTCTTTAAATTCCCTGATAATTGCAGGTACGTCATCGCCAATTGTTTCGGCAAGGCAGGTGGTTGCAACGCCTATTACCTTCGGTTTGTACCTGTTGATGACGTTTCTAAGTCCCTTTTTCAGGTTTTCCCTGCCTCCATAGATTGCTCCCTTTTCACTGAGGGAGCTTGAGGCAATATCTACAGGTTCTCTGAAGTGGTGGGCAAGGTGCAGGCGCATATAGGTGCTGCAGCCCTGCGAGCCGTGGTAGAGGACCATGGTATTTTCAATCCCTTTAAAGGCAAGGGCACTTCCCATGGGCTGGCACATAACACAGGGGTTCACGGTCGTATAGTTTCTTTTAGTCATCTCATCGCTTCCTCATACATGGCTCTCAACTGCAGCATCCGACTTGGAGTGTAAATACCCCGGTTTCAGGGATTCGGGTTCAAGTGTCCTCTGCCTGACAGCTTTCCAGACAGGACTGTTAATGGAGGCATCCACTTCCCGTGCGAAGTTTACAAAGCCGTCAAAGCCTTCAAATTCCATCACCCTGTCGTGGTTGAAGTCGCAGAATGCAACTCCCAGCTTGTATGCGATAAACCTCTCTTTCACGCCTGCAACCATCAGGTCAGCTTTCTGTTTCACGAGCAATTCGGCAAGTTCCAGGGGGTTTGCATCGTCTACAATGACCGTTCCATCCCGAACAGAATAACTGATCTGCTCGTAGTCTTCCTTTTTCCCGGTCTGGGTCCCGATGATGACCACTTCCATGCCAAGTTCCGCAAAACCTTTGATAAGCGTGAGGGCTTTTGCAGGTCCGCCCATGTAGATGGCGGCCTTTTTTCCTTTGATCCTCTCTCTGATCCGGGAAATGTCAGGCATTATCCGGTTCGTTTCTGTCTCCAGGATTTCTTCTGCTATCTTTTTCATCTCTTCGGAGTCAAAGTATTCCGCAGTCTTTCGAAGAGCAATGGAAATGTCTTCGATTCCGAAGAAACTTATTGTCTGGTATGGAATCCCATACTCTTTCTGCATCCATTTTGCAAGGTAGGCCATTGACCCGCTGCATTGGACGAGGTTGAGGTCTGCTTCCGCTGCCCTCGTGATGGATTTGGCAGTCGAATCTCCGGTCATGGAAACTATGACTTCGATTCCCATCTGCTCAAAGAGGGGTTTTACAAGCCAGACGTCCCCGGCTACATTGAAGTCCCCGAGGATGTTAATCTTTGGTTTTCTGATTTTGGGGTTTACCCCGGGCTTCTTTTCTGCAGTTTCCTCTTCCGGTCTTTTGATAAGCTGCTTTAAGGCATCACAAGCTGCCTTGTACCCGTCGGACTTGTTGCCTTTGAAGCCTTCGGACTTTACGGGGAGTACCGGGATATTGTGCTTCTGACTTGCTGTTTTGCATACGGAATCAAGGTCATCCCCAATAATTCCTACAATGCATGTGGAATACACAAAGATCACCGGGGGGTGGTAGATGCCTGCCAGTTCGTCGATTGCATTTGAGAGCTTTTCCTCTCCTCCGAAGACGATATCGATTTCTTTCATGTCCGTGCTGAAACTGCTGCGGTTTGTTTCAATTCCACTGGACTTTGCACCCCTGATGTCCCAGGTATAGCCTGCACAGCCGATTGGGCCGTGGACCAGGTGAACTGCATCAGTTACTGGGTTTAAAACAACCCTGGCTCCCGAATAGACGCAAGCCCGCTGGCTGATGGCTCCTGCCAGAGAATTGTTGTCGCAGGCAAGGGGTATTGTCTGCCCCTTTTCTTGCTTTCTGGTGATGTATGGTTGCCTTTCTTCGAGAGTATCCACTATCCCGGTTTTCTCTTTCATCTATTTCTCCCCCTTACTGCTTCTGCTTTTCTGATTTGCAGCGGCTGGTTCTCCAGTTATTCTGATTTTCTCAGTTCTCTTCTGAAAATAGTTATTTTGAAGTCGGGCCCTTACTGGATGGTTTCAAGCAGCCAGTCTGGCGCATCTCTGTCTTTCCTGTCAAGCAGGGTGTTTCCTATGCGCTCCACCAGTCGTGCAGCTCCGGCGTACCCCATGATTGGGAAGTAGTGCAGGTTTGCCCTATCCATGATCGGGAAGCCTACTCTGACCAGGGGCACATCCTCTGCCCTTGATATGAATTTCCCGTATGTATTGCCGATTAGGAGGTCCACGGGCTTTCGCTTGATGATCTGGTGGAGCATGAAGAGGTCCCCACCCGAGATTATATCGGCGTCCGGGTATTCGGAACCTATGAGTCCTTCTACTTCTTTCTCAAACTCTGAGTTCTGGGTTCCGGTGAGGACAACACTCGGTTCCATGCCCATTTCCAGCACAAGGCTCGTAAGCCCTGAGAGTATGTCCGGATCCCCGTAAATGGCTACCTTTTTTCCATGGTAGTGGGGGTGGGCGTCAGTCATCATGTCTACAAGTCTTCCCCTTTCGTCTTCGAGTTCGGGGGGAATCGCCACGTTGGCAAGTTTTGCCGCGTTCATGACGAAACGGTCAGTGTTTCTGATTCCTATGGGGGTGGGCCCTACTCTGGCAGGGATCTTGAAACGGCTTTCAAGGATCTTTGCTGCAGAACCTCCTGCCATCTTGCAGGCCGCAATGGTCCCCAGGGAGTTTGCGGAATCTTCGATGTCTCCGATCGGGGTCCCGCCTTTGGGGTAAAAGGTATGTTCTTTTGTCAGGGGTGCATCAAAGACATTCGTGGTGTCCGGGAAGACAATACTGGAAATTCCCATTATCGAGAGTATACGTTTGATTTCCCTGATATCTGCAGGTTCTACAAAGCCGGGGATGATGTTGAGTTTCCCGTTTGGCTTGGTTTTTTTGGCAAAGGTAGTTACAAAAGCCTTTACCATGTTGTCATAGCCGGTTATGTGAGTACCGACATAACTTGGAGTGGAAGCTGCACATATTTTGATGGATGGGTCAATAAGCTCTTCAGCACTCACATCTTCTAAGATGACTCCAACATCGTCTCCAATGGTTTCTGCCACACAGGTGGTGTGAATGGCAATTACTTCAGGCTGGTATACGTTTGTCAGGTTGACGAGAGCTTCCTTCAGGTTTGCAGCTCCTCCGAAAACGGCTGTCCCCTCGGAAAAACTGCTGGTAGTCGCCAGTGCAGCCTCTCTGTAATGCCTGCTCAGGCACATACGCAGGTAGGAAAGGCAGCCCTGGGACCCGTGGCTGTGGGGCATACAATTGTGCACACCGAGAGCCGCATAAACGGCTCCTATTGGTTGACAGATTTTTGCAGGGTTGATAGTAATGGCTGAACGTTCCACTTCTTCACATGGGGTATAATCAAGCATTTTTTACACCTCTTTACTTTTTTGTTTTACTCCGCTTCTTCGCCTTTCCACGGTGGGTTTATGAATCTCCAGGTGGGGCTGTGAATAGCCATGTCAATATCCCGTGCGAAATTCAGGACTCCGGAAAAGCCTGTGTAACGTCCGCTGTAATCATAGGAGTGGATCTGCCTTGAGGGGACTCCTAATTTCTGAGCCCAGTATTTGTCCTTAATCCCGGAACAGAAGACATCGGGTTTGAGGGTTTTTACGAGGAATTCGGTTTCATGATGGTTAAGGTCATCAACAACAATGGTTCCATCCTTCATTTCGGGGAAAAGTCCCTCGTATTCCATGAGCCCGATTTTCTCTTTCAGTTCTGCAATTCGTTCAGTGCTAATGGAAGGCTTGAAGTTTTCTTCTCTTTCGTAATGTACATCCTCAAGAATGGATCCAAGGGCTTTTTCCTTTATTTGTGGAATGATCTGTCTACCTTCATAGTCGTCTCTGTGGGCGAACTGGTAGCCTGCAACAACAACCTTCATGCCAAGCTCTTCAAAGAGGTTTATATAGTGGTGACTCCTCGAGCCTCCGGCATAGATGAAAGCGGTTTTTCCCTGGAGTTTTTTTCTGTATCTTTCGATTTCATCCGCATATTTTGCTTTTTCTTCAGCAATGGTTTCCTCGGTTTTTCGGGTAAGTTCCGGGTTGTCAAAGAACTCTGCCATTTTCCGCAGGGATTTTTCAGTTCCTTTCGTACCGATGTAATTTACCTTCAGCCAGGGGACTCCGTATTTTTCTTCCATCATCCTGTTAGTGTAGTTGATAGAACGGTGGCAGAGCAGGATACTGAGTTTTGCTTGATGGGCCTGCGATATTTTGTGGAATGATCCGTCCCCGGTTAAACTTGAGATAATTCTGTACCCGATTTTTTCAAAAATAGGTTTGACTTCCCAGAGGTCTCCTCCAATATTGTATTCTCCAAACACATTTATGTCAAAGGGAGTGGGGTCTTTGATATCCTCTGTCCCAATCAGGTGTTCCATCAGGGCATTGCTTGCGATGTGGTGACCTGCCGACTGACTGACTCCCCGGTACCCTTCGCAGCGGGCGGGAATTACTTTGATCCCGTGCTCTTCTTCAGCTTCTCTTGCAACAGATTCTATATCGTCTCCGATAAGTCCTACAGGGCAGGTCGCACAGATGGTGATTGCGCCCGGATTGAAGATTTTTACAATCTCATCAATGGCCTTTTTGAGCTTTTTTTCTCCTCCAAAGACGATATCGGTTTCCTTCATATCCGTGCATACGGAATAATTCATAAAGTTGTCTTCGCCTTCTTCTGCCCTGGCAAGGTTTCTCCTGGTTCCCCAGGTGTAGTAAGCACAACCTATGGGGCCGTGGACCAGGTGGACCATATCCTTTATAGGCCCGAAGACTACACCCTTGGTACCTGCAAAGGCACAGCCGCGATTTGTGAGGATTCCGGGAATTACTTTATCGTCGGCCTCGATGTGCTGTTCGGTGGAACAGTCCCTGACAACGAGATGTTTTCTCCGGTTTCTGGCAGCCTTTTCAGGGAGCGCCTTCAAAATGTTGTCAACAATAAGCTGTTTTTCTTCAATTTCTGCTCCCATTCTTACATCAACTCCTTGTTTATGGTCGCTTCGCCGCTTTCTCCGGTCCGGATACGGATTGCTTCAGTGATGTTTGATACGAAAATCTTTCCGTCTCCTGCATTTCCGGTCTGGTTAACCTCTATGATTTTTTGGACCACTTCACTTACGTTTTCATCATCCACAACGATGGTTAACATACGTTTTGGAATGAAACGAATGCAGGTTTCTGCTTCCTTTTCCGGATCTGGCAGAGGTGGATTAAATTCAAAGCAGAGTCCTTTTTGTTTTCCGCGGCCCATGACCCTTCTTACGGTAAACGAAGGAAAACCGCATCCAAGCAGGGCATTTTTGGTTTTCTGGACCTTGTTCATCCTGATTATTGCCGTAATTTCTTTCATGGGGATTTCCCTCCAAAAAACCGGTTTTAAAGCCCGGTTTTTCCCGTCCTTATGGTATATGCTTCTTCCACGGGGTTTACGAAGATCCTTCCATCCCCATACTTCCCAGTTCTTGCAGCTTCCGTTATGGTCTTTATAACTTTGTCCTTGTGTTCGTCTTCGACTACCATCAGAAGCATGGTTTTCTGCAATTCGTCATAGTGGATGTCTGCAATGTGAATCCCTTTTTGCTTCCCCCTTCCAAAGACTTCCATTTTTGTAAGGGAAATACAGCCCTCTTTTTCCAGGCACTCGACAACCTTTGATTCCATTTCCGGTCTTATGACTGCTCTTATCATTTGCATCGTTTTCATCTCCTCTGGGTTTCAACAGTTACAGCTCAACGATTCCGAATTCCACCATCATTGCTTCTAACTCTTCCATAGGAAGCGGAGTTGGGACCACGAGGTCGGTGTTGCTCTGGACGTTGTTGGCGAGACTAAGGTACTCTTTGGCTTGGTCACATTCAGGGTCAAAGTGAATTACGGTTTTTCTGTTGATCTCTGCCCTCTGGACAATGTTATCTCTGGGCACGAAGTGGACCAAATGGCTTCCCAGTTTCTTTGCGAATGCATCTAGGAGTTCACGTTCCCCATCCACGTTCCTGCTGTTGCAGATGATTCCTCCCAGACGGGCTCCACCTTTGGCAAACTTAGCAAGCCCTTTGCAGATGTTGTTTGCTGCATAGATGGCCATCAGTTCTCCACTGGCCACGATGTAGATTTCCTTGGCTTTCCCTTCGCGGATAGGCATGGCAAAACCTCCGCACACGACGTCGCCAAGCACGTCATAGAATACATAATCAAGATCTTCGGTGTATGCCCCCAGATTCTCGAGCAGGTTGATTGAGGTGATTATTCCTCTGCCTGCACACCCTACTCCGGGTTCAGGCCCCCCGGACTCCACACATTTGATGCCTCCAAAACCGGGTTGTACCACGGCGTCAAGGTCTACTCCCTCATCCCCTTCACTTCTGAGGGTGTCAAGTACAGTCTTCTGGTTCAGGCCACCAAGCAGCATTCTGGTAGAGTCTGCTTTCGGGTCGCACCCTACAAGAAGAATTTTGTGTCCCATGGTTGAAAGGGCCGCAGTCAGATTTTGCGTGGTAGTGGATTTTCCAATACCTCCTTTTCCGTAGATTGCTATCTGTCTCATTGTATCAAACTCCTTTTATTTAATTAACTAGGCAACCGGAAACCGGTAACCTTTGTACTACTTATTATTATTTATAGTTATCTCCTAATTGAAACTATTTTTTATTCGTCTTTACTGCTTGCCTTTTTCCAGAGAAGGCTTACAATAAAACCTGTTCTGTAGAATATTAAAACAAAAACTCCTTCGCAATTCTTCATTAACGGAAACCGGCAACCTTTGTACTATCCAATATTATTTATACTTTTTTCTTTTGGAGTATCTTTTTCGCTACCAATGTTCTTACAAACATTTCTCAAAAATAAAGCGGGAATTTCCCCTCCTCGGAACGAAGCGGCAGGTGGGGGTAGTTCACTGATTGAATCTCTATTTTTGGTTTCAGGAAAGGATTAATAAACAATTCCTCAGTAAATTGCAGAGGCTAAATAAACAACAGGAAGACTTTTTCATGATTCCAAATGCCTCTTATGATGTCATCGTTGTGGGCGCAGGCCCCGCAGGTTCCACTGCTGCCCTTTATGCCGCAAGGAATGGGGCTTCTGTTCTTCTTCTTGATAAAAAAAGGGAAATCGGAAGCCCTATTCAGTGTGCAGGTTTTCTCCCCGATGCCTCGGAAGTCCAGGCTTTGCTACCTGATGCCGAATTGCCGGAGACCCTGAAAATCTATCCCGACTCCTGCGTGCTGCAGCATATCAAAACCCAGCGGATCATTCCCCCAAATTGCAATACAAAAGAATTTTCCGTGAGGGGAGCTGTCCTCGACCGGCGCCGCTACGATCAGTTCCTGGCTGAGCAGGCTGTCACGGCAGGAGCCGAAATGATGGTAAAAACGCGTGTAACAAAAGTGGAGGGCACAACTGTTGAAGCTTCAGGAATTTTCGGGAAGCATAAGATCAAAGCAAAAGCGATTATCGGAGCTGACGGCCCAAATTCCCTGGTTGCAAAATCAAAATGTCTTTCCTGGAAACCTGAGTCAAAAGAGACTTCTGTTGCTATTGAATACCAGGTCCGGAATGTTGATATTGATCCTGATACCCTTGAGATGTACTTCGGAAAAGATTATGTCCCCGGGGGTTATGCGTGGATTTTCCCCGAAGGCGAAGGGCGGGCAAATGTAGGAATCGGAATCCGAAGCGGAATGGCTGAAAAAGGGGTTTCTGCAAAAGAGTACCTGCACCGCTTTATGCGGGATCACCCTCTCGCCTCTCCTAAGCTGAAAAACGCCATCATTATAAATGTTATTGCAGGCATTATTCCCGTAAACGGAGCTCCTGCAAGCACTGCAACCGAAGATGCCCTTATTGTGGGGGATGCCGCCGGGCATATCATCGCAACAAACGGAGGAGGTATCCCTCCCGCAATGATTGCCGGAAAAATTGCCGGAGAAACTGCAGCTGAATTTGCAGTCGGGAAATGTAGGCTTGAAGAATACGACAGGCGCTGGAGAGCTCAGTTCGGATTAGCGCTTGAAACTTCGGTACAGGCGAGACAGATTATGGACGGGATTATGAAATCTGATGCCCTCATGAACGCAGCTTTCAAGTTTATTTCCCCTGAACAGATGAAAGTCATGCAGTGCGGAATACTTCCGGGACCTGTAAAACTTGGGCTTCATGCCCTGAGCCGCGGGAAAAATAAATGATGTTTTCAGCATTCAGGCAAAATCTACCTTTCTTTCTTCTCTTCAACCGGATTTTTTGCTTTCCTGATTTTTCTTAATTCAGTTTCAGCATCTTCTTTATTGTACCTTGCTTCCGGATATTTGGGTCTGATTTCGAGTGCTTTGTCAAAAGAGGTAATGGCTTCTTCATACCGCTTCAGGACTACAAATTCGAGTCCTCTCAGGTTCCAGGCTCCTGCAAAATCCGGTTTTAACGTCAGAACCTTATCAAAAGACTCAATCTTCTTTTCCGGATCGGTTTCTCCCACAGCAATTCCATACCATTCTTCTACGGTTTTTCCTTCGATTTTCTTCTTGAAAAGTTTGTCCAGAAATCCCAATAGCATCACTTCCGATTGAATATACGCGGGGTTGGCAGAAATAGATAGTGATGCCTATTGCTGTCCTTGTTTTTAAAAACATATGTGATCATGCTGAAAAGAAATTTTTCTCCTGCTGGTTTGTTATGGATATTTCAAACAGGTTTACAGATGTGGATTTTGTTCTTAGAAACGAAACTTCAAGTGAAGTGTATACTCGAAGGAAGCCACTTCTCCGGCAGGCTTTAGCCTGACAGGTGTGGGTAGTTCACAAATAAATGTTCATTTTCTTCTGCGCGAGTTTGACGGATAGGCGACCTTTTCAGTTCATCTTATATGGTTTCCTCACGGAGGCGGATTTTCCTGGATTTCGGGTTTTTATCCTCATGGCCCTGTTTTTAATTCGGCTTCTTTCATCTTTTTCTCCAGATTTTTCTTGTTATACTTTGCTTCTTTATACATTGGGCATATCGAAAGAGCCTTGTCGTAACATTCCATGGCTTTTTCATACTCTCCCATCTCGGAATAGGCATTTCCAAGCACAGTCCAGCCGCCTACAAACCCCGGTTTTAGCTTTACGGTATTTCTGAAGTACTCTACCTTTTTTGCAGGGTCTTTTTCTTTTGCTCCCAGTTCAAGCCAGTCATGGGAGTTCTTGCCGTTAATCTTTTTCAGGAATATCCTTTCGAATACGCTGAAAAGTCCCAGAGCCTCACCTCATTTTTTCAATTTTATTACATCATGTTCTCTTTCTTACAAATATTTCTGATCCGTACAACTTTATTCGCTATACTGAGCCATTTAAATACAACAAATAAAAACAACCGAGAGGCCAAAGATTAATAAGTAGAGTATAAAAATAAGATCACAAAATTTAAAAAAGAAAGTTTGCCTGCTTATATTGAAAGCAGGGCACTTTCGTTGTAAAGGCTTTCAAAGTCTGAGCTTATTACCAGTTTAGTAATATTATCCAGAGTAGTTACGTTGTAGGCCACTCCACGTTCGCTCGAGTTTGCCTGGTAAGCTTTGATCTTTTCATTCACTTCAGGTTCAGGGTCGAGGTATATGGATGTCTGCGTGTAACTTCCGTCGTCCAGCTTTTTGAGATCTCTGTAGTATTGTTTGGCGGGGATATCGGAGGTATTTGTTCTTTTTACCACTTCCTGGTAGATGCTCCCTTCCGGATCTGCCTGGCTCAATATCTGGTCGTATTCGGTAGTAGATGTTGCATTTCCTTCAAGGATATCGATGACGCTCGCTACAGTCTGAATGGGACCTATAATTGCAGGGCTTCCAACAACGTTCCAGATGTTGTAGGTACCGTTTGTCCTGTCGAGGATCTGATATCCTTCATATGGCATTACTCGTGTATTCGCTGGCATGCTAATCTTCTGCTCAGGAATCTGGTGCAGTTCAAAGCCACTCTCATTGCCATAACTTGCACCATATCTTTTCGTAACATCTGAACCGTAAGAGAATGAGACATTCATAGTCTGCATGTTCCCGAAGACGGCTTCTAAGGGAGTTCTCTCCGTTTTTTGAAAATCAACATATACAGCATTCGTTACTCCGTCAGGTGACATTTCTAATCCGTTGATAATAGAGTTAAACTCGTGATGTACCTGTTTGCCCTGGACCTGAGAGAACGGGACTGTGATAGGTTCTTCTCCGGTTTCCGGAGTAGGGACGTCATTATTGTTATTACCTGTAGCCGTGAAATATATCAAAAAGGCTGAGAGAAACATTGTTGCGGCCAGGAAGATAGCCAGATACTTCTGGTTCTTTGTTGCTGAATCCTTTCGTTTCATAAATGAAACCTCATTACATAAGGAAAATTATTCTGAGTGTAAAAAACACACATGGTATCTAAATCTATTATCATGAAAAAGTTTTCGCATCCGTTTTCTAACAAAAGAAAGAATTTGGGATATATTCGGAATTTTAAGTCCCAATATCTATTTTTGAAGGCTTCTGCTCGATCTTTTGTTCAGTCCAGAGTCAGGATCTTGAGCATGTTTGTACCCCCGGGCTTCCCGGAAGCAGGACCCTGGGTGAATACAACAAGGTCTCCACTTTTTGCAAATCCCAGTTCCTTTGCTTTTTCCGTGGTCTCCTTTTCCCAGTTTTCAATGGTTTCTTTTACGATTACCGGATAAACCCCGTAGGATAGGGCAAGGCGTCTGCCGGTATTTGGGAAACGGGTGAAAGCCAGGATCCAGGGTTCGGGCTTGAAGCGGGAAAGCCGGCGCGGGGTCGCTCCGCTCCGGGTTGGGGTCAGCACGGCTGTCACCGGAAGCTTCTGCAGGGCTTCGTGCACCTGGAGGGCGATTACCTCGTCTACTGACATTTCCTGTTCCGTGATCCCCTTGATCATTGTGTCAAGCCCCCATTTCGTCCGGGAGCGCCAGTTTTCGGTGGTTCTTGCAATCTTAGCCATCATCTCTACGGTTTCTACCGGGTAGTCCCCAACTGCGGTTTCCTCCGAGAGCATGACCGCATCCGTCCCGTCCAGAATGGCGTTGGCAACGTCTGTGGCTTCAGCTCTTGTGGGCCTTATATTATCGGTCATGGAGATCAACATCTGGGTGGCTGTGATCACAGGGATGCTCAGGAGCTTTGCACTCCAGATTAGTTCTTTCTGGATCGAGGGAACTTCCTGGATAGGGATCTCGACTCCGAGGTCTCCTCTGGCAACCATCAGAGCGTCGGTTTCCTCCAGAATCTCTACAATATTCTGGACAGCCTGTCTCCGTTCGATTTTAGATACAATATATACGGACTTTCCCCTGGCTGACGCAAAATTCCGGACCTTACGAATATCTTTTGCGTTTTCCACAAAAGAGATGCTGACAGCGTCAACTTCTTCCTTAAGTGCAAACTCCAGAATTTTTAAGTCATGTTCCGTTACCGGGTCCAGGAATATCTTTGCCCCCGGCAGGTTCAGCCCTTTATGGGAATAGAGCTGGCCTCCTACCATAACTTCGCAAAGTACATCTTTTCCCGAAATTTCCAGGCAGCGGAGCTGGATAAACCCATCGCTCAAGTAGATGAGGCTTCCCGGAGATACACTTTCTGGAAGCTGTTTGTAGCTGACCGGGATGCGGTTCTCGCTTCCGGATGCTTCGTCCACAGTAAGGGTTATCCGGTTTCCTTTATGGAGCATAAGCGACTCTTTTATGAGCTTGCCTACGCGAATTTTCGGGCCGGGCAGGTCGGCAAGAATGGCAACTGTCCTGTCAAGTTCTTCTGAAACCTTTCGAACCAGCTGGATCACTTTTCCGTGGCTCTCGAAGTCCCCATGGGAAAAGTTAATCCTTGCCACGTTCATGCCTGCAAGCACCAGTTTCCTGAGGACTTTCTCAGAAGAAGAAGCAGGCCCTATGGTGCAGACGATCTTTGTCTTATGGTCGGGGATTTGCATATTTTCACGGCCTTTGATATTCAATTTGATATTCAATGCCGTTTTTAGGATTGTTATTTTTAGCAGCATCAGAACTTACGCTGCTTACTGCTATCTGCTTTACTGCTATCTGCTTTACTGCTATCTGCTTACTGCTATCTGCTTTACTGCTATCTGCTTATTTTCCCCTGTAAATTTTCAGGGCTTCTTCAACACTTGCTTCTTCTACGGTTATGGCGTAGACAGCGTTGCACATGCGGATAGCTTCATCCAGGGATTTCTGGTGGATATTTCTTCCGGTTGCATTCCCCTGGGCTCCTGAGATGTGGATCTGGTCGTGGAGCTTTTTGAGGAAAGCTTCGGCTTTGTCACTTGAACCTCCAGCGCAAACGACTTTGGTGCGTCCGGCTGCTTTGACGGCTTCCTTGAAAATATCGGCAGATTTTGCCCCTTCCTTTTTCGGATAGTTGACTTTCACAAAATCAGTCCCGAGGCAGGCTCCTACTCCTGTTGCTCCTGCGATCAGGTGTGGGTCCTTCTCATCTTTTACGGCCGTTCCACGGGGGTATATCCAGAGTACGGACAGCATTCCATGCTTATGGGCATCATAAACTACCTGAGCAGCCTGTACAAGCATCTCGGCCTCAAACTCGCTGCCAAGATAGATTGTATATCCAACACCCAGGATATTGAGCCCGCTGTTTTCCTTAAACTCGGCAACCTGGTCAACGTCATACCAGAGGTTGCTGAAAGGGTCAGCCTGAGAAGTTTCCACAAGGTTTGTCTTGGAATTTACTTTTACAAGGTATGGTACATCCCTGTAGTCCATGCCGTAGCGTGCAATAAGCCCGATCTGGGTTGCAAAAACCCCTATCTTGCTCTGTGCTGCAATTCTGAATAGGTGCTCAGGGTCAGAATCGTCTTCGGGGACCCCTTCTCCAAAAAAGTCATCATTCAGGTGTTCTACTTTCTGGTCCCCGGCAAATAACATGAGCCTGCCGGTTCCTTTTGTAATCTCCATGTAGTTTTTCACGTATGTCTCACGCATTGCTTTTGGAACATCTAAAGGTACGATTACATCTTCTTTGTTAATTGAAACCATGTGTATAAACCTCAGTCTAATTAAGTAGCAGCCAATTGGGTGGTAAGTGGTATGCCAGACGATTTAGTTAAAAGGTAGGTAGTAATACGAGAAATGATTTATCTAGTTTATTCTTTCCTACTATATTTAATAATTTTCTAAGTTGATCTGCTGGCATATTGTATCATAGTCCTCCGCTCCAAACTTCCTGATGCTTTCTCATCTCTTCCTGTTTTTATTTTAAAAACTATTCGATTAAGAATTATTAAGCGTTTCGGAGGTTTGAAAACCGGATCAATTACAACGATTCAAGTAATGAAAAAGAGTAAAGCATAAGAATTCCTGTGTAATAAATAAGAAACTGAACTACCATATGAAAACGTAACTTAAGGCAAAACAGTAAGATTTTTTACGCCGCTTGCAGGGCTCGAACCTACGACATTCTGGTTAACAGCCAGACACTCTACCAACTGAGTTAAAGCGGCTTTCGGGTTGGAATTGTATTTTATTTTAGTTATTTTATTTTAGTTTTTGAACCTCTTATACAGGAGATTCTTCGAATATAAATTTTATGGGCCTGACCGGATTTGAACCGGTGACCGCTCGGTTATGAGCCGAGCGCTCTAACCTGACTGAGCTACAGGCCCGAATTGTTTGCATAGCGCTTTAGTAGTTGTTAGTAAGGTTTTAATAATAAACTTTTTGCATATGTTTTCACTTTCCCAGAAAAAGCGCTATAATATATGCAAAAATTTTACGCCGCTTGCAGGGCTCGAACCTACGACATTCTGGTTAACAGCCAGACACTCTACCAACTGAGTTAAAGCGGCTTCTGGTATCGGGTGTGCTTTTTTGCTCACCTATCGCGAACACTCCTAAAGCGATGATCTTATTTATATATTTCGCTTGAAGCTCTTTTAACAAACTGCAGGTGGGGTCGACTTCTCGGCTATCTTCTGACAGTATGTTTCTTCAATTCGATATTATGCCATTTTATCAATGACTTTATTTTATTCCCTTTCTATTTAATGTTCATTCAACTAATGTCTTAATCAGGTTCCTATTTTCCTTTTTCCCTAATTTTCTGTTCTCTTTTTTATAATTTCTTCATGGATTCCTTTTTCCTATTATTTTAATATAAATACTTGTTTGTGAGATAAACCTTATATCCTATCATGAGTAATATATTTGACTAGCTTTTTACAGCTTTAGGTAGCGAAGTCGGATGGGTTTTGTTTTAAGCAACTTAAATTTTAGCTTAAAACTCCTTTATTTAAAGGCCTGTCCGGGGGATTCCAACCCGTATAAAAGCCGTTTCCGACTTTATATAAAGTTAGCTTAAGGGGTTTAGGGTCAGTCACTCTCTGTACTGTTGGGTATCTTTTCAGGCATTTTCTGATATAAAGACACTCTTCGGGCTATATCACGCTTCTGGCCGCTTAACCTTAAAGGTCTAAAATGGAGAATAAGGGGGCTTATTCACGAAACATCTAAAAATATGTCCAAAATGCAACGCTAAGCTTAAATTGAGTGCAGATGGTGAGACACAGTACTGTCCCATTTGCAGGTACTGGACTAAAATCGGTACGGCAAGGCTCGACTCAATCATGATCTATGACTGAGGAGTCTGCATGGAAAATTTCAGTGTTCCTACGTTTTGCAGTGAATGCAAGGTCCAGTTGAAACGTCAGGTTCTAAATTCTAATGTTTTCTACTACTGCAGGAATTGTGGGCGCATGAGTTCTGAGGTCTGTTTCCCCGGAGGAAAGGCATAACTCATGCTCAGGAACCACTGTCTGCCCAAATGGCGTCTTCTGTTACAAACATGGAGGTCTTTGAAAATGTCCAGGTGCTGTGGTAGAGATCTGACCTGAAAAAAAGTTTTTGGTAAAGGAAAGTCAGAATATTCAAATTTAATTTTTTGAAAATGAGCCTGAAAAGGTTCTCTTTTTTTATTTTTTTGTAGCAATTTCTACTTTTTTGCAGTTAAATGTTTTTTAGCTCTGGATATGTGATACTCATCGTTATTCATTTCAACGTTTCATAGTTCTTTTTCCCGATTTTTCTACGGAGATTGCGCTGGATAAAGCAAACTTTTTTTGTCGGAAAAACCATGCTGGATAATATGCATAAAAAAGTACACCCTGTCAAGACCATCTATTGAAAATCTCACTACAAAAAATGAAGAGAAATTAAACTTGAAAAAAGTAACGTTAATTTTTTTTGAAAAAATCCGATTCCTTTTTCACTGCCCGGCTTTGAGCAATTTGCAAACGTTTTCTACTTCGGTCCGGAATTCGTCCTGAGTAACCCCAAAGAGGCCTGCAAGATACATGGCACCCCCGGCACCTGCACCTTCCTTGATTGTGCCTGTTTCGTACCTGTGAAGCCCTTTTAGGGATGATTTTCCAAAACCAGGGTCTGCAATATAGACTACCGGTACGCCCAGGGTTTTTGTGAGCTCGACAAAATGTGCTGATTTATCCTCTACTACGTAGCGAGTTGTTGCAATTGAGAGCTTTTCTGTGTTAAAGCCCAGGTGTTTGATAATAGCGTAGACTGCTGCCATCTGAGTTCCGCCGGCGAGGACAACATTAATTTCTGTGTCCTGGAAACCTGCAACAAGACCCACAACAGCAGGCATCATAGGGTCTCCCATACAGGCAATAGCTTTCATAGGGTCATCTTTCAGGCAGCCAAATGTCAGGCCTGAGGCCTTCATGCCTTCTTCAACAACCTGTTTTTTTAGCTCAAGGGGGTTTTCATCTGCGCTGCTGCTGACGTTCCCGTTATATCCGAGTGCTGTTAAAACTCCCATCGCTGTCGTTGTGCCACCGGGGATGCTTTCCCCGATTATTACATGGTCTGTCTGGTTTTGGAGCCTCTTGGCAAGGAATTTTGCCCGCTCGTAAATGCCCTGCACATCTCTTACTGCAATTGCTTGCCGGATGTCCTCTCCGGGCTTTGCTTTAAGATCAATGCACGGGACATCCGGAGTAACTATCAAACCGGAATTTATGAAATAGTAGGGAGTTTCCGTAAGCTTCAGCGCCGAACGGGTCATGATCGCAGGAGTAGGGGTGTCATAAGGAGGAGTCATGGGAAGCACCGGTACACTGATAATGTTTCCTGTTTCCATAAGTTCTGCATCCCCTGCAGGCGTATAATCCGTAAGTTCAGCCGTTTTTCCTGCTGCTGAGAGCTTTGGGATATGTGCTGTCTTTGTACTGGAAAGTACGCACAAAAAAATCGGTTTTTTAGGCTTTTTCGTTACTTCCGGTTCTATCCAGGCCATATCATATCTCCTCTATAAAATTAAATCGATAAATCTGTATATATATTATATTTGAATTGTTTTAAATTTATCTATTCCGGGATCGGGTTTCGTATAAATCAGCGATTATAGTACACAGCATTGATGTAAATTGAGGTAAATCTCCTAGAAGTCCAGTGAAGAATTCTTCTACTTAGTATTTAATATTTATCGGCACTCAATAATAATTTAATTATGCCCAAATTAACTTTACTTTATTTTGTTCAAATTTCGTAATCTGTTGCTTTGTCGTTGTAAACTATCTAATAAATATCAATTGAGTATAAGCTTATGGGCACCCTTTAAGTATAAACGTGGTACTGTATCCGGGCTATTAAAGTGGATGTTATAATTTAAAGAGAATCTTCCCGGGAAGGGTTGTCAACTGTTTTGAAAAAATGAATTGAGTGGCCTGAAAGGAATTTTCCGCTTAATTTCCCCTTATTTCTTCAAGTCTGGATCTTCTGTACGTCTGAACTCTTTTAAGTAAATGGTACAGGAGTAAATACCAGGAATATGGGGTGTATCTACCCCATATTTTTTCCTGCTGAATTTTTACAAAAAGGTTTTTAATGGCTCAGTATGTTCTTGCAACGTAAACGCGGGTTTCGGTTTCTTCTCCACAGGAAGGGCATTTCTCCTTTCCTTTTCCTCTTGGCGTCAGGGGAATTCCCAGGATTCCTGCTCCTATCCGGTCTTCCATCGCAAGTCCACACTCTCTTTTGCCGCACCAGGGTATTGTTGCAACACCTTTCTGGATCTTTTCCTTTACTTCCTCAAGTTCGGTACAGTCAAAGATGCGGCTTTCAAGTTCTGTTTTTGCTTTTTCGTAGAGGTTTTTATGGATTGCCTCAAACCTCGAAAGTACTCCGGCTTCAATTTCAGGCAGAGGGATCTGTTCCTTTTCTCCTGTGTCTCTCCTGACAGCAACCGCAATATTGTTCTTCAGGTCTCGTGGGCCGATTTCAAGCCTTAGAGGTACACCTTTCATTTCCCATCTATAGTACTTTGCTCCAGGGCGCAGGTCACTTGCATCAATTTCTACCTTAATTCCCGCTTTCTTCAGGCGCTCCTGAACATCCCTGCAGGCTGCAAGCACCTCTTCTGCCCCCTTCTTGAAAATAATCGGGATAATGACTGCCTGAATAGGTGCGATTTCGGGAGGCAGAACAAGTCCTTTGTCATCTCCGTGTATGGAAATCGTGGCAGCAATACACCTCTCTGAGATCCCGTAGCAGGTCTGGTGGGCATAGCGTTGTTCTCCATCAGGGGCTTCGTACTTGATATCAAAGGTCTTTGCGAAGTTGTCCCCAAGGTGATGTGCTGTGCCTATCTGGAGGGTCTTTCCGTCAGGCATCATTGCATCAATAGCATCGGTGTAGTCGGCGCCCGGAAACTTGTCCCAGTCAGGTCTCCTTGAACGGAGCACAGGAACTCCCAGTCTGCGGTATATCTCGGTATAAAGCTCAATAGCCTCCTTTACCTGGGCTTCTGCGTCTTCCCAGGTGGCGTGCACGGTATGGGCTTCTTTAAAAGAAGTAATCTCTCTTAGCCTGATCAGAGGGCGGGTATGCTTTGTCTCGTAGCGGAAAGTATTGACTATCTGATAGAGCTTAAGAGGGAAATCCGCATGAGACCTGACCCACATCTTGTACATCGGATAGATTGCAGTCTCACTTGTGGGGCGGAGTGCCAGAGGGATGTCAAGAGGGTCTTTTCCTCCGTGGGTGACCCAGTATACTTCATCTTCAAAGCCTTTGATGTGTTCGGCTTCCTTCATGAACTCGTTTTCGGGAATCAGCAGGGGGAAGAGGGCCTCCTGGTGTCCGCTGTTATCCAGAATTTCCCTGATGATGTTGTAAGTGGTCCTCCGGATGGCAAAACCGAATGGATACCAGACATAAAGCCCCTTCACAGGGTAGCGGACGTCCATTATTTCTGCCATCCACAGGAGTTCGTTATACCAATCGCTGAATTCCTCTTTTGGAGGGAGTGCTGCTTCTTTTTCGCTTTCTGCCATACCTTCACCGTATTATCGTGATCTCAGTTAATTTTTATGATCAAACCATATTATGAAACGTGTTCAGTCCAGTTGCCTATCCTAAAGGTCCTGCATATGGCTTTTTCGGATTTTGCACCCTGTGCGGCATCTCTGCAACTTTATCTGGACAGGAAAATGCCTGCATAGCCCTTAACGTGCTTGCCTTTATTGAAATAAAAGTAAATAACTATATGGGGGCTCTATCCCTGAATCACGTAAGGGCTGTTAAAAAATCGGAAAAAAGAATTAATCTCCTCCGAGGGGCTGGACATTGTCCGAAAAATCATGTTCAAGTTCGGATTTGTCAACATCAAAAACTATCATGCCGGTGTTTAGATCCTCAGCCTCTTCCTTTGAGAGTTTAGTAGCTACAGCCTTTTTCGAAATTATTGCGCTGTTTCCGAGCGGATCTTCAATGATAATTGTGATTGTTCTCTTGCCTTCGATTACTTCATTGAGCATGCGCAGGAGTTCCTGGCTGCGGGCGAACTTCTCTTCATCCTCCTGTACCCATTTGCTTGCAGTCATAAGGACATTCTGGACCCTCTGCAGCACACCTTCGATGTTCGTTATATATGAATCAGAAACCGTGCCGGGTTCGACTGTAATCCCCATTTCCGGAATTCGGATTGTTCCGGAGGTTGAGCGGATGACTCTTGCGTTCAGGTCTTCCAGGTTCTCAATTGACAGCTCATAGCGCATGGGCTCTTTACTAGAGAGGATCATAGTATCTGCAAAACGGAAACTGCACTGGCATTTTGCAGTTATGTACATGATCTCCCCGAAATAGGGAATATTATCTCTCTGCCACTTCATTACAAGGTCGTTCTGACACAAAGGGCAGGTGATCCTTGTCTCAAAGTTTTCATTCTTAAAATAATCCTGATTCAATATTTTCCACCAATAATCTTTGATCTGTCGATTTTAATGCCAGTAGGAGTTACAATCACAGTGTTTCCTTTGACGCCTGCGATATCTCCATGGACATCGACAACAACATCTTTCAGCTCTTTTAAAACCCTGTCCCTTAACAGGTCATCGCCTCTGATGTTTGAGATATCAATCATAAGTATGTTCCCATTGTAAATCTCCTGCTTGAGTGCGGATATCTGATTGATGCTAGAAACATCTGCAATTTTTACGTAAGTCTCTGCAGGCTCGTCCTCCATGACTTCTTCATATTTGCTGAGGTCAATTTCAGTGTAATCTTCGGCACTGGTAGAACTTTTTACATTGCCGCCAAGGATTTTGTCTATGAGTTTTGCCATTTATGCACGCCTTTTGTATTTTTTTAAATTTGGATAGTAATGTCCTATATCGGGATCTATATTAATTAATTTTGCTATTATAAAGCCACACTGGTTTCCAGTTTCTGTTATAACTCAAAATTCCAGAGTTTGTCTCCTACATAAGTTATTGACTTTATGGCTTTTCCAGAATCTGCATCAACCATTTGTTGCCCTTTCATGAGAGCTTTTCCTATGGCAAGAGGTTTTCTGTGGGTCTCTTCAACTATAATGACGAGGTCTCCTTCTTTGATTTCAGGGTCTGCTTCCAGGATGCCGGGAGCCATAATATCCGCCCCGTTTGAAACGAAACGAATAGCTCCTTTGTCTACAACAACAAGACGTTTCTGCAGCCCCATCTCAAGAGCTCCGCGGACTGTAGGGAAAAGAGTCCCCTCTATTTCAAACAGAAGTGGCCTGCCTTCCACGAGGATAAGGGAATATTCATCCAGAGTAACCTTTTCCAGAGTTTTGTTTTCCAGCTCTGCCATCTCTTCACCGAAGGCGGATTCAAGGTCTTTTAACATCTTGTTCTTTGCATTTTTCCTCAGCTGAACTCTTGCCTTTACTTTCAATAAATCACCTGATTTCAAAAGGTTGCGATTATTCATAGGATAGGGTTTTTGAGCTTTTTAAAGCTTATGTGGTTCCCCAAGGTTCCTGACGCAGGATCTTTAATCTCCCTTTAAAGCTTCTATCCTGCTCTTATGGCTTTTTCCCGATGTTTAAGGATTTTATTCAAATTTTATAAAAAGCATCATAAGAAGCACCAGGGAGCTTCCGAGAAACACCGTTTCATAGCCAAAAGGATCTATCAATAAACTTCCAAAAACCGGTACTAGCCCAAGACCTGCATAAATTCCCGTATTAAAGAGCCCCATTGCAAGTCCACTCGAGCTGATTCTGGATACGGCAGTAATAAGCCCTATAACTGCAGCCCCTCCTCCGGCACCGATAAGGAAAAATGCCATCAGAGGTGCTTTTACAGAGAGCAGAATGCCCGCAGCTGCAAGGATTATTCCTGTCCTTATTATATTCTTATAATCTACGCTTGTCCTCCCTGCAGCCAGGGAACTCAGCATTGCAGCTATATATGAGGCTGAAATTGCAAGCCCTAACTCCGGTTTTGTCAGGAAGTCAGCACTGTATTCCGGATAGTTTGAAGTCAACAGGCCTGTGGTTCCGTAGAGGAGAACCGAAATTCCCCAGATCTTCCAGAAGCCGCTTTCAGAAAAAGCTTTTCTGGCTTTTTTCAGGTATCCGGCAGGTTCGATGGTAATTGAAGTTCCAGGCTGGTTTCCTGAAGCTCCCTTGCCGTTTGAGGTGCCGGATTTTTTCTTTTTACTGCCAGTGCTGCCTGATGATATCAGTGTCCAGGCTTCAATAAGAAGCAGGGTAAAGGAAAAGCCTGCGAGAATGGTAAAGATGCCTATTGCAGTTTTGATTCCCAGTTCTGCAAGCATTCCTGAAAAAAAAACTCCTGCAGCAAGTCCGGCATTTAACAGGAAATTAAATTCCCCCAGGCTTCGTTTGCTGTCTTTCCATTCAGCAAGCATGGAAAAGGCAGCAGGAAAAAAAGCCCCGCAGCCCAGACCTTCTACGAATCTTGAGATGCCCAGGATCCACAGGTTGTCCGAAAATGAAATAAAAAGCCCTGAAATAACAGTAAGCGTGATTCCCAGGCCTGCTACCTTCAGGTTTCCTATTCTATCTGCAAGGATTCCAAATGGGAGGAGTGTTAGAAGGGCTCCTATAAAATATCCGGAATAAAGCAGGCTTGATACAGCAGGACTTGCATTGCCCTCTCCTGCAAGCTCCGGGAGGACAGGGATTGCTGCATTAGAAAGGCCCTGGATCGCAAAGACTGAAGAGTAGAGTATGAGTTTTTTAGAGTTCATGGGGTTTTATGTTCGGTGTGTTTTATCGGCAATTTAATTTTCTCTAAGTTGACTTTCATGTATCCTTCTAATCTATGTTAAATAAACTTCTGGATGGAGCGCTTTGTTATGTTAAAGTAAAAGGAGACAAGGGGTATCTCCTGGAAAGTGTCTGCCTAAGATCTGAATGTAGATACTATCTTTCAGTCTTTTAATAGAAGGGCTCCTGCTAGGATACATCCGTTTGCGACAAATATTTCTTCAAAGCTAAAGGTTCCTATAAGGAGCCCCGAAGCGATTGGAAACAAGGAAAGGCCTGCATATATGGTTGTGTTAAAAAGCCCCATTGCAAGACCTCTATCTGCATCCATTCTTGCAACAGCCAGGGCAAAGCCTACCATTGCGATTCCTGATCCTCCTCCGAGAATTGAAAAACCCAGAAAGGGGTATTTGGTGGCAAAAAGAGCACCAAGGGCAGAAAAAGATAATCCTATCCAGATGATTGCCGTTTCCTTAACCATAAAACGCCCTATCAGAATGGAAGATATCATGGCGCAGATATAAAGGCTTGCAATAGCGCTTCCAAGCTGGGCTTTTGTCAGGACTCCAAGACTGTAGTCAGGATAGTAGGCTATAAGAACTCCGATCACTCCGTTAAGCAAAAAAGAACTCAACCATATTCCTGAATTATGGTGGTTAAGGAGCCCTGCAACTTCGCTGAAAGAATGTTTGAAATGGTCTCCGAGAGAACCTGAGTCCGGCGGTAACTCTGATTTTCCTCCCGTTCTTTTAGGGTTGATGAGTTCTCTGTGTCTGGGAAGAAGGGGGATAACTGAAAGTAAAGCTATAAAAGTGAATATAAGGATGGATCCTTTCAGATAGATATCTGCCAGCAGTCCTGAGACTAAAGCTCCGGAAGCTAATCCGGCATTGAAAAGAAAGGTGAATTCTCCCATATAACGTCCTGGGTCTTTACACTTTGAGAGTGTAGAAAAGGCTGCAGGAAAAAAAGCTCCACAGGCAAAGCCTTCCATAAACCTTGAAAGAATAAGGACCCATAGGTTTTCGGAGAAAAGGATAATTAGCCCTGAGATGGCTGTAAGAATAATGCCAAGCCCTATGAGCCTGAGGTTTCCGAACCTGTCAGCCAGAATCCCGAAGGGAAGCATTGTTGCAAGGGCTCCCAGAAAGTACCCTGAAAAGAGCAGGCTTGACGCAAATTCTCCAAACGTACTGTGATAACGGGCAGCAAGTTCCGGGAGGATGGGAATTACAGTATTTGAAAGCCCCATTATTGTAAAAACTGCAATATAAATCAAACGCCTCTCAGGGTTCATAGAATTTAAAACTCGCAATCTCGTATAAGTTTCTTATTGTGGCTGCTCTACCTAGAAACTGTTATTCCTCTTTCAATATTTGCGGGTTCTTCTTCTTTGAACATCTGTTAAATATATGCAAATATATGCAAAAAACAGAAAATGTACGAAAACAGAAAGTTCTGGGCAATGTTCTTGCACGAGGGTAATGTTCTTGCACGACATTTTACATGAAATTTTTTAATTATTCAACTTGTATTAATCAGTCGAATGATGTCGGTTTTGATAAACCGGGTAAATCTGATTACTACTTTGTGAGATATGAAAAAAAGCAATCGAAAAAAAACAATCAATAACCAACAATTAAATAATCTCAATTCACAGAAATTTGTCCCTCGGGTATCAAAAAAGATGGCTATTGATATTGTTTTTCTGGAATAACTAGTCACGATAATTTTGTGCGTATTATATTAAACTCGAAAGAAATGCATAGCTATTTATATAATTACTTTGAATAGGGATAATGTGAGTAATGTGAGCGGGAAACTTTTTTCACATACCATACCCCCCACTCCCCATATGACCCCCCACTCCCCAACCCGCTCACACTACTTCTAATTTACTTCTAATTTACTTCTAATTTATTTCTAATTTATTTCTAATTTATTTCTAATTTGGAAGCTCTTTTTTTCTGTTTTTTTTCTGTTTTATTTCTAATTTGGAAGCTAATTTTTTCTGTTCCTGGCATTTTCCCCTGTGGATTATTTTTCCCTGTGAATTTGACCTTCATAATTTATTTTGTCTTTAAACGTTGACTAATTTCTGAACTCTTGTTCTATTTTAATTTTGATGATTTCTTTCTATTATGTGTATAATAAGATTAACTATTATATTATCTTTTCTATTTTTCTATTTCTGTTATATCTTTTTTTGAGTTGTTTTATCTCTTGTAATTGCTATTTATCCTACAATAGATATTTTCAATCCTTTCTTATATTTGAATAAATTTAATCTATGTATGCAAAATTCTCTAACTAATTTCTATTTTACTATAAAGAAGCGAGTATATCATTCTATAAAACATACAATTTTTGAAGAGCAACTCACTGAATAATATGTTTTGATTCATGGGTATGCTTGTAAAAAATGAGTGTGTTGTTAAGGGTAAATGGCCTGAAAAACGGGTGCGCCGGAAAAATAAAATATGAGATGTGAAAATTGGGAATATGGGTTCCCGAATTAAGGGATTTCAGACCCTTTTCTTCCCTTAGAAAAAGCCGCTGTGTAGTATAAGGGATGAGAAGAGAATTGCCACCATATTCACAACTTTAATCAGGGCGTTGAGGGCAGGTCCAGCAGTGTCTTTGAATGGGTCGCCTACAGTATCCCCTACCACTGCAGCTTTATGAGCTTCTGAGCCTCTTCCGCCGTAATTTCCATCTTCGATCAGTTTTTTTGCGTTGTCCCAGGCGCCTCCTCCATTATCCATCATTAGGGCTAACATAAACCCAACTATAATAAGCCCTATGAGAAGCCCCGCAAGCGCTTTTGGGCCAAGGATGAACCCCACAAGCAGAGGCACGAGTACGGCAAGGAAACCAGGCATTGCCATCTCATGGAGGGCCGCTTTTGTTACGATATCAACACAGCGCCCGTATTCCGGCTTAGCGGTCCCTTCCATAATGCCCGGGATCTCCCGAAACTGCCTGCGGACTTCATTTACTACCTCAAAAGCAGCTTTTCCTACCGCACTCATCGTAACTGCACTAAATACGAAAGGCAGTAGCGCTCCGAGAAGAAGTCCTGCAAGTACCACAGGGTCATCGAGGGTCAGGGGCTGCCCTTCAAGATTTACCTTGATGCGATAGTCTGCAAAGAGGGCAAGTGCACCCAGAGCTGCCGAGCTTATAGCATATCCTTTGGTAACAGCTTTTGTAGTGTTTCCCACGGAATCAAGAGCATCAGTGACTTTTCTGACCTTGGCCGGCAGGTTTGCCATCTGGGCAATTCCGCCTGCGTTATCCGTAATTGGGCCATAAGAGTCCAGAGCAACTATCATGCCTGTGGTTGAGAGCATTGCAACGGCTGCGATGGCAATTCCGTAGAGCCCTATCCCCGAGTCTGCTGCTCCTCCCACGATAAAGTACGAAGTAAGGATGCCTATCACAATTATTACAGTGGGCACAAGCGTGCTTTCAAAGCCTATCGATAACCCTGATATAATATTGGTTGCAGCCCCTGTTTCTGATGAGGATGCAATTGTTTTTACCGGTCTGTAGCTTGTGGAAGTGTAGTATTCCGTAATCATCACCATAAGCACCGTGATTATGATGCCTACTAGAGTGACGTAGAAAAACCTGATGTCACCCATAAGAGAGTTGGTTACGAAATAGAATGCAACAAGACTGAGTATTGCAGAGCCACCTACACCCTTGTAGAGAGCCTGCATGATCTTCTCTTTTTTTCCCATCTTCACAAAGAAGACAGATATAATGGACGCAAAGATTGCGACAGAACCAAGTATCAGTGGGTAGAAGATGGCATTTTCGTAAGTGTTGGTAATAAGGGAACCGAGCAGCATGGCAGCCAGGGAAGTAACCACATATGTTTCAAAGAGGTCTGCCCCCATCCCTGCACAGTCGCCCACGTTGTCACCAACATTGTCGGCAATAACTCCTGCGTTCCGTGGGTCGTCTTCAGGAATCCCGGCTTCGAGTTTACCTACCAGGTCGGCACCCACGTCTGCAGCTTTTGTAAAGATTCCTCCGCCAACTCTTGCGAAGAGGCTGATAAGGCTGGCTCCGAAACCAAATCCGACAACCAAGTCAACGTCCCCATAGAGAATATAAAAGCTACTTGTTCCGAGCAGTGCAAGCCCTACCACTGCAAGTCCTGTTACAGCCCCGCCGCGAAATGCAACTGACATGGCTCTCTCAAGCCCGCTTGATGCCGCATGAGCAGTCCGGACGTTTGCCCTTACTGAGACGCTCATCCCGATATAGCCGGCAGCAGCCGAACTTATGGCACCTGCCAGGAAACCAATAGCTATTTTCATTCCATCATCAAGTAAAAACAGAATTAGGAATGAGAGAATGATCGAAACCACTGCAATCGTTTTGTACTGGCGATTTAGATAAGCCATAGCTCCTTCCTGAATTGCTCCGGCTATTTCCTGCATTCTCTTATTGCCGGTATCTTCCTTCAGGATGCTTTTTGCAAAAAAAGCAGCGAAGACCAGACTTATAATGCCTGCTAAAGGAGCAATATATATTAAACTTTCCATAAATTTCATATCCTTTGGTTTTGACACCCTTTCACATTACAATATTTTTATAGTCCTCTAGTTCCCATCCTTTAGCTTCAATTTCCCTTATTATCTCAAATATTATGTTTCACATATATCTTTATTTTATAATGATTTTTACATATCAATTCTAGTATTATTCTAAAGTATTATTTTTCATTGTTAAAGCCCCATTTTCGGCGAAAGCGTAAATAATTATTTTTTATATAAACTTTTGCGCCCTTTTGCCTAATCAAAGGTCTATTAACTCTTTTAATCACAGCAATTTTTTTATACAGATTTTAATTAATATAATTTTGCGGTGCTTTTTTGTTCATCTAATTTGGGCGTCCTTAGCTACAGGGGTGATATTTAGTATCAGGTTTTCAGCCTGCCTGATGATTCTTTTTATCTACTGTATGCAGGTGGGCTCAAGCAGGGCGGCGCAGCATGTAAAAATAAAGAACAGGAGATACAACAAAAGGTCATTTTGAAATAATATTAACCAATTAACCAGGGAGCACCTCTAATTTAGATATTTATTTCAGTTGAATACCCCGCTAGCTTGCTGTGGGGTGTGCCAGCGCAACTTTGATTCTACTAAATAAGTTACCGTATTCCTCCCCCTGGCGAGGAAGATACTGGTTTTTTGCCCGGAGGGAAATGGGCAGGAACCAGATATGAGCAGGGACCGTTTAACCGGCAAAAGTTGTCTAAATCAAAAGAGTTGTTTAAATACAAAAACCGATACAAAAAGGTAAAATCTCAATCTATGAGATAGTGGCATATTACTGTCGAGTAGATTTATATGGGATTATTACAACGTGTCTGTTCGCAATGAAAAATTTTTGCTGATCAGGGGCTGAAATTCTCAGTTCCTCCGGATTATCAACGGATAATCGAGTATCAATTTATATACAAAGACCCATTTATTATCACGAAAAAGTACTTTGGAGGATTACTATCTTAAAGTGCTTTTGATGTGTTTTCCGGTAGGATGGTTGAAATTATGGATATGTTAATCTACCTCGCACCAATATGTGCCCTTATTGGTCTGATTTTTGCAGGTATGTCCTACAAAAACGTCCGAAAAGAAGGCGAAGGTAATGATCTTATTAAGAAAATTACTGCGGCAATTCACGGTGGAGCCATGGTCTATCTCAATAGGCAATACCGTGCAATCGCTGTTTTTGTCGTTTTCCTTGCAATTGTAATTGCATTAATTCTGCCTAACGGAGTCCTCACTGCAGCATGTTTTGTTTTTGGTGCAGTGCTTTCCGCAACAGCTGGGTATGCAGGGATGCTTACGGCTACCATTGCGAATGGGCGGACCACAAATGCTGCCACCAGGGGTATTGGTCCGGCTTTCAAGGTGTCATTTGCATCCGGTACTGTTATGGGAATGAGTGTTGTAGGTCTTGGTCTTTTTGGGCTGTCTATTTCATTTATAATTCTTTCAAATGCCTTTACAGATCTGGGTCTGCTCACCACCGTGAACATTGTTGCAGGCTTTTCACTTGGAGCTTCGTCTATTGCTCTCTTTGCTCGTGTCGGTGGCGGAATCTTTACCAAAGCTGCTGATGTCGGTGCAGACCTTGTAGGCAAAGTTGAAGCCGGAATCCCGGAAGATGACCCAAGAAACCCCGCCGTAATTGCTGACAACGTCGGAGATAATGTCGGAGACATTGCCGGAATGGGGGCTGACCTCTATGAATCATACGTAGGTTCAATCCTTGCAACGATGCTTCTTGCAGCGTCAACAGCAGCAACTACTTTCCCTGGCATCCCAATTATGAATGTTGTTCTGGTTCCATTGATTATTTCAGCTGTTGGAGTCCTTGCATCTATTATCGGTTCTTTTTTTGTCCGTACAAACAAAACAGAGTCTTCAGCAATCCACATGGCATTTAATATGGGGCTGATTGCTGCAATCGTTCTTACAGTCACTGCTTCATATTTCGTTACAGCCCAGCTACTTGGGGAATACGGCCTGAATGTCTTCTTTGCAACCGTTGCAGGGCTCGTTGCAGGTTTCCTTATAGGGCAGATCACGGAGCACTATACATCATATGATAAAAAGCCGACTCTCAGGGTTGCACATTCCTGCCAGACAGGTTCAGCTACCAATATCATTACAGGTTTTGCAAAAGGAATGGAGTCAACTCTCTGGCCTGTTATTATTATCAGTGCTGCAATCTATATTTCGTTCCAGCTCGCCGGCCTCTATGGCATAGCTATTGCAGCTGTCGGAATGCTTGCAACGCTCGGGATCTCCCTCTCAGTCGATGCATACGGCCCTGTAGCTGACAACGCAGGAGGCATTGCAGAGATGTCTCACCAGAAGAAAGAGGTGCGCCAGATTACCGATACACTTGATGCGGTAGGAAACACTACGGCAGCTATGGGCAAAGGTTTCGCAATCGGGTCAGCAGCTCTTACTGCACTTTCCCTCTTCGCTTCATATGGTATTGCAGTGGGTCTCGATGCTATCGATGTTATGAACCCTAACGTATTCATCGGGCTTACAATAGGGGCAATGCTTCCTTACCTCTTCTCGTCAATGACCATTTTGGCTGTCGGAAATGCGGCAGGTGAAGTGGTTGTTGAAGTGAGGAGGCAGTTTAAAGAGATTCCAGGTTTGATGGAAGGCAAAGCAGATCCTGATTACAGCAAATGTATTGCAATCTCAACACACTCTGCTCTTAAAGAGATGATTGCACCCGGACTTCTTGCTGTTACAGCACCCCTTTTAGTCGGACTTTTGCTTGGAGCCGGGGCTCTTGGCGGACTCCTTGCGGGCTCTGTGGTTTCAGGTTTCATGATTGCAATCACAATGTCTAATGCAGGAGGTTCGTGGGACAATGCAAAGAAATACATTGAACTTGGAAACTTCGGCGGAAAAGGTTCTGATGCCCACAAAGCAGGTGTAACCGGCGATACCGTAGGCGACCCTTTCAAGGATACGGCAGGTCCTGCAATCAACATCCTCATTAAGCTCATGAGCATTGTGGCTGTTGTGTTTGCACCCTTGTTTATGTAATTCCTTAACTTTTTCCCTTTTTTTTATTTTTTATTTTTTTCTTGGTTCATTCTGGTCTTCCTCTCCAGTGTTTCTTTTACTTAAATCTGTGGCAGGTGTCTATTTCCTGTATTTCGTATTGCTCTTTTTTGAGTACCTGAAGAACGTGCCCTTTCTTCCAGTAGCTCAAATTTTCCGGTTTGATGGCCCATGAATTAATTATCCACAGCTTAAGCTACTTTAAGCACCGGGGATTTATGCCGGCAGGAACAAAAAACAGCATAGCAACGGCTCTTCGTTCTTTCCTGTCCCATAGACAAGCCTCTTGTTCACACTATGATAAGTTATTCACACACGATGTTATTCACACACAAATTTTTTTATATACAATCGGCTGTTTATACACGATGATTATTTATATGTCGAATCTCTAAAAAGGAATACAGTTTCCTATTTGATACTTATAATATAAAAATCTTTCGATTTTATACGGCATTTAGGGGAGTTCTATACCTTTTATCAAAAATAATTTGCCAGGCTGTGAATTCATTGACTTCTTTACTTTTTAATCAATGTTCTTTTTTAATCAACGTTCGTTATGTTCGGCATGAGCGAGAAAAATAACTTATGTAAAAGAATAAGAAAACCTGTCTTTTTGAAGCACCTGTTTTTTGCAAGTATGGAGAGTTCAGTTAACTCCCCTTACCTGAAGCAGCTGGAATTCGATCTCATCAGGAATTGTAGCAAGGAACACAAAGGTGTTGTATCCCAGTTTCTGTACTTCTTTGATTGCATTTGCCTGGGTCTCATCCAGGTCTCTTGAGTCGCTTACGATACAGAATGACTTTCGATTTCCTGTGTTCACAAGGAAATTAAAGGTTTGCCCATTGGTGTTGAGGAAGGTAACCAGGGCCTTAAGTTCATTCCAGGTATTGCACATGTGGATGTTCCTTGATCCCATATTTTCCACATACCAGTCCCGGCTCACATAAGAGTAAGAAGCATACTGTTCGTTCAATTCCTCATAGGATTTGATGATTTTATTGAGGTCTTTCCTCAGGTTTACCCATTTCCAGTTCTGTGTTGTGAAATAGCGGGCTGCAACTATCTCAAAGATTGACTGTTTATCTTCATTTTCGAGTTTCATTTTCTCACATCTCTATTTTGTCTGCCTTCCAGTGTATTCAGAATACATCGTCCTGGGCATAACTCCGGTTAAAGCGCAGGGCAAGTTCGGCTTTTTCCAGTTCTCTTCCAAGGTATGCAGCATGGTCCAGGCGCGAGATCAGCTCAAGTTCGAGCAGCGTGTCCATAACTTCCCTGGCACTCTCTCCTGCAACCGCGGCTTTCTCGTGTTCAGCTACAATCAGTCCGCCGTTTCCACTTATTCTGTCCGGCACAATCCTTACTCGAATGGGACCTGCAGGGTCTACACGCCAGTTCTTCGAAGCTCTGGCCATGATTACTTTTTCAGGGAGGGGGCTATCAGGACGCCTTCGTTTTTCCTTTAAGCAGAGAAGGTCAATGCCAAGATCCTTTGGGGAGCTTTCCCTTATCCTGCAAAGTTGCATCATCTCTGAGGCTTTTTTCAGTTCTCCTATGGAACCCTGGGCTTTGTCACTGTATTCGGGGGTAAAAAGGATGCTTGCCCCTATCTCTGCTCCGATCCCGCAGAGTGTGGCATTTACTCCTATTGTGTCCACGTCCATGAGTTCCGTTACATTGCCAGCTCCGAAGAATAACGGAACTTCAGGATATCTTCTGTGAAACTCATGGTAGCGTACAATAGATTTGGTTATATTATGACCTACAGGGTCAAGGACAGGGTCAGCTATGATTTTTTCGATCCCAAGCCTGCGGGCAGCTTCGATATTTCTTACCAGGCTTTCCAGACTGTTTCCTTCATCGGGAATTACAACTGCTGCAACGCCTGCTCCTGCAACCAGGGGGCCTGCAGTTTCCATGTTCGTGCCGTTAAGGCTCAGAACAAGGTCTGCTCCTGCTTCTATTCCTTCCTTTATAAGCTCAGGGTCAAGCGTATCGATACTTATTGGAGTACATGTAAGGGTTTTTGCGAGGGATACTGTTCTCCGTACCTGGTCCGGAAGGGTGTTAAGTGTAGCTCCCAGATCGATAATATCTGCTCCACGGGCGATAAAAGCTTCGATTTTTATCTCCAGGTCCGCAGGGTCCATTTCCGCTGCTCCTACAATCTCTCCCATGACCTTCATGCAGGAATTACCTCCTAGCTTTACTCCACTAAGAGTAAGGGGAGAGTGAGCTTCTTCTTCGGCTTTCCTGATAAGCTCAAGCGCCATCTCCTTTCGCACATCTGCGAGAAGCTCACAGGCCGGAACTTTTTTGGAAAACTCAACCTCCTCTGCAAAATGGAGCACAAAGCTGAGGTCATAAGCATGTTTTGGGCCCAGCCGGATTCTGCAGCCCAGCTCTTCCGAGGCTTTTGAAAAGTCCCCTGCTACCAGCCCGGGAAGTAGAATAAGATCATATCGGTTTGAAAATCTTGCCTCCAAAAAGGCTTTAATAAGCTTTTTTGGGGTTATAAATGCGGCAATGTCAATGTCTGCCACGAGGACGTCTGCTTTTTCTCCAGCTGCTTTCCTCACGGTATTTTCCGCAAGCCGCCCTGTTGCAATCAAAATTTCCATATTTTTTAGATAGAATCGCTAATAAAAAAGAGTATCTGTTCGATAATCATTTCAAAAAATGAGTGTCCGGTCAGGAAAAACCCGAGCTATGTGCCTTGAGGAAACTTCCTTCCACAAATCTCTGATTGCTCTCCAAAAAAATCCGGGGAATAACCTGAGGGGGGCCCGGAAACTCGCGGGCCCGGGCTTTTTCCTGAGCTTGGTTTAATTTATGAAATCAATAATCGATTCTTCGTGCTTTTTTCTGAGAGGCCCTGCAGTCTCTCCTCTTTTGCCCACCGAAGACAGTCTCCCATATCTCTTTTCCTGGATGGACTCAGCCTCGGCTCTGGACTCCAGGATTCCAGCTCCCGCCTGAGGGCCCAGGATCTGGGCAGATTGGACACCTGTCATGATTGCCATTACCCGGACCTTGCCTTCATAATCTTCCCTGATCCTTGCGCCCCATATTACATTGGCACTTGAGGAAAGTTCATAGGTCAGCATGGAAGCAATTTCTTCGGCTTCCTTCAGGCTCAGGTCAGGCCCGCCTGTTACATGGACAAGGCTGCCGGTTGCACCCTTGTAATCAACATCAAGCAGGGGATGGTTCAGGGCGGTCCGCACGACTTCCGTGCTCTTGTCCTGACTTTTGGATTCCCCAACAAGCATTACGGCAACTCCGCCGCAGCTCATAATAGTCCTGATGTCGGCGTAGTCAAGGTTGATCAGAGAGGGCACTGTAATAGTTTCAGTTATTCCTTTCACGGTTTCGGCAATTAACTGGTCCATTACTGAGAAAGCCTGGTCAATCGGAAGGTTAGGTACGTAGTTAAGCAGCCTATTGTTGTCCAGGACAATTACTGTGTCTGCTGCCCTGCGCAGGTCTTCAAGTCCTTCTTCGGCTTTGAATATGCGGGCTCTTTCGACCCTGAAGGGGCTTGAAACCATCCCTACGACGATTGCTCCCTGTTCTTTTGCAACCTCGGCAACTACGGGAGCAACTCCGGTTCCAGTGCCTCCTCCAAGACCTGCTGTGATGAAAACAAGGTCGACATTCTTTAGAACTTCTTCAAGAGTGCCTCTGGCAAGTTCTGCGGCTTTCTTTCCGGTTTCTGGATAGCCGCCTGCCCCCAGGCCTCTTGTGAGGGTTTTTCCTACAAGGATCTTCTTGTCAGCCCTTACATTGTCAAGGTGTTGCTTGTCTGTATTGATGCATACTGTTTCTGCGCCTTCGATTCCTATGTTGTAGAGCCGGTTTACGGTATTGTTTCCTGCGCCCCCGCATCCTACAATCATAATTCTCGGCTGCCCGAAGTCTTCGAAGTCTTCTTCGGAGGAGGAAGTTTTTCGGTATTCCTTCTCTTTTTCACTGAATTTCATTGCTTCCTGTACTATAGATTGCAATTTATCCCCTCGGCTGGATTTCGTTTATCATCATAATATCTTTATTTTTTCCTTTGACTCCCCACCCTCTAATCGGGGGGCAAATTTCTATTTAGATAGTTGAATTGGGGATAACCTGTAAAAACCTTCTAAAAGATTTCCATCCGTTATCTTTAATAAGTTGGTGCTCTACTACACTTAAACATTTTGGGTATATTTAAACAGTGTTTTTAAATTGTATATGAAGTTTAAATATGTCACCCATAACTTTCATATATTTCACCTTTTTCAGCCCTTACTCTTAATTCTCAGGGTGAAAAGGCAAGGAATTTACACAATGTTTATATACATTAGGCTGAAATTTTCTAGAAAGTCTCTTTTGTCAGGAAAGCTATCTCGATCATGCATGTCAGGGCAATTTTTATTTTCTTTCTGATCTGTTATTTTGCTGCCCTGCTTTTCTCAAATTATTGTGTATGTGGCCTCTTTACCACGTTTTCTTCGAGACGTCCAAACTGGGATACTTTCCATTTAATGAAACTGTTTATATTATTACTTTTAAGTAGAATTCTCATCTTAAAAACTTTTTCGGTATCTTTCGAAGATTTTAAGGCTCTTGCTTATTTTTTCTAGTATTAAGGGATTACTGCGCATAAGTGTTTATATAAATTTAAGTTAAATCTCCTGAAATTTCTGATAAATTTCCTGAATTTTCTGATAAATTTCCTGAATTTTCTGATAAATTTCCTGAATTTTCTGATTATCTTAAAGGTTATTTATTCATAAATTGCTTAATTATTTTATTCAGTTGTAACTTCTGAATAATCTGTTTCCTTTTATGCAGGGAAAATCCCGGATATTTGAAACCTTTTCAAAATCGTATTACAGAAGTTTCGTACTACTTTAACTAAATTGTGATCATTGAACTGTTCTTCGGGGAATGCCGGGAAAGCTTTAAGACTGCAAAACCATTTTTACTTTGAGTTGCTTTACCTCAACTCTTCTAAACAGCACTTCGGAAGAGTCATTAATTGTTCATTAACTTTTTCAAATCTTCTTCAATAGTTCCCATTTCTTTAGGTTCAGGAGTCAGAAGCGTGTTAAAAGCATTAATTTTTGATATGGATGGTGTTCTTGTGGATTCCATGCCTTTCCATGCAGCAGCCTGGAGAAAGGCTTTTCTTGATGTGGGTATGGAAATCCGGGATGAGGATATCTATGCAATTGAGGGTTCAAACCCCAGGAACGGCCTCCCCCTGCTGATCAAAAAAGCCAGAAAAGAGCCAGAGAATTTTGATTTTGAAACTATCACTGCAATCTACAGGCAGGAGTTCAAACGAATTTTTGAACTAAAAGCTTTTGATGGGATGAAAGAATGTCTCGAATTGCTTAAGGCACGTTTCTTGCTTTCGGTAGTCTCAGGTTCGGATCATCTTATAGTTAACGGAATCCTTGACCAGCTCTTTCCAGGTATATTTGATGCAGTGGTCACTGGAGATGACGTGCTTAACTCCAAACCCCACCCTGACCCTTTCCTGAAGGCAGTTGAACTTCTTAAGGTCAGAAAAAAAGAATGTGTCGTGATCGAAAACGCCATTCTGGGCGTGGAAGCCGCAAAAGAGGCTGGTATTTATTGTATCGGGGTCCCCACATATGTAGAGCCTTCTGAACTTGATAGAGCGGATCTGGTGGTGGACGACCACAAAAAGTTAATGGAACATCTTCTTAACCTTGAGTCTCTTCCCAGTCCTGAATTTGCTCCCCGGCACAGGAAATAAAAAGATTTGTGGCCCCTGTGGGGTCACAGTAGCCTTACGGTTTCGAGATTTGTGAGAGCGCGTGTCTCGATCTTAAGCTTCTTGTAAATGGAGCTGGCCATATCCACGCAGGCCTTTTCGTCTCCGTGTTCGGTGAAAACTCTTTCCGGACGGGGCTGCATTCTCTTAATATATTCCATAAGCTGCCTTCTGTCCGAGTGGCCTGAAAAGCCGTCTACTACCTGCACTTCCATGTTCATTTTCAGGATTTCGCTGCTTCCGTTCTTTCCTGTCAGGGGGATTTCCTTCCATCCCTTCTGGATCCTGCGTCCTACAGTTCCGTCAGCCTGGTAACCTACAAACACAAGGGTATTGCGTGAATCCTCAGCAAAAGCCCTGAAATAGTCCATAACAGGTCCTCCATTCATCATGCCCGAAGTTGAAATAACCACACAGGGGTGTGGGTTCTGGATTATCTTCTGGCGTGCTTCATGGGAGTCAACCGGCTTGAAGCATTCGGATAGGAAGGGATTCTGGCCCTTCTGGAAGATCAGTTTCCTCAGATCGTTGTTAAGGTACTCAGGATGGGTTGCATGGATTGCAGTAGCTTCCCAGATCATTCCGTCAAGGTAGACGGGGACTTCTGGGATAATCCCTTTCCTTATGGACTCTTCGAGTACGATCATAACTTCCTGGCTTCTGCCCACAGCAAAAGCAGGAATAAGTGCAATTCCTCCGCGCTCAACTGTATTCTTTACCACCATCTGCAGGTGCTTTTCAGCGTCCTTAAGTGCAGGCTGGAAGGCGTTAGAATTCCCATAAGTAGCTTCACTGATTACGGTTTCTACTCTGGGGAACTTGTTGACAGCAGGGTCGAAAAGCCTGGTTTTCTCATATTTGTAGTCTCCCGTGAAGACTACATTATGGAGACCATCTCCTATATGGAAGTGTGAAATTGCAGAGCCCAGGATATGACCCGCATTGTGGAAAGTCAGTTTAATGTCAGGGGCGATGTCTGTTACTTCCTCATAGTCCAGAGGTATGGTGTGTTTTAGGGTCTTTGTTATCATCCCGGATTCATAGGGGCTCTTCTTCCCTTCTTTAGCTGCTACGTCGATGTAGTCGAGCTGGAGCAATACCATAAGGTCTCTTGTGGGAGGTGTACAGTAGACAGGCCCTTCGTACCCATACTTGAAAAGCAGGGGAACAAGTCCCTGATGGTCCAGGTGTGCATGGGTAACTATTACGGCATCTATATGGCTTAATGGAAAAACTTCAGGAACGTAGAGGTAAGGAGTCATGTTTTCGTCAGAACCTACATTTACTCCACAGTCAATCAGGATTCTGGATTCAGGAGTAGAAAGCAAAAAACAGCTTCGACCTACTTCTTTACATCCCCCGAGGGCTGTAACCCTTACCCACTGGTCTTTTGAGGTACACTCCCTGTGAATTTTCCTCCCCACGGTTTTCAGGATTTCTTTTCTTTCTTTGAGATTGTTCCTCATGAACTCCCGGATGTTTTTCACTGTACGGGACTTAATAGGAGGAGTCCGGACAACTTTGGGAATCCAGCCGATCTGCTTTGTAATCTCTCTCAGGGTTGCGCCATGCTTTCCTATTACAAGTCCAGGCTTTTCGGCTTCGATGATCACTTCTCCGGAATCGGGGTCGAAATAGTAGCTTGAGATTACGGATTCTTTTGGAACAACTTCTTCAATTATAGAAATAGAGTCTTCAGGAGTTGCAAGTACCCTGGGGTCAGGACGCATGGCAATCCGCGTCCTTAGTTCTTTTGCCAGGTTGCGGATAATATTCCCGTCGTCTGCGAATTTGCGGGGTTCCTCAGTGTACAGGACAAGCTGAGGGCCTTCGAATTCGACGTCGGTAATTGTAACTCCTGCGGGTAAATTTTTCTCAATTTTATGTTTGAGGTCTAATAGCACGTCTTCAATAGGCATTAAGAATCTTCCTTTTTGTCAAAAAATCAAAAAGTATCTGGATGTTGAAAAAATAATATTTGAAAAAGGTGTTAGTTTATATATTGAAATAAAAAAACCAACAGTTAAATGATTTAGTTTAATAAAGCTCTTCTGGATTTTACTTCTTCTGGATCCAGCCTTTTGAATGCCTCCTTTGTAATTACGACTACATCGATATTTTCTCCGGAAGCTGAGTCTCTTTTCGTTGCATTGTGAATCGCCCGAATCGCAAGATCGAGACCCTCTTTTACAGTCATATTCTCCCTGTACTGGTCTTCCAGTACTCCGTAAGCCATGGGAGAACCTGAACCTGTTGCCGAAATCCTTGTTTCTTCAATACTCCCACCCATTGCATCCAGTGAGTAGATTCCGGGTCCGTTCTTGTCAACTCCTCCGATAAGGAGCTGGACCATCATAGGGTAGTAGCGGTTAGCACTCAAGAAGTTCGACATCAAGGTGGTGATTCCTTTGATTGTCATGGATTCGTCCCTGCGCATTTTGTAGAGCTGTGATTCTACACTTACCAATCGCACAAGCTGCTGAGCATCCCCTACCGAACCGGCAGTGGTCATTCCTACCAGGTCATCGATCTGGTAAACTTTCTTTGCAGTTTTGCTTGCGATGAAATGCCCCATTGTGGCTCGCTGTTCACTTGCGAGCACAATTCCGTCGGTACAAACTACTCCTACGGTAGTTGTGCCCTTTAGATATTTGTCATTATCCATAAACATACCCTCATAATAAGTTAAAAATGAGAAATGTCGCTAAAAAAAATATTTTAATTGAGGTGAGCATTTTTAGCTTAAATCGCAGGATTTAGCAATCCATTATCTCATTATTAATATCGCTATATATAAGTTTTCCTCCTTTTTTTCTAAATGCGTTCGCATTTAAAACCGGAGAATTATTTGACAAAACTATTTTTCTGTTTTTCTATATACTGGATATCCGAATTATTTTCTATCCGGAAAATTTGGAATTTAGTGGGAAAGCCCCTCTACTTCTTCAGCGAGTTTCTTTACTCTCTGAACTACATATTCAGATATATTCTTTTTATTCATGAGTTCCAATCTGTCGTTTATTGTTATTCTCTTCGTTCCTTTCACAAGGTTGTCTGCATGTGCAATGATTTTTTCTTCCAGACTTCGGGGAAAATAATCATCTTCAGGAAGTCCCAACTTTTTTGCTTCTTCTTTTGAAACGCCGGCTCCGATATGCCGCTTTATTATTTCGGCAACTTCGGGTTCGACTCCTTTGCTTTTAGCCAGTTTGAATCCTTCAATCGCATGAGCAATCCCATGAGTCCGGCACCTCCCAAGGTCATGTAAAAGAGCCCCTACTTCTACAAGCGCTGGATTTACGTTATTTCCGGCCGCTTTCGCCTTTTCTGCGATCTCGACTGCCAGTGAGGCAACCTCCTTGCAATGCTCGATTACATTGGGGGCACAGCCTGATTCTTCAAGCAGCCTTATTGCCTGGGCCCGGTTAGTCAAGATAATCCCTTATGTGGAACTCAAGGCATCAACGCGTTTTTTAAGGGCTCTCACAAAAAGGGAGTTATCATAATAGACCAGGTCTTCCCCGCACATGGGACAGAGAAATTCTGTTTCAGTTGCTTCGTCAAAAAGAAGGCGAACACAGCTCTGAGGGCAAACGTAAAACACATTATTTTCCTCAAATTCAAGGCGAGTCTTCAGGTTCCTGAGCAGTTTTTTCTTTTCCCTCATAAGCTGATGCTCTATGCCGGAAAAGTCCAGATGCCAGAGATAAGTCAGCCATCCACTGTTTGAATCCCTCTCTCTTACAACGATTGCAAATTTATTTTCGTAAAGTATGAAGAGAGTTCTTCTTACAGTATTCAGCAGAACTCCGGTCTTTGCCGCAACTTCTTCATCAGTGACCTCTCCTTCGGGCATCCCTTCTATCATCTTAAGCCCTTCTTCCCCTACAAGGCTCATGAGATATCCTCTAATTACCTTGTCATTCAAATCGACCAAAGTGTTCACCTCGCAAATCCCTTATATGAATTGGACATACCAGTATTAAAGTTTACATTAAGCTTTTCCTTAAAAAGATTTTCCAATGTTTGGAAAAAGCTGTACTTTCCCAATCAAACCTCATGCTTTTCTGGCAGGGTTCATAGGATTTCTTTCTTCTTTCGTTCAGTTTATAATAAAAGTCTTTATCCTCTCTGCCCCACTTTCAAGAGATTGGACTGCCTTGTCTCTTGTTGAAGCGCATGCAAACAGGGAGGTAAGGGGCCAGTCAGGCTCGGTAACGGTTCTCATGGAAGGAATATCAGCGCTTTTTTCCCTGAGAATGACGTTCATGAGCTTTCTGTCTATAAAAAGTTCTCGATCCGAGTAAAGAATCCCTCTTGCAGCAAATAATTTTGCTTCTGGTTTTTCAGGAAGTTCCCCCCTGAAGCAGCCAATATGGGATTCAAAAAGGTTAATTCCCACTGCCATCTCTATGGTATCCAGGCTGCCCTGGAACCTTGGGTTTACTTCCAGCACTACAGGTCCCTTTTCCGTGACCAGGAAATCCACCCCATTTGAGCCCAGGAGCCCGAGTTCGAGCACCAGGTCTTCAGCAAGGGCTTCCATCTCCTCTGCGTGTTCCGTCCTGAAAGGAGTTACGTTTCCGCAGTAGGCAAAAGGCAGCCTCGAGAGCCAGGGCGTCCCTATCAATTGTTCATTTACAGCAATTGCCAGGGCTTGATTGTTTGTGGAAAGCAAAGAAACGCTTGAAGGAATTCCTTCCAGAAACTCCTGAACTACAACCTCCTCTTCTGCGAATCCCGGGTCCAGCCTGGATAATTCTTCTAAAGCTGACAGCAGTTCCTGCCTGTTCCTTGCAACCCTGTTAAAGATTCCTCCTCCCCCTGAGGCAGGTTTGAGAATAACTGGGTATTCGATAGCATCCAGTTCTTCCGGAGAATAACAGCGAGGGTGTGGCATCCCCAGGGCTTCAAGTTTTTTTGCAAGGTGTAGTTTGTTTGAGGCTTCCTTAACGGTGTCGGGACGGCTGGCCAGTACAGGGCAGGGGAAACTGCCAGGGTCCAGCATCTCCATTCCCGAGCCGGGTACGATGGCGTCAAAGTTAAGCCCGAAGGCGTCCATTTTAGCTATTATCCAGCGAGGATCAAGCTGATGGAGTTCGCTTGAAGTCCTGGACTCAAGGAGAACTGATGCATATGCACATTTCTGCAGGTCAAGGTCACGAAAAGCATCTATAGAGCAGACAGTATAACCTGCCCTGTTTGCGGAGCATACAATGTTTCGTGTATCAAACCCAATTGCAAGGATATTCTGCATGTTTCCCCGTTTTTCTGGATTTCTTATTTTTCCTGCGGAACATCGGAGTGTGCCAGCGCAAAGATTCCATATTCGGTTTTCAGAACCGGGATTTCATTTCCTGCTTCTGCGCTAAAAGACATCGGCTTTTTTATTGCAACAGTTTCATAGGTCTGAGGGTCAAGCACAAGAATTGCATTTTCTTCGATTGAAACCAGAACTGTATAAACTGCATCCCCAATATTTGCAATTTTTTCTGCACCTTTGAGTTCTTCAGGGGTTGAGATAAACCGGGAGCCGTCTTCAAGGCTGACCCCGTTGACCTTCTTGCCTGAGCTTCTTATCTGGATAATTCTTCCTCTGAACCTTATCACATCCCCTGGCCTGAACTCCGGAAGGCGCATGGCGAAAGTAATTCTGTAGATGTTTTTCCCATCTTTCATTCCAACAAGGGTAGGAGACTCGGAAAAACTGCCTCCAAGCTCGTTAACGATCAGCCTGCAGACCTGCCTGCTGGCGTTCATGGAACCCATGTAGAGGTCGATTCCCTCTTTCAGTTCAAGGGCTTCGCTTATAAAGGCTAGACGGTCGCCTTTCTTTTTCATGCTTTCCATGGATTCCCTGGCAATAGAAGAGCAGCGCCTCCTTTCCTCTTCAGTCGGGAACCTGCCTGTTGCCCTTATCTGGAGAATTGCTTCAAAGTATCCCCCGGATTCACGGCTGCACATATCGCAGGCTGTCCGCTGAACCCTTACTTCGGTCTCAGCTTCGGCATGGACTGGCTCTCCTCTTACAACTGCATCTATTTCGGCCCTCACCATATATATATAAGGCGTAACTTCTCTTGGTTCAAGGCCGAGTTCCACATCTTCGGCTTCATTGTGGATAAAAAGGGCATTTTCTACGGCTTTCAGCACCACTTCTTCTATATTGCCGATATTTTCCCAGCGGCTCTTGTGGAAGTACGCTCCACAGCTGGAACAGATCCTTAAGTGGAGTACAAGGGGTAGTTCAATTAGCTTGATGGCTTCAAGGAAACAGTCCCTGCAAACGGAATCAAAAAGTTTATCGCATTCTTTGCCGCATTTCGGGCATGTGATTGAATTCATCTATAATCCTTACTGATAGTCTTCTTGGAATAATAGGTCTCGTGTGTTCAGAAAGTAAAGTCTCTACAGTAATACTGAACAGTCCACCTGTTAAGCACTCTCATGTTATTTAAAAATAGCTGGATCCGCCGTTCAAAAATTTACAAAAAAATTTATCTGACGCATGTATTATGAAGTATCTTATTTTTAAAAAAGAAGAAAATTCCGTGTCATAGAGACACGGATATGTAAGGTTTTCAATTTTACATTCGGATTTATTTGGGTGGCCAGTTCTTCTCGACCCAGCCAGGTATACGGCCTGAGTCCATTGGACCAACCTTTACATTTGCACCGAGTGTATCTTCGAGGTCACCCTGCAGACGGGCTGATAGACCTGGGATGATAAGGGTGTTGTGGTTTGTGTCGGTCTTGAGGTCGAAGCCAGCCTTTTCGAAGGCGTCCTTTACCTTGGCGGAAGTCAGCTGACCACCGGCAACTGCAGCTTCCACACCAATACCATCGGTGTCAACTGCAAGCAGCCAGCATACGATGCCATTTGCTGAGATATCGCTTTCTACTGTGTAGTAGGTAAGGGCGAAGTTGGTGGTGAAGAATACCGGAGAGTCTTTGTCAGGTTCTCCAACCTTGTACATACCTCCGTCCACGGATACAGGAGTTCTCGGGTCGGTGTAGATTGTTTCAGCTAGGTGCATTTCAGGCAGTGCTGCATATGGCTCCAGGCTGTGGAGGATCATAATGTCGCCGTACCTGATTGTGAAGACTGAAGCAATAACGGTTTCCCAGTAGGAGGCGCTGACGGGGTCTGAAATTCCTGCCATCCAGGCTGTGAGCGGGAGAGCCATGATCGGGTATGCGATCTCGGTGTCGCCCATAATGCCTGCTCTCCTGATTTTCAGGAAGTTGGTGAAGGTATCCTTCAGGCCTTTGCCGCTTGGGTAGGTTCCCGGGTCGAGTACAATGTCCTTAATGCCTGCCTCTGCGAAAGTCTTTGCAAGGCTCTTGAGACCATCAAGGTCATTGAAGACTGAAACTACAACAGGCACCTTGTATTCAAGTGCAAGTTCTCCGACTTCTTTCCAGTTGTCCTTGTTTGCAGCGTAGAGCAGTGGGTTTTTGTCCTTTGCAACCTCAAGTCCTGCCTTCAGGACTGCAGGGTTGAAGGAACAGAAAATCATAGGCAAGCCTATTTCCGCTACCTTCTTTACGGCTGCTGCGAACTTTGCCGGGTCGTTGGAAGTGGCTTTTATTGCCACACCGTCGAGAAGCAGGTTCCTTCCTACATAGAACTTCTTGAAGTCCGCGATTTTTTTGACTCTCTCAATAAGGGCATCTTCTTCCATGTTGTCTGAAACATCGAAGAACATCTTTGTCTTATTGAAGAATGTGAGCTTGTGGCGGTACAGTACATCGTCTCCACCGATGTTTGCTGCCTTTTCGCCTACTCCTATGGTAACCTGACGAATCTCAGGGGCAAGTAGCCTGTCAAGTTCTGCCAGCTTCTTTGCGTACTTCTTTTCCTTAACCAGAGGTGGGCAGTCTGATGTCTTGCCGGACCTGTCGATCAGCTTGGAGGCAAATGCCATACATGTAGGTTCACCACATTCTCCACAGTTGGTCTGGGGCAGGTACTTGTAGGCTTCTAATGGGCTGTTTATTTTCATGTTTTACACCTCCGCTCCGATCCAGTTGGTGATGTCAACAGGTTCTGCCTCTATTGAGCCAAAGAGGGTCTGAGTGATCTGCTTCAGGACAGCTACTGATGTTGGGTGCATCATCATAAAGAGGTCATTTCCTGCAATGGCAAGGGACAGACCTGTTACGATTTCCCAGATAGGTCCTCTGTACTCTCTTGGGCCCCAGTCTGTGTCCTGACTCAATGGAGATCCAACCATCCATGATTCACGGGCACCCCATGCGTTGGTGGTCCCTGAAGACATCGGGAAGGTCAGTTCGTCATCACCCATAAGAGCTGCAAGTCTGATGCGCTCCATGTTGGTGTAAGCGTAGTCGAGACCATATCCTAGGGCGGCAGTGGTTGGGTCCATTATGATTCTGTCTCTGGGCACATTGCACTGCTTCATGAGTTTCCTGTTAAGCTCCTTCTGGGCGTTCATGTCCAGCTGTGTCCAGGACAGCACATCGTGGTCGTACTTTAATGCGGCCTCTGCGATTGCGGCATAGTCCAGGTTCAGGCTGGCAGATGCAAGGAGACAGCGTTCGCCTTCCGCAACTTCTGCTGCTTTTGCCAGGACTTCTGGGTCCTTCTGTGGGTTCCCTGATCCACCAATTGCTATTGGCACATCAACGGCCTGGAGGACTTCCTCAACGGTCTTGGCTGCTTCCTTGGCAGGTGTATCCTTAATGAGTGGGTCGGTTGAAATCAGGTGGATGGTGATCATGTCGGCGTTGAACTTTTCAACGTTCTTCTTTGCCCATTCTCCAGGGCTGTCCATGACCTCATCGTAGTTCTCCTTGACAGCTTTTGCAAGCCCTATTCTCATGTCGAACACGTCTATTGTTACCTGGTTCCTGTTCGGCATTGGAGCATCAAAGTAGAATGGAAGGGCTTTTTCGCCACCAACCAGCACTCTCTTGCCACGGCTTCCGCCGTCTGCAGAGGTGTTCCCTATTGGAACTTCCTGGATCTCAGTTGTCCATTCTGCGATGTTTGCAACATCGAACTTTGCAGGAATGAGATCCTTAAGTTTCGGGGCTGCCAGAGCAGGAGAAATTGCTGGAGCAGCTGCTCCTCCAAATCCTACGGGATAACCAAACATGCCTGCAAGTCTTGCAAAGTGCTGTGCAAGTACCGCACTTTCTTGCCCGAGGGCTGCGGCAAGCATGGGGTCGAAGCCGCCTCCGAGTCCACCGAGATCAATCTCAATGTCCCCTTCTATAGTTACACCTTCGAGGGCTTCTACATCCATTCCCACGAACATGTTTGTTATATCTGATAACTTCATTTTCTTTGCCATGTAAACCTCACCGTTTCCGTAATTTTTCCGTTTTTGTGAGTGACTGTATGATTAGGAATATAATACAGAACGTGTTTCCAGATCTTTTTCCCTGATCTAAGAACAGGGACCGGGGCAGGAACTAATCCTGCTCCGTTATTCTGATGATACTTAATACCGTTTCAAGCTCTTAAACTGGATCTGGGTTCCTGCCCTCTTTGTTCGGTCGGTTTTCTGCATAATCCACAGGTTCAAAAGGAAGCTGGGGTCAGATCCCCAGTTTTTGTACTATTTTTTCTATTTCTACTGCAGCAACCGAATCATCCGGGATTTCAAAGAGAGGTATACCTTTTATGTCCATTTCCTCGATTTTCGGATCGAGAGGGATCACACCTATCAGGTTAAGTTTCAGTTCCCCTGCCAGTTTGACAATCTCTTGACGGTTTGCATCTGTAACTTTATTTGCAATAACGTGAATTCTGCCAACATTTGAATCCAGTTCATTTACAAGTTCACGAATCCTTTCGGCAGTCTGAAATCCCCTGCGTGAGGCGTCAGTTACAACAAGAAGATCATCAATATCCCGGAGAATTTTTCGGCTGAAATGCTCAAGCCCGGCTTCCGCATCAATGACAACTAAATCATAATTCACGATTAGTTTGTCCATGATTCCACGGAGGAGGTTGTTTACGTAACAGTAACAACCTGTCCCTTCGGGTCTTCCCATTACCAGCAGGTCATATCCCGGCATCTCTTCAATGACCTCATATACTTTACTTTTAAGAATGGATTCCTTGTTCATATCGGGGTTGTCAGGCCTTGGTTTTTTGATTTCAACCTGCAAGGACTCTTTTGCATCCCCTACGGTTTTTACGTTCTCACAGCCAAGGGTTTCGGGCAGGTTAGTATCTGCATCTGCATCAACTGCCAGTAAAAATTTCCCTTTTTTGGAAAGGTAGCGGATCATAAGAGCCGCTACCGCTGTTTTACCAGTCCCACCTTTTCCCGTTATCGCAATTACTTTTGTCACAGAATACCCCTTTTGGATTGTTTTTCTTTTTTAGGCGATTGCCTGTCGTCACTCAGTTATTTCTTTTCCTTCTTCTCGCTGATGACCAACTTGTCAATGGTGATCTTTGCGTTCTTGAAGGTCAGCTTTATTCCGCCGCCAGAACCACCGGACATCATTGGCATTGCAGGCATCTGGAAACCGGCTGCAGGCATCATCATTGGTGCGGCTGCAACAGCTACTTCCTCTTCTTCTTCCTCTTCTTCTTCCTCTTCTTCTGCAGCTGCCCAGGTGGCAACTACGGGGTGGTTCTTTGCCTCGAGGAAGTCTTTCAGAGATGCGATATCAGTTGCATCGTTCTCAGTTGCGATCTTGTCCTTCAGGTCGGCAGGAATTGCTTCATCGATCTTCGCTTTGAGGCCGGAGGGGAGCCATACTACTCTGTTCCAGCCACCGTCAGCCTGGATGAACTTCGGGGAGTAGAAGTAGTTGACACCAATTCCGAGGAAACCTACGATCTGCTTTCCACCACCTGTCTGACCGGCCATGGTTGAGAATCCGATGCCGTTAGGAGCCATTCCCTGGTATTCTCTGTCTACCCAGCCGATACCGTCGACTTCAGGGATATAGAACCCGACTACTTCAAAGCAACCGCAGGATGTGTGTGGGGAGTCAAAGAAGGAGTGGAGTTTTATCTTGTCGAATTCGCCGCTTGAAAGCTTCTTGGCAATCTCGTTGACACCGGTGTATTCACCTGTAACAGCATCGAGAAGGTCACCCTTGGCAATTTCAAACTGTGGGCCTTCAGGGTCTACTTTTGCTGCTGCACGGCCGTCGAACCAGTTAATTGCACCACAGAGGGAGATCCTGTCCGGGGAAACCACACAGACGTTGGTAGGAGCAAAGGACTGGCAGAGGGTACATCCGTAGAAGACGTCTACATCTTCGTCGTGGAGGTCCTTTGTCCTTGCGTCTCTTGCCTTGAAGATTTCCTTTGCCAATTCCATCTGCTTTTCAACTTCTTCCTTCCCGGTGTAGAAAGTGACCTGCATCTTCTCGATAAAGGGCAGTTCTGTCTTGAAGAGCATCATGACGGCCTTTCCGAAGGGCTCAAAGGAGTCCATCTTTCCAGCTGTGTCCTTGGAAACTCTCATCCAGACATCGTACCTCTGGTTCAGGTGCATAATGCCCTGGCAGTAGTTGATGAAGTCGTGAACACGCCTTTCAACCACAGACTCGAGATCAGGCTCGACAAGTTCTCCACCGATGTTGAAGATCATTGCCCAGGGGTAGGTCTTGCCCTCTTCCATATCCTTGAGATCTGGACCGACAATTGTGACTTTGTCGTCTTCAATTGCATCCATATCTGCTGCCCTTACAAGTTCGAGACCAAGGGATTTTGGACCCCCGAGCTCAACAAACATTCCTTCCTTTCTTACTCTTTCTCCTTCAAACATTGGGGAAATCTCAAATGGAAATTCTGCCATTGTGTTTTCGCCTCCTAAATCAAATTATAATAAGTCAATCAATTCATCCAGTGCAGCAAAGTGTTCTTCCCTGCTTATGTTCCCGAAGGACATTGTTGCGTTCTGGATGTAGTCTTTACCGATTGAAATTGATTTTACTTTGGAAAAGTTCTTAGTTCCGGACAGTACCTGGTTAATATAGTACTTCTTGAATTCCAGGATTATTATGGTGTCGTAGTTGCCTTTTCCGTCAAGTCCGGGCCATGCGGGGTCGGTTAAGTAGAATCCGAGCTGGTGCACATTGATGTATTTGGCATCTACGTCCTTGTCTAGGAATCCATTAAGGGAGCTTCCGGTAGCTGCAATTGGAAGGTTTGCCTTCTTAGCAATCTTAACTGCACGGTCCAGAATTTCTGGTCTAAGAACTCCGGTTCCGACCACAAAAAGTGGCCTCTTTGCCTTGGAGATCATCTTGGCTGCCATGTCAGGGTTGATTGCCTTTGAGGTGGTCACCCCGTAGCTGGTAAAGAGCTTTGTGTTCTTTGTAGTGTCAACCATTTTCAGGCCCCCTTGCAGAGTCTCTTGAGGTTAGTAGGCTGTGCCGAGACGTCGAACTTAATCTTCGGACCGGAGATGATCTTTTTCCTCTTCCAGTCGATTTCCCAGCCATGCTCTTCTTCGAGTTTCTTCATGAGTTCCGCACGCTTGGCGAGTGGCAGGTCGGCTTCGGTCCTGATGAACTTCCACCAGTCTTCGGGCATTCCGCCAATATACTTCTGGTGGAGTTCCATCCAGTGGGTCAGTTTGATAGACCTACCCATACTGTTGTCGGATGGGCGGATGCAGGCCTTTGCCATCATTGGGATTGCTTCTTGCCAGGTCTCTGCGGTGATCAGGAGGAATTCCGGTGCTGGTGGGATTGCCATCTCTTCGCCGCTTCTGGCGTCGTAGACTTTCCACTTCTCATCATCATAGTTCTTTGAGATCAGAGCTCTCCTGTACTTGGAACTGTGGGGACCAAGCACTGCGGGGATACCATAGATGTTACATCCGGTTCCTATGGAAGATGCTTTCTGGGAGAATGCACCCCATGCAAGGCCACAGGCACCAACACGGTTCAGGACATAGTCTGCGATTTCCGCGAGGTTGCCTTCCATGGTTCTGCCACCAAAGATACCGGCGACTTTCTGGGCGGCTCCGGTGATGTGAGCATTCGAGACACAGGATCCAATGTTAACCAGTCCACCAGACTGGAATCCACCGGGGAACCTCTCATAGAGAGTCTGGCCGTTCTCGTCTTTGTACATACCCATGTCCATGGCTCCACATCCGGTACCGACAACGATAAAGTTCCTCTTAAGGAATTCTTCTGCGATGTAGTATACGGATTTGGCTCCATCACCGTAGTTCGGACATCCGATGATTGCGATGATACCTGGGGTGGTACCCATAACCAGGTTCAGACCTTCTGCACGGATTTCCGCATCAGATACCTGACCTCTGCCAGCCCTCATCCAGCCCTTCTCTTCTGCGATAACCTTCTGAGAGGCTTTCTCGATGACGCTAAGGATTGGGATTTCTTTCTTACAGACCTGTTCACAGCGGCGGCATCCGATACACTGGTCGTGGAGATCTACAAGGTAGCTGTAGTCGCCTTCCTTGGCATGCTTCATAGCTTCTGGAATCTCCAGTTCTTCAGGGCAGACCAGGTAGCAAGAGCCACAGTCAGCACACTTGTCGACCCATTCCTTCATCTGCTCATCAGATGCAATTTTCCTTAACCCTGCTGCTTCGCGGAGAGGGTGCATTTCCTGGGTGAGCCTTACGGAGATTTCTCCAAGCTTATCGTAGTCAAGGATCACAGCACCCGGAATTGCTCCTGATTTGAGTTCCTCAATTGTCGCATCGACGTCCTGTTCGTCCCTGTTGGGCAGACCATACATGATCTTGGCGTTGGATGCAATAACGGGAATCCCAAGCTTCTGGGCTTCGGGTACGATGTCTCCACGGACACACTGTTCATCAACAACAATGACATCAGGCAGTCCTGAGCGGATGATCTTGAGTTCCTGAGACATGGAACCGATGACCTTGGTGTATGGAGCTCTCCTGTCAGCTTCCTTGTACCTGGTCAGGTCAATTGCGGTACAGCAGAGTCCGCCGAGTTCCATCTTGCCGGTCAGGTCGTGCTCTTCCATGTAGTCCATCATGTAGGTGACACCACCCACGTTGTGTCCTATAACACAGAGGAACGGCTTTTCCTTGTCAATGGTTCCGACACCCATTTCAATGAGGGGGGCTTCGGGATCAGCTTTCGGGAAGTCAAGAGCTGCGATCTGGACTATATCGGAAATTTCCATTCCTACGTGGTCCAGGCTACCGCTGAAAAGAGCCTTTGAGTCGTAGTCGATCTCTGCAGATTCCTGCCCTGCGTGGACGGTTGCAAGGAGCTGGGTAAGCTGTTCTTCTGTGTGCTCCATTGCAGGCTTGATTTCTCCGAGAGTCATTGGTCTCTGCCCGGTGGTAATCGTGATGTTGGGGGTCAGGACGTCGGATTGTCCAAGCTTGAGGGGTAAGTCTTCTCCGAAGACCTCAATCAGGTGATCAAGCAGGTGGCGACCGTGGGCTGCGTGGCAGGCAGTACCGGTGATCACACGGAGGAAGAATTCCCTGCCGTTGTGGCCTAGCATGTCAATACCACAGGCGCCTCTCTTGTTGTTGGAAAGGTCACATGGGCCGTATGTACAGTAGCAGCACTGGTCACACATAGGGGTGATTACTGGCTCATAACGGTCGAGTAATTTCAGGTTCCAGTCATCCCTGTAGGTTGCAAGACCAGGCCACGCGGATGGGCCCATAGGACCTAGATCTTTTGCTTTCTCGTCAGCAGCCTCCTTTGCTGCTCCGATAACATTATTGATTGTGATCTGAACGGATTCCAGATCTTCTATAGAAAAACTCCCGGTAGTTAGTTTGCTCATGTGAGCTTTACCTCCTTAATTTGTTTAAAGTCGACTTCGCCAATTCGATTGTAATCCTGATAAGCGGCATATTGTTAATGATTATTCATTTTATATCTTACCGTCTGCTTCAAAGTTACAACCGTTTAAATGACGTTTTATGGTAAAACGTTCATAGCTCTCAATTTGGACATTAAACGTTATACCAACGTTTTTTTCAAATAAGAACGTTTTTATAGAGAATATATTCTTGTAAAAGTCGTTTTTAGGGCCTTATTTCTCTTCCAAATCCCTTTTTACGCCCTATGTCTCAAAAAAACCGTTTTTACCAACGATTGGGACCTTAATCTTGAGCAGAGGTCGCTACCGATGGATAATAAACACTAATTAAAAGTCTAAATGTACCAAATCTATATAACATTTTCTAATTTGTAACACCCTATTTCGCAATGGGTAAAATGGAATTTAGTGATACCTTCTTCATAAAAAAATCTTGAAGATCTACTCCGAAAGAAAAGCCCTCAATGCCTGTAGATACTGGTTTTTTTGAATGAGTATTCTTGATTCCCAATAGTTTTTTCCATTGATTTTAATATTTGTTATTATTTTTTTCATTTTTTCATACTAACCACAACTCATTTTAAAGATTCTTCATATCTGATTTTCAAATTTCGCACAAATTAAATTCAAATTATTCCCGATCATCGTTAAATATATTATTCGTAATAATTATTTAGTTTATTATATTTTTTATTCTTATAAATATATCAAAACTTATTTATATCGGTACGTTCTCTAAACCACTTTACATAGTAAACGCTGTAAACCGTTTTCATGATTTTTTCCTGGAAAAGAATATCTATGATTTTCCCACTTGAATATTAATCAATGAATTATTTGATTTAAATAATATGCAATCCAATTTAAATAGGAATTTGAACTTGCTTCTGGAAGCCTAGTACTATTATGTCGTGGAAGTATTGTATCGTGGAAGTATTGTATCGTGGAAGTATTGTATCGTGGAAGTATTGTATCGTGGAAGTATTGTATCGTGGAAGTATTGTATCGTGGAAGTATTGTATCGTGGAAGTATCCCGTGAATCTAAAAGGGTTAGGATTCAAGACTGCTTATTTCCAAAGTCGGGGGTTAAAACCATTAATTTGATTTACTGAAATTTGCAGTTAATTACTTTGTTTATCGGGTTTTCAATTTGCTTACCTTTTATTTGTTCTTGAGCTTATGTTTGGGCAATATTCTTGTGTTTGGACAACGTCTTGTGTTTGAATAATATTTCCTTATTCATTTTGAGACATTCTAAGTTGCCTATTATAACTTGCCTTATTATTTAGGTGATTTATTCAATAATTTTATACTGGATTAAAATAGAGAGTAACGGAACATGTTTAACCGTGATACACCATATGAGTCTCGAGGCGGAACAACCGACAGAATCAAAAGTTCTGTTTCTACAAGCCCATCGATGGCAATTATTTTCCTGTGTGTAATTTCTTTCTTTCTGGAAATGGTTCCGGGGGTGGGGTCTCTCTACATCAGTGCTTTTCAGTTTGACCCCGGTTCTATACTGACAAAACCATGGACGCTTGTCACATACATTTTCCTGCACAACGGAATATGGCATCTTTTTTTTAATATGCTTGTACTGTACTTCTTCGGGACTGCGCTTGAGCGAAGGGTAGGGAATAAACAACTCCTGGGGATCTTTTTTACTGCAGGAATTCTATCTGCAATAGGGTACACTTTCTTAAGCCGACCCATTTTCAACATTTACCCCGGTCCTATGATTGGTGCGAGTGGAGCGATTTATGGGGTTTTTGCAGCCCTTACTGTACTCGAGCCAAATATAAAGGTGTATGTTTATTTTATCCCGATGCGTTTAAAACATGCCTTGGTGCTGTTTGCTCTTTTTGATTTTCTGATGGTCAATTCGTCGGATATGATAGCCCACACTGCTCACCTGAGCGGACTCTTCGTAGGGCTCTACATGGGTTTCCGTATGAAGAAAATCCATGAAAAATATATGAGATCGAGGTATGACGGCAGGTGGTGAGTCTGGAAGGAGAGATATTTTCTCAGGACAGGTATTATTATACTAGGCCCGACCCCGGGGAAAAAGTTCCAATTCAGGTTTTAAATTTTAGGAGGGTTTTTGCAGCCTGGTCTCCGCAAATGAAAAATACTCTCTACTTTGAAAAAGCACCTGAAGAGCCTGAAGAAGAAGGTCTAAAAAGAGTAAGGGAAATTATCCTTCTGCAGGTATATGACTGGCTCGCGGGGAAAGAAGGGTTAATAGAGCTTACGGAGCCGGAATTCGAGCAATTTATGAGGGTCTATGAAGCTTTCCTCCAGCATTCAGGGGAAATCCAGTATAGCAGGCAGAAGAAGGGACGAAAAACTGAAAATCGCTTTGAGCTTCTGGAGTCCCCTTACACCATTCGGGAAGTTCGCAAAAGCCCTTTTTCCGATAAATTATAATTATGTAATATATATTATATCCTATGTTAAAACCGTTTCATTTTGAGAGGTTTACTAATATCTCAGGACTTCCCTTTTCCAGGGCAGATCAGGTTTTCAGTCAATCTCTTAGATAAGGCAAAATTAGAACCTTTTATTGTCAAAGTATGCAAATGTTTTACTACAGAAAAGCAATTATTTAGATATAATCAGATTACTACCCGAACTGCCGGGTATCAGGCTTTAAACCTGAAAAACTGTAGTTGTGAAAAACCGTAGTTGTAAACTCATGGCTATTAACATTAAAACTGCGGTCTTTTCAGGGTTTAAGCAAAATCATAGTATCGATCGACATGAGGGGGTCGCTGGAAACTCTACTCCCTCACAGATTAATTCTCCCCGATAATCGGGGTATTAAATATAAAAAGATGCAGGTTGAGTAAAACTGTAAGGATCACAGAGGACATTAATAATGAAGCCTGTAAAAAGTGGACTTGATTCCATTTCTAGATACCTCCGTACTAAGAAAGAAGTCGGCAGAAGGAAGATAGGACTTTTGGTGGATGGGCCGAATATCCTCAGAAAAGAGTTTGATGTAAATCTTGAGGAAATAAGGGACGTTCTGAAGGATTACGGGAATATCAAGATTGGACGTGTTTTCCTGAACCAGTATGCCTCTGACAAGCTTGTCGAGGCTATTGAAAACCATGGCCTTGAGCCTATCATCTGTTCCAGTGATGTGGATGTGCGTCTCGCAGTGGAAGGCATGGAACTGGTCTACAACCCCAACATAGATACCCTTGCAATCGTGACCCGAGATGCGGATTTCAAACCGCTCTTGAACAAAGCAAACGAACACGGGAAAGAGACTATTATCTTCGGGGTTGAGCCAGGATTTTCCACAGCACTTAAGAACTCTGCGGATTATGTCATTCTCATGGACAAAAACCGTATGAGCGGTTATGATGATGATGACGTCAAAGGGGGAAAACTTGACGCATCGGAGCTCGAAGAATATCAGGGAGACGAGTATGAAGAATCTGTGGGAAAAACCTGATTTCTCTCTTTAAAGATAGTTTCTCTCCGATATTTACGGATAGTCTCTTTCCATTCTTTAAGGATAATCAACGTCTACTCCGAGGATCTGTTTTTTTCCGACATAAACGTCCCTTGCTATCTCGGCACAGCCGATTGCAGCGTGCCATTTCCTGAGGCTCCTGCATTCCTTATCCAGGTGTGTGCAAATCTTTTTCTGCACGTACTCTACCTCCCCTATCGAGCCTGCCAGAAAGACCGCTCCGGTAATCCCATAGTCTTTCAGGAGAAGCTGCATTGAAGCGATTTCCATGGCTGCAAAAAGGGCTATTGTATCAAGGGCGAGCAGGGCAGTTTTTTCTCCTTTCTCGGCTGCATTGAGCAGTTCTTTCCTGTCTTTATATGGGGTCCTCTTAAGGGTCCCTGCTTCTATAAAAGCCTGGTTTGCTGTCTGGAGCCCGTCATCAACGTTTCTGATCGCCTGCAGGTCAAGAGGTCCGTGGTGAACTCCCGGAGCAAATATACAGGCGTCAATTGCCCCGATAACCTTTCCCGAAGCAACTGCAAGAGTCACAGTGTTAGAACTTATATCGGAAACTACGAAGTCTTCGTAGCCAAGACACCGGATATGATATGCAATCCCCATCTTTTCCGGGCTTGTGAGATGGGAAAAGACCTTCATTCTCGGATCCACTTTACTCCCTGCGTGAAGGCCGGGAATTGCTATTGCCGGAATTCCGGAGTTTCTGACTGCATCAAATACCCGTGTGCCTCCTCCGGTCTTTTTTCCTGCACCTTCCGTACTTTGAAGGCCTCTTCCTTCAAGTTTTCTTATGTCCTTGATTGCAGAAAAGCCGTCTCCCATGGAGTAGGTCAGAGCAATCATATCGATATCTTCAACCTTGATTCCAAACTCTTTTTCGATGGATACCAGAATTTCTTGTTCTGACATTGCAGCTGCTTCAGCCCTTCCGAGTTCAAAGGTCAGGACCTTTTCACCCTTAATAAGTGCAAAACGCATTGCTGTTGTTCCGTGGTCAACCCCTATGAATACCAAGCAGTAACCTCTCCTTCAACGCCTCATAGGGCATTTTTTAAGATCTCATTTAATTCGTTCATGATTCTGTCCCCTTCATCAGCTGTACCAACCATTGTCACCAGCCTGACTTCCTGGAAACTTCTGCCTTCAGAGAACAATAGCCTGAGGTTCCCTCTGGCGTCAGCGCGCAGGACTTTTCCAGCCAGTTTTCCCCCTGCAACACCTTTTACGGAAATTACGGAAGGAATTACTTTTTTTATTTCGGGGTGCTGGCTTACAAGCTTTATGAGTTTTTTTCCAGCTCTCCCCCCAATAATTGTAGTATGAGATCCGCCAAGTTTACTCTTTGAAAGGTTTTGAGCGTTTTCCTGTAAGCTATTTTTATTTTCTGTCATTTTAGTCAAATTGGCTGACTTTTCTTTTTTGTCGGGCCAATCCCTGTTTACTGTTTTTACTGTTATACGGATTTCCTTTTCTTTATTTCTCAGAAAAGTCTTTCTCTGTTTGCTCTTTTTATATTTATAATATATTCTATTTACACAGTAGGGCTCAGAAAATCTCTGATAAATACTTCCGGCTACAAGTAGCTACTGGTTGCAAAATCCTTCATATAATACAATTGCCACTTAAGCAAGAACCTGTAAAAAGAGAATTTCCGGAATGTTCAGGCACATCAACATAATGTGCCTGGCTATGGATTATTTCCTGGCTTTTTCTTTAAAGCTGCCTTCCCGGAAAATCCGGTGTTCGATCAAAATCAGATCTTTTCAAGTTCTTTCATGCCGATTAGCTTTATATTGTTCTCTTCCAGCTTTTTTATCGCCTTTTCTATCTCGTTTACCCGGACTATAAGAAGGGCTTTCTGTTCCCGGGTGACAAAAGCATAGGCATAATCAAGGTTGATACTGGCTTCTCCGAAAACTTCCGCAATCCGGGACATGCTTCCGGGGACGTCTTCCATTTCGATTCCCAGAACGCTGGTTTCTGAAACCGTGAACCCAGCATCATGGAGTACACTGTGAGCATAGTCTGACCTGTCCACAACCATGCGAATGATTCCGAAGTCTCCAGATTCGGCAATTGTAAACGCCCTGATATTTATGCCGGCGCTTTTCAATTTATTTGCTACACTTGCAAGTCTACCAGGTTTGTTTTCCGCAAAAAGGGAAATTTGTTTTATAACTTTGTCTTCCATTCCAGCACCCATGTCCTTTTATCCCGTATTTTGTTATATTTTTTATTCTTTTTCGGAATTTTGAATTTTTTGACCTTTTAATTTTCAGATTTCTAACTGCAAAAGCTTCAGATCTTTCGCTTATCGATGACTTTCTTTGATTTTCCTTCCGAACGCGGCAGAAAACCGTGTTCCACAAGCTCTACATTTACCGCAAGGTTTAGCACGCTCTTTAAAGCACTTGTGATTTTCTTTTTGAGTGCCATCATGTCCGACATCTTGTCGCTGAAGGCAGACTCATGCATTTCGATCTGGACCGTCATTGAGTCCAGAGGTCCGATCCTGTCCACGATGATCATGAAATGGTTCCCGACTTCAGGGATGTTCATCAAAACCGACTCGACCTGTCCGGGGAAGACATTTATGCCACGCACGATGATCATGTCATCCGAGCGCCCGCTGATACGTGTGATCCTTGGATGGGTCCTGCCGCATTTGCAGGGCTCCGACATTTTTCTGGTAAGGTCCTTGATCTTGTAGCGGATAAGGGGATTTGCTTCTTTTGCAAGGGTGGTGATTACAAGTTCTCCTGTCTCCCCATCAGGCACAGGTTCTCCGGTTTCGGGATCCAGAATCTCTACCAGGAAGAGGTCTCCCCATATATGGATGCCGCACTGCTCCTCACATTCTGTAAAGAGGGGGCCGCTGAGTTCCGAAGTCCCATAGATATCATAGGCTTTAATCCCTGACTCATTTTCTATTCGTTTCTTGAGTTCTTCAGACCAGGGTTCAGCCCCGAAAAATCCCTTCGTTAATTTTGTGTCGTCCCTGATATTGATGCCTTCTTTCCTTGCGACTTCAATCATGTATAGAAAGTAAGAGGGAGTGCAGGCTATAGCTGTCGTGCCAAGGTCTTTCATGAGTTCAAGCTGGCGTTCGGTGTTTCCCGAACTTGTGGGGAGTACGGTTGCTCCTACTTTTTCACTTCCATAGTGGGCACCGAGCCCACCTGTAAAAAGTCCGTACCCGTAGCTTACCTGGAGGATATCATCTTTTCCCACCCCTACGGATGTTAAAGCCCTGGCCAGGGATTCTGCCCAATCATCAATGTCCTTGTGGGTATACCCGACTACCGTTGGTTTGCCCGTGGTGCCCGAAGAAGCATGGAATCGGGCGAGCTTTGAGTTCGGGACGCAAAACATTCCGGTAGGGTATGTATCTCTGAGATCCTGCTTAAAAGTAAAAGGCAACTTTCTGATATCTTCAAGAGTCCGGATGTCTTCCGGGCGAACGCCGTGTTCGTCAAACCTTTTTCTGTAAAAAGGAGAGTTCTCATACACATAATGTACGAGTTTTTTCAGTTTTTCTTCCTGTAATTTTTTCAAGTCCTCTACAGGCATTGTTTCGATTTCAGGATCCCAGTATTCTGGCATTTTTTTCACGCTCTGTGTTCTTTATATTGAGACCTTTTATTTTCAGGCCGCATCTTTCTTGACCTTCTCGTGCGTATATTTTATATAAACCTTAAGCAGGAAACCCCTGAGTCTTTAGCTCAGGGATAATTGACATCCCTTTAAGATCATGCTTTAACGATGGTATCTCTCATTTCAGACCAAATTTTCGTTTCGGAAGATCGAGGCACTATCGGGCGGATACGAACTTCCGGTAGATCTGACAATGTGAGGATTAAGTTGGATTCTCATATTAATAATAGTTGTTGTTATCAAATCAAAAAACAGACATTCTTCAGATTTAATTGAGATAGGTATTTGGAAAAATATGTCTAATTGGAAAAATACACCGAATTGGAAAAATATGTCTAATTGGAAAAATACACCGAATTGGAAAAATATGTCTAATTGGAAAAATACACTGAATTGGAAAAATATGCTGGAAAATAATAACTTTCAGGCAAGGAGAAAAATTATAATTTTCTAACCATTTTTACTATTTATTCATCTTCATTGACTTCAATTTCATCCTCAGAAATCTCTGTTGAGGTTGCTCCAAGGGAATTCTCAAGGATTTTCTTTGTCATGTCCCTGCATTTATGCAGTACTTCTTCCAGATCGGCTATTATATCTATTCCAGCTGCTCCCGAATGTCCGCCTCCTGTACCATTATATTCATTACTGATATCTTCCATCAGCTGGCCAAGGTTGACCCCGACATTTACAGCATCACGTTTAGCTCTCGCACTTACCCTGACACTTTCTCCTTTGGTAGTGCCAACAAAAGCCACATCAGCTCCGATGTTAATAAGCATGGAAGATGCTGAGCCTCCGAAAGAACTCACATGGGAAGAAGCTATAATCATATCTCCTACCCTATCGAGTTCAATCCTGCTTGCTGCTTTCAGGATAGCTATCCGCATTGAAATATCCTGAGGGGTGGCAGCCATCAGGTCAAGCACTTCCCCGTACTCAACTCCGCTAGCTTCAATGATTTTTGCCACTGTTCGGAAAGTATCAACAGATGCGTGCTTGAAATGCCCGGTATCCGTTACGATTCCTGTGAGCATGCCGATTCCTACCCTGCGGTTAATCGGAGCTCCCATTGCTTTTAAAATATCATATACTATCTCTACAGTTGAAGTCGTGTTCCTGTGCAGGTAAAATTCTGCATTCTCGGTAAGGGCAGTGGTTGTATGGTGATCAATTACACAGTAACTGGTCAACTCGATATCGTTTAGCTGCGCTTTTGTTGAAGTGTCAACCACGACAACAAAACCGTAATTCGCAGGGTCTGGCTTATCCACTACCTCTATTTCGAGCCTATCGATCAAAACCGACGCCACACGGTTGCAACCGTCTACGAGCCCGACTGTACCTCCCAGTGCCTCAGCAAGGGCAAAGGCACTGCTAACAGCGTCCGGATCTGCATTCCTGTGACACAAATACAAAATGTTTCGATAGTCAAGGAGTCGGTTAAAAAACTCCGCTTCATCAACTTGCATTGTCCACTCTGGATACCGTTTTTTATAGGTATCGAAATTCCCGGAGTTCCGGGATTTCGGCACAATCTACGTTATAGCTACAGTTCTATCCTGCATATATTTATACATATTAAAAATAAAAAGTTATTGTGCTTTGGGCCCAAGCGCCTGCTGGATCTGTTCCTGAAGCTGTTTGAAGCGGGTAGTGAGCCTTTCTTCCTGCCTGGAAATAGACTGAAGCCTGAGTGAGAGGGTTTCTTCCCTGTCTTTAAGTTTTGAAACGGATTCATCTTTGGTCGTTTTTATTACCAGTTCTCCGACATTACGGTAAATCACCGCGTCGTCAGCCAGTCTTTCTAATTCGTCAAGAGCCATTTTAGACTCTTTCTGCATAGCTTCAATTTGAGATTTCTGCATGGTCAGAGCTTGAACCTGCTGCTGTACCTGCTGAAGCTGTGCTATCTGGTTCTGGATTTGAGGAGGTAATTCTGCAGTCATATAATTTTCACCTGAGTCCTCAATAAACCTGAAGGGATTTTAATGTTTCTGTCCTTACAGCTTCCGAAAATAATCTTCGCCATCAGAAAGTGACTTAAAAGCTTCTGCCAAAAACTTAAACAATAAGTTCAACTTATATAATAACATTCCTACAATTAAATTAATGTGGATGAGGTGCGGTGGCACAAATCGTGGCGGAATGCGTCCTCGGCCAGGAGAAATGCGTTAGGAGAAATGCGTTAAACCTATTGGGACTAAAAACCTCAAAAGTCTTTCAGAATGGATAATCATAAATGGGCATTTATAATATATCATATTAAACAGATTATTTAGAAAACTGAGCGCACGCCAAACTGAACAGTTATTCATCATAATTAATTTGTGCGCATTCAGACTAACACTTCAACCAATATTCAGGATAAACCAGGATTAAGGAGATTTTCTTAAATGGAAGAAAATATGGAAAAAGGCGGAAACCTTGAAGAAATAACATCTTTTCTCGAAAAATTCACAAACGCCCACGGAATTTCCGGCTTTGAAGATGACGTCAGGAAACTGCTTGAAAAAGAGCTTGAACCCTATGTTGACAGTATGCGGGAAGATACCATGGGGAACCTGATTGCTGTTAAAGAGGGAAATGGGCCTTCTATAATGTTGGCTGCCCATATGGACGAAATTGGGTTAATGGTCAGATATATCGATGATAACGGATTCCTGCGCTTTGTCGGGATTGGGGGATGGTTTAACCAGACTCTTCTGAACCAGAGAGTCGTAGTTCACGGCAAAAAGGGCGCTATATCTGGAGTTATAGGTTCCAAACCTCCACATGTGATGAAAGATGAGGATAGGAAAAAGCCCGTGAAACTTGAGGATATGTTTATCGATATAGGAGCAAAAGACAGGGAGGATGCCGGGAATCTAGGAATCGAGATAGGTACCGCAGTTTCAATTGATCGGGAATTTGTGTCCCTGGCAAACGGGAAGGTTACCTCAAAGGCTTTTGATAATCGCGCAGGAGTTGTGATTTTAATCGAAGTCATGAAACAGCTCCACAAACGCAAAATTGAAGCAAATGTTTATGCTGTGGGCACGGTTCAGGAAGAAGTGGGGCTCAAAGGAGCAAAAACGTGTGCTTTTGGGCTCTGTCCGAATGTCGCCCTTGCCCTTGACACCACTATCCCAGGAGATCATCCGGGGATCAACAAGACCGATTCCGCCATGGAACTCGGAAAAGGGCCTGTAATAACTGTGGCAGACGCTTCGGGAAGAGGTCTTATAGCCCATCCCCGGGTTCTCAGATGGCTTCGAGAAACTGCGGATGCAAATGAGATCCCGTATCAACTGGGGGTAGGTTCTGGTGGCACCACCGATGCTACGTCAATACACCTCACAAAAGAAGGTATCCCTACAGGTACGGTTAGCATAGCTACACGCTATATTCACTCTCCTGTAGAGGTTCTGGATACGGCAGATATAGAAACTTGTGTTTCCCTCATTGTAAAGGCAATAGAAAATGTAAAAGCGTACTTCTAAGGCTCCTGAGTTTCTCTAGCTTTGCTCGTTCAAGGCTCCCGAGTTTTCTCTAGCTTTGCTCGTTCAAGGCTCCCGAGTTTCTCTAGCTTTGCTCGTTCAAGCGGACTATTTCCAGAATTGAAGTGTTTGCGCCAAAACAGCACCAGTGAAGTCGTATCATCAGAGCTGATGCTGTGCAATATTCTTTTTGTACTCACTGTTTATGTACTCACTGTTTAGTAGGATAGGTTCCTGGTTACAATTTTTTTGTGCTCTTCATATTACTTTAAACTTTTTTTCCTCAAACAGATTAAAAAACTGAATGAATTGAAGACTCTGGCCCAAATTCCGGTTATTAATGTAATATTAAAAATCACTGGTGTTACGTCAACCATCATAGATTTTATTATTGAAGATCTGATTCTTCTTGCGAATTCAGAATCCCAATGCTGAAATGCAAAAATCACTATAGATTGAAAATTATTTGAAACGATTTACTATATATAAGTATACCTGGATGTTATACTTAAGGACATTACCAACTGAATTGAATCTTTTCGTTTCATCACCGTAATTACTTAAATCAAAAAAAAAGAAATAATATGTAAAAAAATACAATTGGATAAGATCTTTTAAGGAATTTCCACGGATGTGGAGATAATAATCGAATCTGAAGGAGGTTTTTATATCATTTGCAGGAAGGTAAAAGTCGAAGATGAAGAACAATGGAATAACGTTGTTAAAGAAAGTCTTAACGGGACCTTTTATCATACCTGGGAATGGAAAGAGGTTATAGAAAAAGGGTTAAACTCCGAAGCCTTGTCAGTAGTAGTCAAAGACGAGGAAGAAAATAAATTAATAGGGATATTTCCATTTTTTATAAGAAACCTTTTTGAAGATTACAGAATTAATAAATATTTTCCAAGTATTTCAAAGAACTTTCAAATAGGCTGTTCTCCTCATCATAAATTATATAGTTTTGGAGGTCCCTGTGTCCTCTCCAGTGATACCAATAGTGAAGAGATTTATGAGTTGATGTTTGATTTTATTGATTCGTATAGCAAAAACAAAAAAAGCTTTACTGATCATTTGATATATCCTTATCATAATTGTCTGGATTCGGCGCTAATTCAAAACGGATATACCAAGACAGGAATCAAAAAAACTGCTATAGTAAATATAGATAAGGATCCCACTGAGATATTCAAGGGGTTCAAAAAACAATTCAGTAGAGATATAAAAAAAGCTTCAAGAAAAAAGATCATTATATACGAAAGTCAGAACTATGAAGAAGATATAGACCTTTACTATAATCAATTCCAGAAACTATTAATTGACAGAATTATTGAAAGAACTAAAAATTGTTATAGAAGAGTATCATACGCCCTGGTGCCATATTCGTATTTTGAAAAACTCCGTGACATCCTTTTTCCGAAAAAAATGGCAAGATTATTCTTCGCAGAATACAATGGAGTAAAAGTTGGAGCATTAATAAACTTTTACTATAAAGACACGATATATCTGGGTCACATCTCGGTATTGAGGGGCGAATACAACAGTCTTAACGCTAATAAGCTCTTAATCTGGCACAGCATAGTTGATGGAAGGAAAAACGGCTTCAAAAATCTTGACGTAGCGGGCCTTCACCCTAATGAATCACATGGTCAATATCGGTTTAAAATGGGATTTAACGGTCAGGTCAAAGAGATTGGAGTATACAATAAGTCGTACAGATATAATGGGATTAAACATGCAAAAGCAATTGTTAATGAACTGAGGAAGCAATTGTTAATGAACTGAGGAAGCAATTGTTAATGAACTGAGGAAGCAATTGTTAATGAACTGAGGAAGGTAATGTAATCATTTTTTCAAATATTGTCCTTTGATTTTTTCATGAAAATAACAGGCATCTCCCCAAAAAGAAAGTGACCTTGTTATCAGTTTTTATTATTCTAATGGGGATTACAACAAGACCCAACTTCCTTTTTTAGATTTTTTATAAATGGAATTATAATTATATGTTTGGCCTGGTCCAAAATAGTTTTTTGAGTGGTAAGCTTTTAAAATAAATATATTGTTAACTGGAAACTAAAAATACTATGGTCTGCCTATTGGAGAGAGGTTTCAGAGGTTCCTAGTAATTTCGGAACTATTCCGGATAAAATAGGTTTCTGAGATAAATATATGTAATATGTACATTAAAATGAGTTTTGCAAAATAGGACCCAATTATATAATATAACAACAATAACATTTTTTCCTGTTCTGTAAAGCCAATTTTATCCAAATAAAAACCAAAACTGAGGGATTGTATTATTCGAAAATATCCGCTTCCTGGATACTACTTTGAGAGACGGTGAACAAACACCTGGCGTAGCCCTGACCCGAGAGAAGAAACTCTTAATTGCCCGGGCCCTTGATGAGATGAAAGTCTCTGTAATCGAGGCTGGCTCTGCAATTACTTCCGAAGGTGAAAGGAAAGCCATTAAGGCTGTAGCGAACGAAGGGCTTACTGCCGAAATCTGCAGCTACTGCAGAATTGTAAAAATGGATGTTGACCATGCTCTTGAATGCGATGTCGATTCAATCCACCTTGTAGCTCCGGTTTCGGACCTGCACATCAGGACGAAACTCAAAAAGGACCGGGATGCAGTAAGGCAGATCGCAGCTGAAGTCACAGAGTATGCTAAAGACCACGGCCTGATTGTGGAACTGAGTGGAGAAGATGCCTCGCGTGCAGACTTTGAGTTCTTAAAAGCCATTTATGCTGACGGAATAGACGCCGGAGCTGACAGGTTGTGCTTCTGTGATACTGTAGGGCTTCTGGTGCCTGAAAAGACCACCGAAATTTTCCGGGACCTGTCTTCCTCCTTAAAAGTCCCGATAAGCATTCATTGCCACAATGACTTTGGTTTAGCAACTGCAAACACGGTTGCTGCGCTTGCGGCAGGAGCACAGCAGGCACATGTGACAATTAATGGTTTAGGGGAAAGAGCTGGAAATGCTGCTCTTGAAGAAGTTGTAATGAACCTGGAGTGGCTCTATAAATATGATACCGGTATCAAGCATGAGCAGATATATCGAATTTCGAGGCTTGTAAGTCGGCTTACTGGAATTCCCGTGTCCCCTAACAAAGCTCTTGTAGGGGGAAATGCTTTCACTCACGAAGCAGGAATTCATGTGCACGGGCTTCTGGCTGACAAGGCAACTTATGAGCCGATGAGTCCCGAATATATCGGACGGCAGCGCCAGATCGTACTTGGTAAACATGCAGGACGGAGCTCTATTACTCTTGCCCTAAAGGAAACGGGGCTTGAGGCTGATGAGGCTCAGACTGAAGAAATCTTCAACAGAGTTAAGCAGATGGGCGACAATGGGAAACATATAACCGATGCTGACCTGCAGACCATTGCAGAAACCGTGCTTGATATCTACAAGGAACCTCTGGTAAAATTAGAAGAGTTCACCATTGTATCCGGAAACCGGGTAACTCCAACCGCTTCTATAAAGCTCAATGTAAAAGACAAAAATATCATCCAGGCTGGAATCGGAAATGGACCTGTGGATGCTGTGATCAATGCTATCCGAAGAGCTGTAAGTTCCTGTGCCGAAGACATTATTCTTGAAGAGTACCATGTAGACTCAATTACCGGCGGAACTGACGCCCTTGTAGAGGTAAGGGTAAAACTCTCCAAGAACGGAAAGGTAATTACCGCAAGCGGAGCAAGAACGGACATTATAATGGCCTCTGTAGAAGCCGTAATGAACGGGATGAATCGCCTTATTCGGGTAGAGTAAGTCACAAAAGGATGCGGAACTTCAAAAGTTTCTCAGGAGGACTTTTCTGTCCTCTCTTCTTTTTCCTGTTTGAAGAAATTTTTGAAATAGAGGATCCCTGACACTCTTTAAAACCAGAAAGACCCTCATCCATATATAACATGATTGATTATGATGTATTTACTAAATTCATAATGAAAATATGTGAGTGTCCAGTTAGACCAAATCTCAAGAAATAAATAAGGAGATAAATAATGACAACCGGGTCAACAGAAAAAGTTAACGGCGCAAAGGCTCTTATAAAGTGCCTCGAAAAGGAAGGGGTTGACACTCTCTTCGGATACCCCGGAGGGCAGATCATTCCTTTCTACAACGAACTCTATGATTCAGATCTGCGCCACATACTCGTACGCCACGAACAGGCAGCGGCTCATGCTGCGGACGGGTATGCCCGTGCTACTGGAAAGACCGGGGTATGTGTTTCTACTTCAGGCCCCGGAGCAACCAATCTGGTAACAGGTATTGCTACCGCATATATGGACTCAGTTCCAATTGTAGCCTTAACCGGCCAGGTACCAAGATCCCTTATCGGAAACGACGCCTTCCAGGAAGCAGATATTACAGGCATTACTCAGCCAATTACCAAGCACAATTATCTTATACAGGACCCACAGGAAATCCCGAGGATTGTGAAAGAAGCCTTCCACATAGCGTCCACCGGAAGGCCTGGCCCGGTATTGATTGACCTTCCAAAGGATGTACAGAATATAGAGATTGATTTACAATATCCTGACAAGGTACAGCTTAGAGGCTATAAGCCCACTTACAAAGGTAATACTCAGCAGATAAAACGAGCAGCTGAAGAAATTGCAAACTCCTGCAGGCCTATAATCTACGCAGGAGGGGGAGTAATAAGTTCGAACGCGAGTGCAGAACTCGTTGAGCTTGCTGAGACTATCATGGCTCCGGTTACCACCACTCTTATGGGGATAAGCTCTATTCCGACCGAACATCCCCTCTATGTAGGAATGCTGGGGATGCACGGGTGCAAATACGCTAACTATGCAGTTCAGGAGTCTGATCTTATCATTGCTGTGGGAGCAAGGTTTGATGACCGTGTGACCGGTAAAATCGAGTCTTTTGCTCCCAACGCCAGGATTATCCATATTGATGTTGATCCAGCCGAGATCTCCAAGAATGTAATAGTTCATGTCCCTATTGTCGGGGACGCAAAACAGGTACTCAAATCCCTGATTAAATATATCCAGCGCTGTAATTCCGCAGAATGGATTGAAAAGATAAACTATTGGAAGAAGGAATATCCTCTTGGCTACAGTCAGATTTCTCCAGATGTGGTAATGCCTCAGTTTGTTGTCAAGCAGATATCCGAAGCTTGTAAGGACGCAATCATAGTCACTGAAGTTGGGCAGCACCAGATGTGGGCAGCTCAGTTCTTCAAATACAGCACGCCTCGGACCTTCCTTACGTCAGGTGGGCTTGGCACAATGGGATACGGGCTCCCTGCAGCCATGGGGGCCAAGGTTGGAAAGCCGGATAAGACTGTTATCAATATCGCAGGGGATGGCTCTTTCCAGATGAACTCTCAGGAGCTCGCGACTCTGGTTCAGAACGATATTCCGGTTGTTTCCGTGATCCTGAATAACGGTTATCTGGGCATGGTCAGGCAGTGGCAGGAACTCTTCTATGACCGGAGGTATTCCTGTACCTGTATTAAGGGCAGTGTTGACTTCGTAAAGCTTGCCGAAGCCTACGGGGCTCTAGGGCTGCGCGCAGAAAAACCGTCTGAAGTCAGACCTGCAATCGAAGAAGCGGTCAGGTCCGGCAGGCCGGCTATTGTTGACGTGATTGTTGAATGTGAAGCAAATGTCTACCCTATGGTGCCGGCAGGAGCTGCTATTAACGAGATTATTGACACGGAGGAACACTGATGAAACACACGCTTGCAATCCTTGTGGAAAATAAGGCAGGTGTGCTCTCCAGAGTGGCTTCGCTGTTCTCAAGGCGCGGATACAATATCGACAGCCTGGCTGTGGGAGTTACCGAAGACCCTGATATTTCGAGAATCACCATTGTGGTTCATGGGGATGACCATGTGCTCGAACAGGTAACAAAACAGCTCAACAAGCTCATAGATGTTATTAAGGTCTCGGATATCGGAGGCGATGATGCGGTTGAGCGGGAACTTGCCCTTATTAAGGTCACAGCTGATGCGAGCACAAGGGCAGAAATTATCCAGATTGCAAATATCTTCAGAGCCCGGATAGTGGATGTTGCCCCGAAGTCCATGACTGTTGAGGTAACAGGGGACGAAGACAAGATCCAGGCAATCGAGAAACTTCTCCGCCAGTTCGGGATCAAGGAACTGGTCAGGACAGGCAAGATTGCAATTGTGCGTGGGTCAAAGAAGGTTTAAATATTAAGGGCAGGTAAAGAGAGGTGGCTGCTCAATTATTTTTTTCACAGATTGGGGCAACTGGAAGCCTTTTTTATTTAAAAAGGTTTCTTATATACTTTCTGGGTTTCTGGCTTCTCTTTACACTTTAGACGGCTGTACGGGCCCAGAAATGGTAACTTTTTGAAAATCAGTTTAATTTTCAGGGAAATGTGCGTGTTTAAATTAATACACTCCCCGAATATTGCAGGAAATTTTCATTGAATAATTAAGGAATCTAAAATTTAATCAGTAAAATCAATCCGAAGAATTAATTAGTAAAATCAATCTGAAGAATTAATTAGTAAAATCAATCAGGAGAATTTAGTAATGGCAACGATAATTTATGATGACGAAACCACTTTTGATGCACTTAAAGATAAAACAATCGCAGTAATGGGCTACGGAAGCCAGGGCCACGCGCATGCCAGAAATCTGCATGAGTCCGGGCTCAATGTTGTGGTTGGGCTCAGGAAAAGCAGTTCCAGCTGGGCAAAAGCCGAGTCCGACGGCCTGAAGGTTATGACTGTTGAAGACGCTGCAAAAGCTGCAGACGTTATCATGATCCTCCTCCCGGATGAGAAGCAATCATCTGTTTACTATTCTCAGATTGAGCCTAACCTGAAAGCCGGCAATGCCCTTGTTTTTGCCCACGGGTTCAATATCCACTACAACCAGATAGTGCCTCCAAAAGATGTGGACGTCTTCATGGTCGCTCCCAAAGGTCCTGGACACATTGTCAGGAGAACCTATACAGAAGGCATCGGGGTGCCGGGCCTGATTGCTGTCTATCAGGACGCAACCGGAACAGCAAGGGACCTTGCTCTCTCTTATGCCAAGGGTATCGGTGCAACCAGGGCAGGAGTTTACGAGACCACTTTCCGTGAAGAAACCGAAACAGACCTTTTCGGAGAACAGGTCGACCTCTGCGGAGGGCTTTCCGCGCTTATCAAGACAGCTTTTGAGGTGCTTGTGGAAGCCGGGTACCAGCCTGAAATGGCGTACTTCGAAACCTGCCATGAAGTCAAGCTCATTGTGGACCTGATTTACGAAGGTGGTCTTGAGAGAATGTGGCACTCCGTCTCCAACACCGCAGAATACGGCGGTATGACTGTGGGCCCGAGGGTCATCAATGAAGAATCCCGTGAAGCCATGTACGAGGCTCTTGAGAGAATCCAGAATGGCGAGTTTGCAAAGGAATTCGTCCTTGAAGGCATGGTTAACCACCCCGTACTCAAAGCCATGGAACGCCAGGAAAATGAACACCCGCTTGAGATTGTCGGCAAGGAAATCCGGGCAAACATCCCCTGGCTCAACAAGAAGATTGATGACGACTGAGCTTTAAGTTGCTTTTTTTAGTTTCAGGCCAGGCCAGTTAGACAGCCTGGCAACTTATTTTTTCTGGACTTTTTTCTGGACTTTTTTCTGACTGGCGGTCCTTCATTTTCCGCTATTCTGATATCCGGAGCTGGAAGCTTTAAATCCTTCTTTCTCACGCCATGTTGAGTCTTAGCCGGCCTGCCAATCAGATAAAAGTTACCCATAAACGACGCCGTAATTAAGAGGTATATATCCAAAAACAGCTCCAGACCGAGAGAATAATTTCATTTTTCCCAAAATTAATTTATCCCCGAAATTAATTTATGGCTTTTTTTAGGGTTGTATACAGGTAATTGCTGCCTGCTTGCCGGTAACGTTTAATAACTTGATTCCAATCTTTTAACAGAAAGATACTAAATCTGAAATTGAAAATTCAATTAGGAGGGAAAATATGCCAGTAACAGGAGAAAGCAAAGTCATTGATACCATTCTCAACAGAAGGAGTGTCCGGGAGTTTACGGACAAACCCATCAGCAAGGACGAAATTAACATAATCCTGAATGCAGGTCGTTGGGCTCCTTCCGGGTTGAATAACCAGCCCTGGCGCTTTATAGTTGTCCGGGAAAAGGGAACCATTATGCAGCTTTCGGAATGCACTCATTATACGAAAGTGGTTGTGGGCGCACCGCTTCTGATTGCTGTCTATCTGGATACGGAAAATTCTTATTCTCACACTAAAGACGTCCAGGCAATCGGTGCCGCCATCCAGAACATGCTTCTTGCCTGCTGTGAACTCGGCCTGGGCGCGGTCTGGCTGGGGGAGATATTAAAACAGAATGAGAAGGTCAATTCAATTCTTGAGTGCCCCTCAAAATTCGAACTCATGGCTGTGCTGGCTATCGGGGAGCCAGTCCCAAAAGAGAGAACTTCTACACGGAAAGCCCTTTCGGAACTTGTTTTTGAAGACAGATACAGGCAGAAATGGGGAGAATAAGCTCCTGAATTCAAAGTTCCTGAAGTGAACACAAAATTCGGAAATTTTAAATTAACCTGTCGGAAGTTTATTTTGATAAACTTTCTTTAAAATAATATTTATAATATGATTGAGGATTAGATTTATAATCTATTTAGCACTATTACCAGCCAGTTAACTGATCACCGTTTTATATATCAGTTAACCGAACATAATTTTTTCACAATGAAGGTCTGTGGTGTAGCGGATATCATTGGAGCCTCCGGAGCTTCGTACCTGGGTTCGATTCCCAGCAGACCTGTTCCTGTATTTTTCTGCTGAGCTTCTATATATTCATAGTGGACTTTTATTTTGAGTTCATATTCTGGAAGCTTTTCAGAATATATTTATATCTACGGGCATAAAATATAATAAGAGAACTGAAGTAAATATATAAACAATAAAAATTTGGAAGGTTTGCAGCATGGCTCGCGGATTAAATCGTCGTTTTCTACGTGTAGGAAGAAATAGATTATCTATAGTTCAGTTAATTTTTATAGCAATAATATTGTACTTTCTGCTCAGATTCCTGCTTCCACTTGTGTGGACGCTCTTTTTGATTGTAGCTTTGATTGTGCTGTTGAAGATAGTTGTGGGAAGTCTTTGATTTCAAGCTAATCTAGAGTTTTTAATGATGGGTAGTTTACAAATTTGGTAAAAAATGAATATTCTGATGTAAGCTATTTTTTGTGTTGAAAAAATATGGAAAGAAAGAGACACTGAATATATTTTTCAGACCTCTGTTTTTTCCTTTTCTATCTTATTTGTAACAATTCAGGTAGCCTTTGAAAGGCTACAATTTTTCCTCTTTTCGAGGAAAAATTGCATATAAATTGAATCCTATTTTGTTTCGTTATTATGCTTACACGTGAAGAGATCCTCGTTATCTATGAAGCTGGTCCTGAAGCTGTAATTTCTGTAATCCAGAGACTTGAAACTATCATAGAAGAACAAGCTATTCGAATTGCTGAACTAGAAAAACGTGTAAGGATTTTAGAATCTCGCTTAAATCAAAATAGCAGAAACAGCAGTAAACCTCCTTCTACTGACTTTTTAGTCAAAGAAAAACCTAATCCCAAGAGTCTCCGGAAAAAGAGTGGGAAGAAACCTGGAGGTCAAGAAGGTCATCCAGGCACAACTCTTGATATGGTTAATGATCCTGATTAGGTAATTGAACATTCTTTGACCTGCTGCAAAGAATGTGGACATACTCTTGAGGATGTTGAAGTTGAAGCTTATGAGAGAAGACAAATTTTTGATATTCCTCCTGTAAATCTAATTGTTACGGAACATCGAAGTCAGATTAAGACCTGTACTCACTGTGGAAAATCAAATAAAGCTTCTTTTCCAGAATCTGTGAAATATCCCGTCCAGTATGGTCCTAATATTTTAGCTTCAGCAATTTACTGTAAAAACTACCAGTTTATTCCCTACAAAAGGATTTTAGAGTTTTTTGATGACGTTATGGGGATAAAAATCTGTTCTGCTACGATAATCAGAGCAGAAAAAGAATGCTTCCGGAATTTAGAGGAGTTTGAAAATGTGAGTCAGGAGAGGTTAATAACTTCTCCTGTAATCCATTGTGATGAAACTGGGATGAAAATTGAAGGAAAAAGGCATTGGCTTCATGTAGCTTCTAATGACAAATACACCTGTTATTTTGCTCACTCAAAAAGAGGATCAGAAGCAATTAATGCCATGGGAATTCTTCCAGAGTTTAAAGGAATAGCAGTTCATGACGGATGGAAACCCTATAACAGTTATGAATGTGATCATGCTCTTTGCAATGCTCATCTCCAGAGAGAACTTACTGGAATTGAGGAGAACTATAAACAGCAATGGGCTAAAGAGATGAATGAACTGTTAACAGAAATGAAAAAGTATACTGATGAGTGTAAAGAGCAGGTCAAAGATCTGGACTTTGAGCAAATTAAAGTCTTAGAAGAAAGGTTCGATGCTGTAGTCATGAAAGGGATTGAAGAAAATCCACCTTCTCTAAACCCTGAAAAACAAGGAAAACGTGGTAAAAATCCAAAAACAAAAGCAAGGAACCTACTTGACAGGTTTATAGAAAACAAAAAACAGATCCTGAGATTCCTCAATGACTTGAGAGTTCCGTTTGAGAATAACCAAGCAGAAAGAGACATAAGGATGATGAAATTACAGCAGAAAATATCAGGAACTTTCAGAACTATACAAGGAGCGGAAGCTTTCTGCAGAATTAGAGCTTATATCTCAACCATTAAAAAGAACGATTTACCTGTTATAGACGGTATTCTCGCGGCGCTCAAAGGAGCGCCGCTATTATTCTGAGAATTTCAGCATTTTGCTGAAAAAACATACTTTTTTATCAGTGGCTGAATAGTTACTCTTATTTTTTTCTTAAATACTCATCAATTGCCTTTGCAGCTTTCTTTCCTGCGCCCATTGCACTGATTACGGTCGCTGCGCCTGTTACCACATCTCCACCTGCAAAGACTCCGCATTTGGAGGTTGCTCCGGTTTCGTCATCAGCAACAACAGTGCCCCTCCTGTTCTGTTCAAGGCCTTCTGAGCCTTTGAAAATGATCGGGTTCGGAGAGGTGCCTATAGCGATAACCACAACTTCTGCAGGGACAAGAAATTCCGAGCCTTCTACGGGGGCAGGGCTTCTTCTGCCGGACTTGTCAGGTTCTCCAAGTTCCATTTTTATGCACTCGACGCCTGTAACATTGAACTTTTCGTCTCCAAGGATGCGGACAGGGTTTGTAAGGAACCTGAAGATTATACCTTCTTCTTTGGCGTGCTCAACTTCTTCCCGGCGGGCGGGCATTTCTTCTTCTCCTCGGCGGTAGACTATATTTACTTCTTCTGCGCCTAGGCGGAGAGCAGAGCGGGCGGCATCCATTGCTACGTTTCCACCTCCTACAACCACAACCTGCTTCCCACACCTTACTCTTGTGTCGTATTCAGGGTCATAGGCTTTCATGAGGTTTACACGGGTCAGGAATTCATTTGCGGAATATACGCCGCTTAAGTTTTCCCCTTCGATTCCCATAAAGTTAGGGAGCCCTGCGCCTGTGCCCAAAAAGACCGCATCAAACTCTTCGCAGAGTTCGTCTAAGGTCTTTATCCTGCCAATTACATAATTGGGCTTTACCTCTACCCCAAGCTTTTCGATGTACTCTACTTCCTGCCGCACAATTTCCTTTGGCAGCCTGAACTCGGGGATGCCGTAACTCAGGACTCCTCCGGCTTTGTGCAGAGACTCAAAGATTGTGACTTTGTGGCCAAGTTTTGCGAGGTCTGCTGCGGCAGTAAGGCTTGCAGGCCCGGAACCCACAACTGCTACCTTTTTGCCAGTTGGAGGCATAGTCCCAGGAGCCTTCATGCCTTTTTCGCGCTCATAATCTGCGCAGAAACGCTCAAGCCTTCCGATTGCAACGGGCTGCCCTTTTTTGCCTAGCACACAGAGGGCTTCACACTGGGTCTCCTGGGGGCAGACACGCCCGCAGATGGCAGGGAGAGCGTTTGTGGTTTTTATTTTCTCGATTGCTCCTTCAAAATCTTCCTCACAGACCAGCTTGATAAAGCCAGGGATATCCACATTCACAGGGCAGCCCTCAACACATTTTGGGTCCTTGCAGGAGAGGCATCTGGAAGCTTCGGCAAGGGCATCCTCTTTCGTGTAGCCGAGGGTTACTTCATTAAAGTTCTTCCTGCGCTCGTCAGCAGGCTGCTCTGGCATCGGGGTCCTTTCTTTCTTTGCTTTTTCTGTCTTTTTTTCCTGTAATCCACACATGTTTTATCCCCTCCTTCTCAGTGCAGTCCGCATCTGCATTTCTCTTCGTATTTTTCCACAGCTTCTGCCTCTTCGCCGCGGTACATTGCAAGCCTGTTCATGAGCTGGACAAAGTCTACTTTTCGGGCGTCAAATTCAGGACCGTCAACGCACGTAAACTTCGTTTCTCCGCCGACAGTAACTCTGCAACCTCCGCACATCCCGGTCCCGTCTACCATTATGGAATTAAGACTGACAAGGATTTCCACATCATAGGGGGAAGCAACCCCTGCCCCCACTTTCATCATGATTGGCGGGCCTATAATTACAACCCTTGCAACCTTTTCGCCGCTGTCCAGAATCTTTTTCATGATATCGGTCACAAACCCGTGGTGCCCTTTTGACCCGTCATCGGTTGCTATGTACAGTTCGGAACTGGCTTCCTCCATTTCTTTTTCCAGAATCAGGAGGTCCTTGTTCCGGGCTCCTATAATTGTAATTACCCGGTTGCCTGCACTCGTATAAGCCTTTGCCTGGGGGTAGATTGGGGCAACTCCTACCCCTCCTCCTACAAGAATTACAGTGCCAAGCTGTCTTATGTCGGCAGGGGTTCCGAGGGGCCCGACAAAATCCTCAAGGGAATCGCCTGCAGAAAGCTTTGCAAGCTGTTTTGTGGTCTTGCCCATTTCTTGAAAAATAACAGTAACCGTGCCTGTCTCTCTCTCAAAATCCGCAATTGTAAGAGGAACTCTTTCCCCCCTTTCATCAATCCTGAGGATTATGAACTGTCCGGCTTTCGCAGCCTTTGCCACATCAGGGGCATCTATTACCATTCTGTGCACCGATGGGGCAATCTCTTCCTTTTCCAGTATTCTATATGCCATGAGATCACATTTTCCTGAGTAAAAGCATATCTTCTGAACAAATGATAGGGTAAATTTAAATGTAACTGAGCTTTGTGCAGGTTCCTGTCCTTTTGCCTTTCCGCATGGACGTTCCCCTTATAATGATTAATGGAATATATATTCTCCCAAATAATTTTAATTATTCTACCTGTTTTGCCCTATTTTTTTAGTGAATTTATAAACGCCTGTTTTTTTGACTTCCTATTTAAAAATGAACAACATTTTTTCAGGTTCTTTTGTCCTTTTTACAAAAATTTAATAAATCTGGTGAGTGTAATAAAATTAGGGGTAAATTTCCCAAATTTACTTTATCCGGGAATAGTAGAAAGGAGGATGGAGAGAAAAAGAAGTCAGGGATCTAAAAGAGAACCATCCGGTTCGAAGGCAAATAAAGAAATATTAATCAAGAGATTGTTTGTTCGCCGCGACGGGATCTGGTAATCTGTCTTAAAATCCCATAGATCGAGGATTGTTGAAAATGCAATCTGATGAGGCCTGAAAAACTGGGAATCTTTCAAAGGTTAACCGAGTCCTGGGACATTGGATTGAAACCTGAGGTATAAGTATTATTTTTAAAGGCGTAAACTGATTAGGGGAATTAATCTATGCCAGAACATAAGAAAAAACCTATAGTAAGTTGCGAAAAATACGATGAGGAAGAGAGAAAGGCGCTTATTGAGGAAGAAAAGACAGAAGTAGAAGAAGCTAAAGTTGAGCCTATACACCCCTCTGAACAGAGAGGAGGTAAAAAGAAAGGTCTGCTTGACACGTGCAAATGAGCAGGTCTTTACTTTTATTTTTATTTTTTTCTTCTGACTACTCTTTCCCTAAACGCCTTTTAGCTTCAGATCTTCTTTTAGCTTCAGATCTTCTTTTAGTTTCAGATCTTCTTTTAGCTTCAGATCTTCTTTTAGTTTCAGATCTTCTTTTAGCTTCAAATTTATTATTTCTCATCAGGTAAATTTTATCATAAATATTATATGCATATATGCCCATATATCCATATAACAATGCTTGATAGTAAAGTAAAGTTATTTAAAGCTCTCGGAGATGAGACCCGGCTTACTATCCTTTCTTACCTGCTGGAGCATAGTTACTGTGCCTGTGATTTCTCTTCCCTAACGAAAAAGGACCAGACAACGGTTTCAAAGCACCTGAAGGTTCTTGTCGAAGCTGGAATTTTAAAATACGAAAGACAGGGACGAAATATCATCTACAGCATCAAAAACGAGGAGATCGAGTGTTTGCTTGTATCTCTTGGAATCATGGATATAAAGTCCTGCTGTGATGAGCAACAAGTTTCCAGAGTTTGTCATACCGATAAAACTGAAAACAGAATTCACAATATTATTAATGAGAGAACTGATTATCGAGATGAAAACAAAGCTAAGAACAAAACGAAACTAAATCTTGAGATCAAAAATGAAGATGTGAACAATAAGGAACGGGGTAAATGAATGGATGCCGCTGAAAAAAAAGAAGTTATCAAAAAGAAGTATCAGGAAATTGCAACTTTAGGGGGTTCCTGCTGTTCTGGCGGTGGATGCTGCGGGGATTCGAGTTCAGCAGACTTGTCTAAATCTCTTGGCTATTCGGAAGAGGATGTCCAGGCTGTTCCGAATGCAAACCTGGGTCTTGGCTGTGGTAATCCTGCAGCTTTTGCAGAACTGAAACCTGGGGATACTGTCCTGGATCTGGGCTCGGGTGCGGGATTTGATTGTTTCCTTGCTGCACAGAGAGTCGGAAGCTCGGGAAAGGTTATTGGGGTCGATATGACTCCTGAAATGGTTGAAAAAGCTCAGGTTAACGCCCTACAATATGGATATTTAAATGTTGAATTCCGCCAGGGGGATATTGAAGCACTTCCGATTGATGATCGCTCGGTGGATGTTATTATCAGCAACTGTGTGATTAACCTCGCGCCGGATAAAGAAAAGGTTTTCAGGGAAGCTTTCCGGGTGCTGAAGCCAGAAGGCAGGATGTATGTTTCGGATATGGTCCTCCTGGCTGAGCTACCCGAAGATCTTAAAAACAACAAAGACCTGCTTGCAGGCTGTGTTGCCGGAGCTGTGTTAAAAAAGGAGTATCTGGGCCTTTTAAAAAAAGCAGGGTTCTCGGTTAAAACTCTGGCTGAAGATTTGGATATAAGTAAAAGGCAGTATGGAGGTCTTCCAGTCGAAAGCCTGAAATTAAAGGCTTGGATATGAAAAGAATTTAATGGAGACCCGGGTATGAAAAGAATTTAATGGGGGGGACTTTGTCGGCAGATTACTCAGAAACTATGATTCAATAAGTATATCCCTCAATCTATTTATATTACTATTCAATTATTATTTTTTAATGTTATGGTATTTTAGATCCGGGATTCTAAGTCTTATCTTCTGAATACAGGGGCCCTCCTGAATATGGGGAACAGGGTGATAGGGGTCGGTCTCTTTGAGGTGATATTACTGAAAATCATAAGATCCGTAAAAATCTGTTTTGCAATAGGTTTTTTACTTTTGTTGCTCAGCTCAGGCTCTGCGGGTGCCAGACGAATCACTGTGGGGAGTGACGGTAATAAGGACTTTCCCTCTATTCAGGAGGCCGTGAATGCAGCCGAGGCTGGAGATACGGTTTATGTGTATAATGGACTTTATACTGAGAACATATATCTTGACAAAGAAATTTCTGTTCGTTCAATCTCTGGAAAGCCTGAAAAAAATATTGTAACTGCAAAAAATCCTCATGATCATGTATTTCATGTAATTGCAAATAACGTAACTATAAGTGGTTTTTCCATAAATGGCGCTAATGATACTCAGAAAGCTGGCATTTATCTGGAGGATACGCATGGAATTATGATAAGCAACAATAATCTTTCCAGTAATCGCCTGGGAATTTATCTTGAATCTTCTGCTACCAATATGTTGAATCTAAATGATGTTTCTGGGAATGAGGTAGGAATTTTCCTGAAATTTTCGAAAGATAATTGGGTTATCAACAACAGGGTGAAAATGAACAGTCTGGATGGCATTTTGCTTGAAGCTTCAGACGAAAACCGTGTTATTGGAAATCTCCTTCATTACAATACCGAGTATGGCTTTATGCTCTCAAATAGCAGTAGAAACCTCATTTATAATAACTTCTTTCAAAACACTGTAAATATCGGTTATGAAGGTATTAACTCAGAGAATACCTGGAATATAACTCGGGAGAGAGGAATAAATATTGCGGGGGGTTCTTATATCGGTGGAAACTATTGGACTGATCCTCAAAGCACAGCCATGTGTGTTATTGAAGATCTGGATGATGATGGATTCTGCGATGCTTCATATGACCTGGGAGAAGGTAATATCGATTATATGCCTCTTATACTTCGCCCTCCACTTTTCCAAAACAATGAACGTTCCCTTACGGTTTCTCTTTTGGGATTTGCCTTATTTGTATTCGCTCTCGGAATATTTATCATAAAAAGAGTAATGGGTTGGGGAGGAAGCGATTTTTACGAAGATAATAAGTGAAATACAGTAAAAACAAGTGAACTACAGTGAACTTTTAAATGGGTAACAAATGGCCCCAGTGAATCGGACTTTGTTAATCGGATTCATTGAACCGGACTTATTGAACCGGATTCATTGAACCGGACTTATTGAACCGGATTCATTGAACCGGACTTATTGAACCGGATTCATTGAACCGGACTTATTGAACCGGATTCATTGAACCGGACTTATTGAACCGGATTCATTGAACCGGACTTATTGAACCCGGAAAACTATAATTTCTCACTTTTTTATTCTCAGCTTCCCCGGGCAAAGTTTATTTAACAACTGTTTTTAATATATTGCTTGAATAATCACTTTTTCAAGTATGTAGTATGTATGATCTGGTTAGATCTGGTTATTTCAACAAAATTGTTTCAAAAATTCCATTACTTCAAAACAGTCCATGCATTTATATTGAGTGGGCTCTACTTAGATCAGATGTATTTTACCAACACCTAAAGGAGATGACAGGATTAAGTCGATAATTCTTGCAGGCGGCTCAGGGACGAGACTCTGGCCTCTCAGCCGGGAAATGTATCCCAAACAATTTTTAAAATTCGGTGAGACCTCACTTTTTCAGGAAACAGTGCTTCGATGTTTTGAGGTTTCAGATATTTCTGAGATTTTTGTGGTAACGAACGAAGCCCAGAAATTTTTCGTGATCGGACAGATCAAGGAAATGGGATACTCAATTCCTCCTGAGAATGTCCTGATCGAGCCCGAAGGCAAGAACACACTTCCTGCAATCTTCTTTGGAATGAAAGAGATTGATAGAAAATTCGGGAATTCAATCGTAGGGGTATTTTCCTCCGATCATGTGCTTGACAGAGCTGCAATGGCAACGATTTCTTCAGCTGAAAAGCTGGCTTCGGATTATCTGGTCACTTTCGGGGTTATTCCTACACTCCCTCATACAGGATACGGTTACATTAAAGCTTCAGAGTCCTGCGAGCCTGGTTACAAGGTTTCGGAATTCCGAGAAAAGCCTGATTTTGAAACCGCACAAATATACATTGAAGAAGGCTGTCTCTGGAATAGCGGGATGTTCCTTTTTGAGACGCAGCTTTTCTTTGAAGAAGTCAAAAAACACGCGCCTTCGGTTTTTGCCTGCTTTGAGAAAGGGGGCAGTATTAATGACATTTATGCATGTGTGGATAAGGTTTCCATTGATTACGGCATAATGGAAAAGTCTGATAGAGTTGCTGTCGTAAAGCTGGACCAGAAATGGAGTGACCTTGGAAACTTTGCGGCAATTTATGACGAGCTGGAAAAGGATTCAGTAGGAAACGTGATCCATGAATGTGACTCCATGCTTCTCAACTCAGACGGCAACCTAGTGTATTCGAAATGTGGCAAAATCGTTTCCCTGATTGATATTAAGGATATGGTTATTGTTGACACGAGTGATGCTCTGTTAATATGTCCCAAATCCAGCAGCCAGAAAGTAAAGGAAATAGTCACCGACCTGAAGGGCAGGAACGATGAAAGAGCATTTATCGGGCAAACAGTCTACCGCCCCTGGGGTTCATATACACTCCTTGATGCTTCTCCCGGTCATAAAATAAAAAATATTACTGTGCTTTCTGATCATAAGTTAAGCCTGCAATTGCACTACCACAGGAGTGAACACTGGGTGGTTGTAAAAGGCATGGCCTGCGTGGAAGTGGATGGAGATCAGTTTTTCCTGAGGCCTGGGGAAAGCACATTTATCAGAGCCGGACAAAAGCACAGGTTATCGAATCCGGGGAAGGTTCCGCTGGAGATTATTGAGGTACAGTTAGGAGAGCTTGTGGACGAAGGGGACATTGTCAGGTTTGATGATGTTTATGGGAGAAGCTGATAAGAGGCTATTAGCATAAACGTTAGTGTCTGGAGAGATGGACTGGTTAAAATAGGAGTAAATTACACGAGCCTGGAATCGTGTGATCCATCCTCCAACTAAACTTTTAACAATGATATTATTGTGTGAAGGCTTTTTTTTTGGAAGTTCTACTCCGCGAATGCGGATGTATTCTTTATATTTTTATTTTACGGGGTTACTGTAATCCTATCTGCTTTCCGATCTGTATTATTTCACTCCGGATATTGGAGTCAAGTTTTAAGAGCAGGAGAACGTACAAAATAGCTCCCAGTATTATTGGGATTAATGTAAGCCATATGTTTGATAAAGGCACTAAAATCCGATAACATCCCACCCCCAGTCCCATTGTTATAGTTGCGATTGCGATATTTTTTATTTCCTGGTATTCAAGTCTAACGTGAATCATACGTTTCAATGCCAGGTATGCGAGTAAAGAGTTCAGGATCATGGTAATAAGAGTTGCAACCGCTGCTCCGAGGATCCCAAGGATCGGAATCAACATGAAATCAAGGGCTATATTTGCAGTTGCTGCTACCGCTGTTACTTTAAATGATTCTTTTGGGTGGTTCAGGGCATTCAGATACATGGTTTGCAGAAACATGAACACATTTACAAGTTGCACTGCCAGTAGCACGTAAAAGGTCTGCGTGCCCCGTGCAAAACCTTCTCCATAAAAGAAATAGAGCATTTTATCCCCGAGTATAATTCCTCCTGCAAAAACAGGTACTGCAAGCAGCAAAGAATATGTTATGCCTTTTGCAAAGGCATTCTCTGCCATTTTTAATTCTCCGTTTGCATTCCAGTTGCTCACTTTTGGGAAGAGTACCGTTTTCATTGCGAGTGTTGTAAAGGTTGCAGCTGTTGTAAATTGAAATGCTACCCTGTATATCCCAACATCGGCGGTTTCTAAAAACTGTCCTATAATTATTGTGTCGGCATAGCTGAATACAAGGCTTCCACTTGAAGCTAAAAAAATCCAGAAGGAATATGAAAATATGCTTTTTAAATGTTCGGTATTAAATCTTTTAAATCTGAGGTCTAAATAATGAAATCCTATTACAGTGGCTGCGATCATTCCAAATATAAAGCCCCCGGCAAGCCCATTTGCCCCGAAACCCAGGTATACGGCAATCACCTGAAAAACCGTACATCCTGCACTGCTTATAAACCCACAAGTTTGATTTAATCCCACTTTCCCGGAGCCGTAGTTCCCATTTGAAACACTATTCCAGAAAATCCCGATAATTAAAGCTATAAACAGCCATGAATACATTCCTGATTGGTCGACATTTTCAAGGATAGGCCTGGCAAAAAGAAGTATAATTATAGAAACTCCTACAAGAAAGATCCTTAATACAAAAACTGTCGTGAAATATTCATTTTTTTCTCTTCCTTCGCTTATCCTCTTAACTGCTGCTCCTCCCAAACCACCATCCAGGATCAGGGTTAAGGTATTAAAGTAGGCTAAAAAAAGAAAGTATGATCCCAGTACTGATTCTCCAACAGAATGGGCAAAATACATTGTACTTAAAAAACCAATTGCGGTGAGTAATATTGTTGTGGAAAGGGTCACAATGCTCTGGCGACGCAATTGTTCAATTTGCATAATGCGGTGAATGATATTATTTGAGCTGGGCATAATATAACTCTCTTTCCACAGTATCATTTCAGTTGTCACTATTTGACCATAGTTAAATAATAGTCGCACACAATAAATTTATAAACAATGTTTTTCAACATATATTCGGTGGGTAGCCGTTACAATTTAGAATATTTTAATTAATAGCGTTTTTCTATATTTGGAGGGTGTTTTGTATTTTCTGAATAATTATTTTCCGATTCAATTTTTTGATCGTGGGTTTTAGTCATTGAAAACCAATTGTCTAAGACCTTTTCACAACTATTGCCAAGCAAGATGAATTTGTTTGTTTCTCAAATCTGATCAATGACTCACTGACACGACCCAAAGATCAAGAAAAAGTTTAAATTTTTATGTCCCGCAAAATAAAAGATTTATAATAAGAGTTAATGATTTTAACGATCTTTTCAGATATGAGTTACTTATAAACATTCAGTTTTGGAATTTCAAATTTTTGATCCCAAAATCGATATCTTATAAGTAACTATTCACATTTTGGAAGTGTAGCCCACGATAGCGAAAAATTGTTTATTTAAGCATATTGTCAATATTTGTATATTTGTTATAGATTCTTATTTGCTGTCGATATCGCTACAGATTAGACAGATTGGAATGTATGCCTTTACTTATATATGTGGTCGCACGATGTCGCTTCTAAAACCTGAGTAGTTACTCTTATAACTTAGGCAATTCTAAATAATAAATCTGGATGGGTATAGAATTTCTAGTTAATACCAAAATTTATCGTTTGGAGTTTTGAAATTAATAATTTTGCCTTTATTCATCAATCTATCATAAATTTGTCTAGCAAAATATATGTCATGAAGGGCAATACCAATATTATAGCTTAAGATTCTTTCATTGTCGTCAGCCCGTCCTTCTGTTTTTCCTAATAATACATCTGAAAATTCAGCAAATTTCTTAAAACGATCAAAGTATTTAAAATTAGAAACGTGTTCTTTGTCATCAGCATATACTTTGTCAAAAAACAGATCGCAATTCTGAAATCCACGGGTGTGAACAGGAACCACTAGAACACCTTCTTTATATAACTCATCTCTTCCAAATAGATTCTCTGCTACGGTTACACAGGAAAGTATAACATCAGCGTTAAAGACTAGTTCTTCAAAGTTTTCACATATTTCAAATTCAACATTAGGAGCTTTTGAAAAACGATTAATGAAATCCTCGGCTTGATCTTTATATTTTAGTAATTTAATTTTTAAAAGCTTATCTTTATATATACTTAACAATGCTTCAAAAGTTGCTCTTGCAGTATTTCCTAATCCAACTAAAGATACCGTTTGAAAATTCTTTACTGCAAAGGTTTTAATAGCTAAAGCAGCCACAGCTCCAGTCCTCATTGCTGTAATCCAAGTTGCATCAATTATAGCTTCAAGACTTCCTGTTTCAGTAGAATACAATAAAATGTGACTTTCTAAAGATGGGCTTCTTTTTGGATATCTTGAAACTACTTTCACTCCAGCACTGTTGATGGTTTCCATGATACAGGGCATTGTATTATAAAATATATTGCCCTCTAACTTTAAGCTAGTTTTAGGGGGAAGCTGACATTCATGTTTCATCTTGAAACCATTTTCTACCCATTGAATACTTTGTTCTGGGCTAATATCAAGCTCCCTTATCATATCATGAGTTATAACTTCCATAAAAACACCTCTAACTCAAGAAAGAACATAATTGGTATTACTTTCACAACAAATAGCGATTTTCATGTATTCTTCCTCATATTGAATGCAAAATTTCCGTTAAATATTCGTTATCGTCAAAATCTCTAACAGCAATTCTTACATAGTTTTTGTTATCAAAACCGGCTTTCCCTTTACAATCTTTTATAAATATGTCATATTTTCTTAGTAATAAGTCTGTCAATTCAGTAGAACTAAACTTACCCTTAACTTCACATAAAAAATAATTTGCCTGAGAAGGGATCACTCTCAAAAAAGGCACTTTACATAATTTTCCATAAAATCGATCCCTTTCTGAAGCTATTTTATTACATGCTTCAATGTATTCTCCCTCATATTTTCCAATAATTTGCAAAAAGAACTCCGCAAAGGAATTTATGTTCCAGATCGATATATTTTTCTTAACTCTGCAAAGTAATTCGGAATCAGACGTGGCCATAACTCCCAATCTAATACCCGGAACGCCATAACTCTTGCTTATACTTTTGATTACTATCATATTTGGATTTTCATTTAGGAGATCTTTATGAATCAAAGAATTTGTAGCGCCTTTAGATGTAAAATCCACAAACGATTCATCAAGGATAAGTTTCTTATTATTTTTTCTAAGATGATCTGCCAGTTCAATCACATCTTCAACCGGAATAAAGTTCCCACTCGGGTTATCTGGATTTATAAGAATAAGATTGTCAATATCGTGGCTAAATTTCTGAAGATCTTTTGCAGAGTATGAAAAATTTTCATTCTTAGGATACATCGTTTTGAGTTTGTTAGCCTGCACTCTCTCCGGATATTCATTGAAAGTAGGGTATATCACACCCACAGTTCCATTGGAGATTGTTAAAAGAGAATTAATCAGTTCTGCAGCCCCATTTCCAACAATTATTTGATTGCTGTGACATCCAAACATCTTTGATGCTAGAATATTTTGAATATCCAAGCCTGAAGGATATTGGGACAATAAATCATAGAAATAGCATTTCATCTCATTCTGCATTGTATCATTTGGAAAATATGGATTGACCAAATAACAAAAATCCTTTAAATGAGGGAATCTCCAATATCCACCATACCTTTTTTGAAACAGTTCAAGTTTATTATTTTCAGTTCCAAAAACTGTTTCAGCATTGTTCAGATCTTGAATATCATCAATTTCATACCATTTTTCAGCTGACAATTTATAAGCTTTAAGATCCTGCTTTTCAAGGGAGACAATTACTCTCAGTACCTGCTCATAATATTCATTATTACCAATGGCAGAACTATAAGCTTTCAAAAAAGGAACATAGCTCTCTAATGAAAAAGCTTTTGAGAATTTATATATGTTGACGGTTTTATAATAATCCGAAATTTCTTGATACTTAAAATGTTTTTTAGGAATAAAACGAACGATATTGTCATCCTTATCTATAGTGACAACTGTTCCATCCATCCATGATTCGTATTTTGATACAACGGCCAAATTGGGAAAAGGGTGAGCTATCAAATCGAAGATTATCTTTTCATCGAAGATTAAATCACTTTCAAGAAGCAGAGTGTCATCTTCAATTAAGTAATCGCTAGCAAGATATAATGAATAGATGTTGTTGGTTTTATAATAAATCTCATTTTCTACATATATGATCTCAAGCCCTTTGTAAGAAGATCCAATAAACTTTTTAAGCTTTTCACCCTGATATCCTATAACTAAAATAACTCTTTTGACCTCTGTTTTTTCCAGGATGTCAAGAGTCTTTTCAATAAGAGTTTTCCCATGCACTGAAATCATGCATTTGGTATTGTTTTTCGTTAATTCTCCTAACCTTTTCCCCATCCCGGCCGCTAAAATAATTGCCTGCATATGAAACCTCTTATTTACACTTATTAGTGATTTCTTTTTGATTTCAAACAAATATACAAAGTTTATCTAATGAGTTTCATAATTTCTTCAACACATCTTTCAGAGGATTTACCATCTGAATACTTGTATATTTTTTTAACGAACGTTTCCTGTTTTTCTTTTAGATTATTATAATATTCAAAAGGATTGATTAAACAATTATTCAGAGCAACCATAAATTCATCCTTATTTTTCACAACAATTCCGGCTCTGTCTTTAAAAGGGAAAACAAGAAGGTCTTGAGGAATGCCAGTATCCATGAATATGATCGGTCTTTTTAAAAGAATGAAATCATCAGCTATGCTGGAATGATCTGTTATAAGAATGTCACTAATATATAGAATTGGTTCAGTAACAGGGAATTTACTAGATGGAATATAATAGATATTTTTTGTACCAGTTATCTTCTTAATAAGCCTTGTAGAATATTCCTTGTTATCTCTTTCCCAGTTTGGATGTGTTCTGATCAGTATATTGCAATCATGAACTACAGAAAATTTGCTTAATTTATCAAGCATAATTTCATCTTTTTCAAAAGGAAAAAGGGATTTTTCCTTATTTTCACTTGCGTCAGGATTGCCCCAGCCCGGAGCATAAAGAACATTTTTTTTGTTCTTGGTAATATTCAAATCACTGATAATTTTCTGCCTATCCAAACTATTATCCAGTAGAATATCTGTTCTCGGAAATCCAGTAATCTTTAATTTATCCGAAATTCCTTTTTCTTGTGATGCATAGTAATGTATATAATATTCAGAAGACACAAATCCAATGTCATAGTTTTTTAACCCTTTAGCTCGTGGAGTTTTTTTGAGCGAAGCTATGCCATGCCAGGTATCAACCCATTTACTTCTACGTTTTTTGAATAATTTATACAAATAATGGCTTGGGATGCAAAATGTTCCATGGCTTGTAATCCATACATTGGTTTTTACGAATAAAGGAATCTTTTTTGTATCTCTACAGTAATAAGCTTCTACACCTTTGTTCTGCAGAAATTTTAATTCCGATTTTTGTGATGTTACAAAATAAATTTTAAGTCCTGGATATTTTTTCATTTCTTCATATAGGTATTTTATATTTCCATTAAAATAAGTATTAGCAAATCCAATAAGTTTTTTATCTTTTTTACTTATTGCTGAGTTCAGCAAATATATGCAGTTAAATGCAGATGTATTTAGTACATATTCTATATTATGGATTAACTTCATTTTTATCCCATATATAATTCAAATTATTTTTTTATAAACCTGAAGTATTTTTTGACATATATCTTTATTATCATGCACTTCTTTTACATATTTTATTCCTTGTTTGCCAAGCTCTATTCTCAGGTTCTTATCCACTATTAATTCTTCTAATTTTTGTGTAATATTCTCTGCTGTTATATTCACGATTCCACTGGGCTGATCCAGAAAGTGCTCAAGTTCTGGTTTGATCCATGTACAGCATGGAATTTCCATCTGTTGGGCTTCGTTTGTAAGAACTCCATACCACCCAACCTGTCTTTTATCATAAAAACCAACTGAATCAACAACTATATCACAGGTTTGCAGCAATTGCATTGCTTCTTTATGGGGTTTATTACTATGGGAGTGCAGAGGGTCACGAATACCCTGACCTTCAGGTCGGGGATGAAGTGAACCCTCGCTGGCTGTTTTGTATTCGCTTAAACTGTATCAATCATCGTTTTTTTGTAAAATGAGGTTTTTTGACACCATAGCCACAGGTGGTTCCAGCTACCTATGGCTAGGATGTGATAAGCGTTGGAATTGCGCAGTTTTAGCCATGGCTATGGTCAGATTACCTACCACATCGTGTTGGTGCCTAAGTATCGATACAAGATATTCTACAATAAACGAGTTAAAAAGGATTGCGAGTCTATATTCCACAATATTTGCACAGAGAAAGGCTACAAAATCCATGCTCTGGAAGTTGTAGATAATCATGTTCACCTGTTCCTGGAATTCCACCCAAGCACCTCTCTATCAGAGGTGGTTCAATACTTGAAAGGAGGTAGTTCTTACAGATTGTTCAAGCTTCATCCTGAACTGAGAACACGATATTGGGGTGGAAGTCTATGGTCAAGTGGTAAATTCTATCGATCCGTTGGAAATGTAACCGCTGACACAATCAAGCACTACATTAAGGAGTCGCAGGGAAAACCGAAAACAGAGGTTCAATCATATAGATTAAAGTCTAGGCAACGGAAAATTGACGATTTCTAAGTACCAGAATAACCGGGCGGGCGGCCCATCAGCATACCCCATCCTTTAGGTTGGGGTGGCCGCACGCAATTTGATTTTCAATTAACAAGCAGTCAACGTTTGGATATTTCTTTTTGAGTTGTTCCATCGCTTCCAAAAAATATTTTGTACCTTTGTAGAATCTGTTTGTTGGGGCATGTCCGATTATTATTCTATCATCATTTCGATCAATTTTACTTAACCCGTGCCAGGGAATACAGTTTGGAATCCATGTAGCTTTCGGGGCATATTCCAGAAGGTCCGGGGTTGAAACTATTTCGGCATCTGCAAATTTTGATCCAAAAGTTCTGCCATTATTTCTTAATTTACTGCCGTGCCAGTGGACTACAACCTTGCCGAAACGTTTGAACAAAAGCGGTATATCTATATCTTGAGGAAATATTCCTGCATCGTGAAGATGGAATATGTCAAATTTTTCTTTCAGCATGATCCCCAAAAGGTTCTTTGATATGATTTGGAACCGGTTGAAAATATCTTTTTTAGAATATTTTAAAGGGAGATTTAATGAAATGTCAGTATATTCACTGGTGTTATTTTGAATTATCTCAAATAAAAGAACTTCATGGCCCATTTTTTTTTGTTGTAGGGTCATGTTGTATGCTACATTTGCAATGTTCCTTATGTGCAGTATCTTCATGTTTCTCGAGCATTTATCTTTTGGGATATTTTTTCACTTGCACTTCCGTCCCCAAATACACTATTTCTCCTATCAGCACCCTCTAAATTTTCAATAGCATCTCCTATTTTCTCATAATTTGCGCCAACAAGTATATTCCAGCCTTCTTCAACTGTTTCTACCCATTCCGTGTTATCTCTTAAAGTTATGCAGGGTATCCCAAGCATATAGGCTTCTTTTTGTATTCCTCCTGAATCTGTGATGACCTTTCTGGCATTTGATTCGAGTTTTAACATATCGAGATAGCCTACCGGAGGAATTACTTTTGTGTTCGTAAGAATTTTTTCCCACAAATCGTATTCTTTCAGATATTTTTTGGTTCTTGGATGTACGGGAAAAATTATTGTTGCTTCTGCATCGGAAAATGCTTTTACAATTGATGAGAGTTTTTCTTTATTGTCCGTATTGGAGGCACGGTGTACGGTTGCTAAAAGGAACTCTTTTGGATTGAGATTAAGATCCTGTAAAATAGTTGATTTTTCTTCTGCAATTTTCTGGTTATACTTAAGGGCGTCTACCATTACATCCCCAACATTGTATACACCTTCAGTAATGCCTTCATTTTTCAGGTTCATCACTGCAGTATCAGTCGGGCAGAATAGTATATTCGAGATGTGATCGGTTATGACTCTGTTAATCTCTTCAGGCATGGTTCTATCAAAAGACCTCAGTCCAGCTTCCACATGTGTTACCTTGATGTGCAGCTTGGAAGCAGCAAGTGCGCCTGCAAGTGTAGAATTTGTATCTCCGTAGACAAGCACAATGTCTGGTTTCTCTTTCAAAAGCACTTTTTCTATTTCTATGAGCATTTTGCCGGTTTGCTCCCCTTGGGTACCCGACCCTATACCAAGGTTGTAGTCCGGCTTTGGGATATCGAGTTCTTCAAAAAAGACATCGGACATTTTGGGGTCATAGTGCTGGCCTGTATGGACAAGTATTTCTTCATGTTGCTCTCGGATGATACGGGACACAGGCGCACATTTTATAAATTGAGGGCGGGCACCGACTACTGATACAATCTTCATGTTAATTTCCTACTACCAAAGAAGTATAATTCCCAGAGTGTATAATATAATCTCTATTCATTGGTCATCGGTTAAGAACTTACTTCCATCTACCAATAGTGTTTTTCATTTCACCTTTTCATAAAAAGAATTCTTCTCTGAACCTTTCTCTGTTTACATGCGGGTCCAATGCTTGACTTTCATATACACTCATTATCGTTTCAAAAGTTCTTTGAATTCCACATCTATTCAGAATTACTGTCAACAAATCTGATGCATTCTCTGCAAATATTGTGCTCCAACGTAACTGCGTATATTGAGCCATTTTTTCAGGATGAGCTGTCGAGTTTCTTACGAGAGAATAAATTCTTCTGCTAACGATTAGTGTCAACATTGCTGTCCATATTAGAGCCTCAATTACCTGCACATTCTTTGTTTCAAGAACTTCAAGAGCGTATTTGCTTTTCAACTCCTTAAACAGCAGTTCTATGTCCCATCTTGCTCCATATAATTTTGCAATGTCTTTTGCATTCAAAACATCTTTCTGAATATTTGTGATATATATGTGATGCTTTTCATCCTCATCATTATATACCGCAACAAGACGTACAAGCATCTCATCCCGCTTTTGTTTGCCCTTATACGCTCTTCTTTTGAATGCTATTTTTACAACTGCATCAATATCTTTTCCAGAGAGTTGTTTAATACACTCACTAACAGGTTTTTCCGCGAACTCTTTGCTTTTTGTCTTAGAAAGTCCTTCTTCAACAGAAACAAGAATAGGATCCATATTCTTCCTTATTCTTGAGACAAAATATCCTCCGTTTTCCTCAACTCTTGCAAACATTTGAGTTTTGTAAAATCCAAGATCAACAAGAAGAATACGGTCTTTGATCCATGGGCCGATTTTCAATGTTTTGATCTCAGCTGTTTTTTCAGAGTACAGAGCAACTGTTTTAGGCCCATTAGCAACTGCACTTACCATAACTCCCACTTTTACCCCAGCTGATACTGTTCTTGCTCTTGCTGCTGGAAACTTGTCTGCTAAAGATGAGTGAAGACGAACAATTGTGCTGTCTTGAATGAGAACATCCTGAAAGTTTTCGAGTTTTTTGCTAAGTTTTCTACCAGGTTCTTTTGCAAGCTCTTCTATGCCGTGAATAACACACTGATGAAGAAACTCAACAAGTTCTGGAGTGAATCTATAGTACCAGCTGCTGTCGCTTAATGTCTTATTTGATTCTTTTTCATATCCTCTTTTCAAACTGGCAAGTGTACGCTGCAAGCGTACACCAAAACCAAGAGTTAAAACCCAAAAGATGATGACAGGGTCAATTTTACGCTCACGTACTATGAGGCCAGTTTCTTTGGCAGTTTGCCTTAACCACTCTTCGGGAAACATTTCCCGAAGAGAGTCTTCAAGAGTAGGTGGGGGACGAGGAGACATAGATGCACTAATATTTAGATTATTATTATAAAAACACATACGAGAGTGATTCCCTAACGCTTAACCGATGACGTATGAATCTCTATTCATTGGTCATCGGTTAAGGAGTTTTCTTGCCCGAAAGCTATCGATTTTGTACCATAAATCGATCTCAAACTTTGCCCTCTTTACCTAAAATCGATACTTTGCTCCAGCTTATATTATATTAAAATTTTAGATAACTGCTGTAGAAATAGGTGCAATTTATTATGGTTCCTTTCTTAACCGAAGACATATGAATCTCTATTTTTTATTTTAGTTTCCAATCTTCACTGGATTTTTTCATAGACTTCTTTTATTTTCCTGGTGTTTGATTCCCAGAAGCGGTAATCTCCAGAGTTCAATTTCTCTGGTTTTTTGTCAAGATACTCATGGACAGCATTTTCGAGTTCAGAACTTTTTACTATCAGCAGGTTCTTCCTGTCTTCTTCTTTTGTGATCCCTGAGGCTATAACCAGTTTCCCAAGGTTAAGGTATTCGTTGAGTTTCCAGATGCTCTTATCCGTCGAATAGGGAGTCAAAGTATTTTCTTTCCGGGGGATCATACATATTCTGGCTTTTTTGATTATCCCTGCCACCTTTTCATGAGGCTGCCATCCCAGAAATTCTACGTTTGGAAGCTTTTTTGCCAGATACCACTTTGAAAATGGGCCGTCTCCCACGATCCTGAATTTTTCATCGGGATACTTTTTCGCCATATTCAGGAAATTTCCGATCCCTTCCTGCTCGCAAACTCTTCCCAGAAATGTTATGGCCCCGTCTTCTGCTAAATCCTCTCCCGTCATAAAACTATTTTTGGGGTAATTAGGGACTTCATAGACCTCTTGTTTTCCGTCTTCGGTATATGTTTTTACTTTTTCTCCAAGAGGCCCGTTTACTGTGGTTATAAGGTCTGCACTTGCTGCCAATTTTTTTTCAAAATATTCAGCCATCATCCTGCCGGGAGCCCTGAAACTCATTTCAAGTTCAATGCCCCAGGGAGACCTGTAGTCATAGATCATCTTTTTAAAGCAGGTTCCTTTTAATTTCGGCAAATCGTGATATATTATATCTGGCACATTAAAAAGGTGGACTACATCAGGTTTTTCTTTTTTTATGAACTGTTTGGCAAGGCCTGAGATCTGTATCCAGTTTCTGGTGTTAAATTTGGGGATGAGCGTGTCGTATCCCAGTTCTTCAAGGGTACTCTGGAACATTTTGAGTCTTGTGGTATGTTCGGGCTGGTTAGCAAGCAATAAAACTCTCATATGGCTCTCCTCAAGACCTCTTCGTATTTTCGGGCAAGGACTTCCCAGTCAAAAGTCTTTGCAAGTTCTCTATATTTTTTCTCATTATCCGGAGTCTCCAGAATTCTTTTTGTTTCCCTTATGAACCCTTCCTTATCATCGTAGTAAAATAAGTTATCCCCGAGCATTCTTACAAGGGAAATTGTCCTGCTGGATAAAACAGGCCTTCCGCAAGCAAGGTAATTAAAGACTTTTCCTCCAGCTGCATATTCGTTTTTATCCATTTTTTTCAATGTATTGAGCCCTATATCCATAGCCGAAATATAGGTTCCGAGCTCCTCATAGGGTACAGCCCCTGTAAACCTGATCCTTTCCGAAACTCCTAGCTTGTTTGCCATTTCTTTGATTTTCTCACCGTAATCTGTAAATAATCCCGGACCCACAACCAGAAGCGTTACTTTCAGGTCAGGGAGAGCCTCGACAGCAGTTTCTAGGTCTACCCAGTGCTCAAGGGAACCCACATATCCAATAACATTTCCTTTAAGGTCAAGTGCTTTTTTTGCTTCTTCTTTAGGGATAGGTTTTAAAAGACTGCAATTTACCCCATTTGGGATAACTTCTGCGTCTTCTACTCCTATTTCTGCAAGAAAATCTTTGAGTTCCTGGGTGACAGTTATTACAGAAGCTGCATGTTTCAGATTGTACCTTGTAATCTGCCCTACTCCTTTCTTGACAATTTTCCCAAAAAAAGACTCCGGATAATATACTGATGCAGATTCTTCCAGGTGATCAAGGTAATCAAAAACTACGGGAACATTTAACATATTTATCAAAAACGATGGAAGAATATTTGTGGAGAGTACTACATCTATATCTTTTTCTTTAATTATCTCTCTCATTTTCATAAAGTGCTTTGGCCAATTTAACAAATAATATAGAGAAGGATCTCCCACATCTATAAATTTTGTATCCACAAGTTTGCAAGCTGTTTTTCTTGGCTTGTTATTTTTGAACGCTTTGAGGTTGAAATGCAGAACATACACTTCATGTTTTTCTGCAAGGATATCAAATACGAAATTAAGCCTGTTAGGCACGGGATGTCTGATCCAATCAGTGGTTGGTATCACAAGAATTTTCATGGGATTTTCCTTTCGATTTTATGTATGTTTTACATATCAGACTTAAATTTGGAACACTATTTATATTTTTTCTCATTCTTTACAAAGATATCATATATTATATTAATAATAATTAACTTATATGTTATTCGTGTATTCTTTATTTTTTTATTTGTTATTATTTGGGTAATAGAAAACCTGAGAACAACAACTTTATAAGGTATCTACTCAAAGTGAGTAAAACATTAAAGTTTTAATGCATTATTAGAGAAACCAAGGCCTATTCCAAAAAAAGACAACTTGCTCTGTAAAATAATGGTTGCTATAATTGTATTCTGGATTCGAATATTTCCTAAATACAACGTTTTCCTGTCCAACGGCTTTGTAAGGTTCAATGGGAATGACTCCTGGCACCAAATGCGTGTTGTTGACACTATTATTCTCAACTATTCTGGGTTTTTTTGAAGGAGCCGGTCACTTTTTATAAAACACTTACTTATTTCTACTATTTGTCCGTTATTTAGATATACTATTAAAAAAGTTATTTTAGAGGTTTAGGGTTTCTTAAAGTGTAATTGATCAGGATCATAAACCGTTTCATTTGAATCGATTTGATTTTTCTTCTTACATAACTTATATATTGTATAACTTATATATTACACAAATCTCTATCACATAAAATATATATTATTTAAATCATATATTATTTAGATTATATATTTGATTGCAAAAATGTACTCCTGAAGGAGATTACTATGAGTTCTCAGGATCGTCCTGTATCAACGTTTAAGTCTAAACTAAAATCCAGCTTGCCATATACTCTGGCAGTTGCAATAATTGGTTTTGTAGCTCTATGGATCAGAATACTTCCATCAGATTCGGTGTTCCTATCCAATGGGTTTGTAAGGTTTGGGGGCAACGATCCCTGGTACCATATGCGGACCTTGAATGCTCTCCTTGAAAACTACCCTAACAGGATGTTTTTCAACCCGATGACCGACTACCCTTACGGAAGTTACATCCATTTCGGTCCGCTGTTTGACCAGATGATGGCTATAACCTCTCTGTTCCTGGGGATGGGCAGTCCCAGTCAGGAACTGGTTAATACTGTAGGAGCTTATTTCCCTGCAGTGCTCGGAGCCCTTACGGTCGTTCCTGTTTACTACATCGGAAAGTGTCTCGGTGGACGGAAAACAGGGATATTGGCTGCAATTTTAATCGCCTTTGCCCCGGGACAATTTTTGTCCCGTTCAATGATCGGTTTTACAGACCACCATGTAGCTGAGGCTCTATTCAGTACTTTCTTCATGATGTTTTTCATGCTGGCTTTGATTTCTTCAAAGGAAAAAGGGTTGAGTTTCGAGCATGTAATTACTAAAAATCTCAGTGTCCTGAAAGAGCCTCTGGTATATTCTGTTATGGCCGGTATCATGTATTCGGCTTATCAGCTCTCATGGCCTGGAGCTTCTCTTTTCTTATTAGTCGCTTTAGTTTATGCTGTATTCCAATATATCCTGAATAACTTCCGTAAAGAATCCAGTGACTACCTTGGGTTTACAGGCATAGTCACATTTCTTGTAAGTACAATACTTATACTTCCCTTCGTCCACTCTGATATGGGTTTTTCGATGTATTATTATTCCTGGTTCCATGTTGTCACTGCTTTTGGAGCGATGACTGGCTTTGTGTTCTTGAGTCTCATTGAAAAGGAGTTCAACAGGGGAAATATAAAGGGTTATTATTATCCACTGGTTATATTCGGAATTGTTATTTTGGGACTGCTGGCAGCAAAAATTGCAGTTCCTTCCCTTTATTCACTGGTCATTAATGCTCCAAATACAATTTTCGGTATTAAAACCGGTGGAGCGTCCACAATTGCCGAAGCCTCTTCCATATTTTACGAAGGTGGAGTTTTTACTCTCTCGAGAGTTTTTGGAAATTTCACAATGTCCGGATTCTTTGCGTCTCTCCTCGGAATGTTAATACTGGCTGTAAATATCTTCAGAAAGCCGAAGCCTGAAGAAGTACTGGTTCTTGTCTGGAGTTTTTTAATTTTCCTTACAATCTACGGTCAGAATCGTTTTGCATACTATTACTCCATTAATGTAGCAGTTCTCAGTGCTTATGTAGGAGGCTTGCTGCTTGAACTTGTAAAATGGGACCAGCTTAATGAGAATTTCAAATCCAGTGTGAAATCTCCTGCAGATATCCCTGGATTTTTGAAGTTCGTTAAAATAGAACAGGTGATTGCAGTCCTCGCTATAGCAGTTGTTCTTATCTACCCGGTATACGGCTCTGCAATGCAACTTACAAAAGGCACAGGAGGTCCTGATGGGCCCTGGATTGAAGCCTGTATGTGGCTCCAGTCCTATACTCCGGACCCAGGCATGGATTACAACGCAGTCTACGAAGCCCCTGAGAACGGCGAACTCTTCCAGTATCCGGATACCGCATACGGAGTCATGTCCTGGTGGGATTACGGGCACTGGATTGAAACGATCGGGCACAGGATGCCCAATGCCAATCCTTTCCAGGCTGGAATTGGAGGGCGCAGAGGGAGTATTGAAGATGAAAACCAGCCCGGTTCTTCCACCTTCTTTACAGCCCAATCCGAAGAAGAAGCAACCGCAGTGCTGGAAGCTGTTGACCCTAACCCGGATAAAGCCGGAGCCCGTTATATCGTTTCAGACGTCGAAATGGCAACAAGCAAGTTCTATGCGATGTCAGCCTGGACCCTTGATACTGAAGGATACTACCAGTCTTACTGGACAGGGAACGGAAATCAGTACCTTCCTTCCACACGTTACTTCAACTCAATGGAGTCAAGGTTGCATATTCTGGACGGAAACGGCCTGAAGCAGTATCGTCTGGTCCACGAAACCTGGGCGTATCAGACGCAGGAAGTCGTGTACAAACAGGTTTACAATCTCCTTTTCGAAGACAGAATCCCCGAAACAGATACGGGTTATGTCAAAATTTTCGAATACGTCAAGGGTGCAAGAATCACAGGAACTGCTTCCCCTAATGAAACAGTCAAAATAAGTACGACAATTCTAACGGGCCAGGGAAGAACCTTTGACTATTCCCAGTCGACAACTTCGGATTCTATGGGCAGGTATGAGTTTACCGTTCCCTATTCAACCGAAGGCCCCATTCCCGGGGAGACCCAGTTCGATACTGCACCTTCAGGTTCTTATGTCGTGAGCTATGGGACTACTATTAAGGAAGTGAGGGTCGGTGAGGAAGCAGTATTAAATGGAGAAGAAGTAAAGGTCTAAAAGTAAGATTTGCATTTCGAAGTAAAGTCTAAAGCAATAAGATGTGCGGTTCAGGTTCTTCTGCACATCTGCTTTTCTTTCAGTTTTTTCTTTCAGTTTTTCTTTACTGTACTTTTTTATTACTATGGGAGTGCAGAGGGTCACGAATACCCTGACCTTCAGGTCGGGGATGAAGTGAACCCTCGCTGGCTGTTTTGTATTCGCTTAAACTGTATCAATCATCGTTTTTTTGTAAAATGAGGTTTTTTGACACCATAGCCACAGGTGGTTCCAGCTACCTATGGCTAGGATGTGATAAGCGTTGGAATTGCGCAGTTTTAGCCATGGCTATGGTCAGATTACCTACCACATCGTGTTGGTGCCTAAGTATCGATACAAGATATTCTACAATAAACGAGTTAAAAAGGATTGCGAGTCTATATTCCACAATATTTGCACAGAGAAAGGCTACAAAATCCATGCTCTGGAAGTTGTAGATAATCATGTTCACCTGTTCCTGGAATTCCACCCAAGCACCTCTCTATCAGAGGTGGTTCAATACTTGAAAGGAGGTAGTTCTTACAGATTGTTCAAGCTTCATCCTGAACTGAGAACACGATATTGGGGTGGAAGTCTATGGTCAAGTGGTAAATTCTATCGATCCGTTGGAAATGTAACCGCTGACACAATCAAGCACTACATTAAGGAGTCGCAGGGAAAACCGAAAACAGAGGTTCAATCATATAGATTAAAGTCTAGGCAACGGAAAATTGACGATTTCTAAGTACCAGAATAACCGGGCGGGCGGCCCATCAGCATACCCCATCCTTTAGGTTGGGGTGGCCGCACGCAATTTGATTTTACATATCCGCCACTTAGATATACTATTAAAAAAACCTACTTCAAAGGTGATGTGTGATGGAAAACCCTATCATAGGCCGAGTATGGAAATTCGGAAACGATATAGATACTGATGTAATTATCCCGGGAAAATATCTGCGGACAAAGGATATGCAGGTTTTTGCAGTTCATGCGATGGAGGGTATAGACCCTGAGTTCTCAAAAAAGGCAAAACCTGGAGATATTATTGTTGCAGGGGAAAATTTTGGGTGCGGTTCATCAAGGGAACAAGCTCCTCTTGCTATAAAGCACGCGGGAATAGCCTGCGTTGTAGCAAAGTCCTTTGCAAGAATCTTTTTCAGAAATGCGATTAATGTGGGGCTGCCCCTTATGGAAGCTGATGTTGAGTGCCAGGAAGGGGACGAGATCGAAGTTGACCTGCTCAAAGGGGAGGTCAGAGTTTCAGGAAAAGGTGTGTTCAGTGGAAACAAATTGCCTGACTTCCTGCTTGAAATGCTGACCGATGGTGGACTCGTTGCCCATAGAAAAAAAATACAGAGCCAGCAGAAGGAATAATAACTGGTTAAGATAGTAATGGATATTACTGGTTAAATTACTGGTTAAATTACTGGTTAAATTACTGGTTAAATTACTGGTTAATATGGTAACTAATATCTTAACTGACTTGATTGAGCAAGATTACTAACAAGAAACAGGATCTGGTCCAGTAAGCCAACCAGATCCAGAAAACATTCAAACAACCGATAACTATGATTTTTCCTGATGAGTACAAGTATGTGGGCGTAACAAAAGCCCTTCCAGAGGGTACGGAAGAAACCATTTATTTCCTTACCGAGTACCTGGTCGAAGAAAGAGAAAATCCCGAAAAAGGCAGCTTTGAGTATGCAGTTTACCATGTGACTAAAAGTGGGGAAGGGTTTCTCAGAAAGGTCGAGAGCCTCGAACTGATCGCCTCTGGAGATGAGGTGGTCAAATATGACAGGGAATTGAACATAAAAGACCGTACCCTTCTGATTGAGACTGCATTGGAGCTCTGCAAAGGGAAGGTGAACACTGTCATTTTTACAGGTGTGGACAGGCATGTCACAATAGTCCATGATCCTGAACCCTCGAACATCCTTGAAATAGAGATCCTTGATGTTGCGCCCCCTGAACCGGCTTGGCTTTTGCAGGTTGTAAGGAGGCTTGAAGCTAGCGGTATTTTCGGGGACCTGCAGATTCGATTTACTGAAAAGATAATTGACCTCAGGCAATTCGAAGGAGAAAATACCGTTTTTCCCTGCAGCTCATCAGGGCTTGAAGGAAAATGCCTGGACTCGGACGTGCTGACCGAAAACGGACACCTTCTTGTAGGGTGTGAGATCTCAAAGACCCTTTTTGAAATGCGTTTTCCGGAACTTGAGTATTCTTTCGTAAATATCTGTCCTTTTAAGTCCGAAATAGTAGTGCCCTCAAAATCCTTTATTACGCGCTGCTGCAGGTCCGAGAAATCAGGGCTTGTCACAATCAATGACTTTGAAGGGGCTGTTGTCCATTGGGGAGCTTCGGAATATCAGGTTTCGGAGGCTGTCAGGAGGCTTGTGAACCGGCTGAGGGAAAAAGAAGCCCGGGATTCCTAAGCTGGATATTCTGGAAGCTTAAAATCTATGTTTCAAAAAAGATTATGTATGTTACAGCGTCCTTCAAATGTATTTCGGTAACATTTAATTAAATTTTATTAATTTTTAAGTGGATTTCAGTAACCCTCAGATATATTGAAATGCCCTTCATCTGCATTGCAGAAACCTTCAACTGCATTACAGCAATCTTTAAGTGTTGCCTAATTTCTTATCCAGGTAAATCCTATCATAAAATGAAAGTGGAGTAACTGTTCGATGTCTTTTTTAACCTATTTCCTCTTAGCGCTCGGGCTTGCAATGGATGCTTTTGCAGTTTCCATGTCCAGTGGTACAACGATAAGGCCTTTCAGTCTCAATGATGCTCTGAAGCTGGCTATTTTTTTCGGGGGCTTTCAGGCTTTCATGCCGGTGCTGGGCTGGCTTGGGGGAAGTGTAGTAAGTGGGTTTGTTTCAGACTATGCTCCCTGGATTGCTTTTGGGCTTCTTACCTTTATCGGGGGCAAAATGATTTATGAGGTTCTTTACGGAGACCCGGAAGGGAAAGTAAATTCCCTTAACTATTCTGTGCTTTTCTTGCTTGCAGTTGCAACAAGCATAGATGCTCTTGCAGTTGGAATTAGTTTTGCGGTTCTTAAGATACCTATACTTGAACCCGTTATTATCATAGGCTGCGTAACTTTTTTCATGTCTTTTTTCGGGGCGATTCTGGGATACCGAATTGGCCATTTCTTTGAACATGAAGTTGAAGTCCTTGGTGGGCTGATCCTTATAGGACTTGGCGGAAAAATCCTTGCCGAACACCTGCTCTGGATCTGAAAAATCTGTTTTCAGGATCTTAAAACTCTTTTTCTGGATCTGAAATATCGACTTCAGAATCTTAAACAGTTACGCCAGATTCATATACTCCAAGCCATAGATGCAGTACCATGAGACTGGCAGTAATCGAAGGTGACGGGATCGGCAGAGAAGTGATCCCTGCAGCTGTGGAAGTACTGGATGCGTTCGGGCTTGAGCTTGAGAAAGTTTCCCTGGAACTGGGCTATACCAGATGGGAACGAACCGGAACTGCAATGTCAGAAGAAGACATTGAAACCATAAAAGGATGTGATGTGGTCCTTTTTGGGGCAATCACCACGGTTCCGGACCCTAATTACAAAAGTGTGCTTCTCACAATCAGAAAAGAACTTGACCTCTATGCCAATGTGAGGCCTGTAAAACCTATCCCTGGCATAATGGGCGTTACCGGGAGAAATGATTTCGATTTTATTATTGTCAGGGAAAATACCGAAGGGCTGTATTCGGGGATCGAGGAAATAGGTCCTGACTTTTCCTGGACTAAGAGAGTAGTTACCAGAAAAGGCTCTGAGAGGATTGCGGAATACGCCTGCAAGCTTGCAAAGCAGAGAAATAACAAACTTACCATTGTCCACAAATCCAACGTCCTGAAGTCTGACAAGCTCTTTCTTGATGTCTGCCGGCAGGTTGCCAGCTCATATGGGGTGGAATACAGTGATATGCTGGTTGACTCTATGGCTTACAGCCTTATAATGCGCCCCGAAAAATACGATGTTGTGGTCACAACGAACATCTTCGGGGATATTTTGAGTGATATGTGTGCGGCTCTTGTCGGAAGCCTGGGCCTCGTCCCGAGCGCCAACATAGGGGAAAAATACGCCTTCTTCGAGCCTGTGCATGGGAGTGCCCCGGACATCACAGGAAAAGGCATTTCAAATCCATTCGCTGCAATCCTCTGTGTTAAGATGCTGCTGGAATGGATGGGCAACCCCGGAGCTCCGCTCATTGATGAAGCAATAGCCGATGTGCTTCAGAAAAAGATCATAACCCCTGACCTGGGAGGAGTTTCCACAACTGCAGAAGTGGGGCATGCGGTTGCAGAATATGTCAAATATGCATTGAAATAAAGCTGAATAAAGCTATTTCCCTTTCCTTAAGCGGGTATTTTTATACCTTTACATCTATTTTTTTATTATGCAAAGTAACTTGAAGCTTTGCTTAAGATTAAAGGGGGTTTTATTCTGCCAGAGTTTTTTGATGTTTCACTGCCTATTACGGAAGAAATGGTTATATATCCCGGAAATCCGAAGCCTTCGATCCGGAGGTACGCTTCGGTCCCACAGGATAAGGTAAACGAGTCTATTCTAACCCTGGGAAGCCACACAGGCACTCATGTGGATTCAAGGCTACATCTACGAAACGGGAGGGAGGGTACTGCATCTCTGCCTCTTGAGAGTTTTTATGGGAAATGCAGGGTTTTTGACCTGGCTAACGTGGAAGAGGAAATCCACAGACAGGATCTTGAGGGCTTTAATATCGGGGAAGGGGACATAGTCCTCCTCAAGACCAGCAACTCAATGCTGGGGTATATGAAATTCAAAGAGGATTTCGTTCATCTTAAAATGGATGCAGCTGAATATCTTGTCACGGCTGGGGTTAAAACCCTCGGGTTTGACTACCTGAGCGTTAAAAAGTTTGGGGAAGATGATGAGGTGCATGAACTTCTGCTTGATAACATGACTCTATTTGAAGGCCTGAACCTTACCGGTGTGCCTGAAGGAGAATACACCTTTCTGGGCTTGCCCCTTAACATAGATACGGATGGGGCTCCGGCCAGGGTCATACTTGTAAGGGAATTACCCAGATAATGGAATAACCTTTGCTTCCAACCCTATTATCCCCAATTCCATCCTTATCCCTCTCTTTTTCGTTTATAGTTTCAAACTTAAATATTTATACTTTTCATGACCTCTAATGTTTTTCGAGCATGTGCTTTTCATACTCTTCCTTTGTTGCAAAGGTCATCTGGCACACAGCACATTCAAACTTCTTTTTTTCGACTGGCTCTTTTTCCTGCAAGCTTGTTCACCTCCCCATTGCCTCCCATTTCCCTTTTGCGATATACCACTTTGCAAGCCAGAGGGTGTATATTATCCAGGGGTTTCCTGTGACAAGATATGCCGTCCTGTGGTAGGTGTCGTTTTCATATTTTGCCATCCCGCTTTTTCCTGGGACCCAGAGTTTTTCTTCCAGGTGTTGCATTATCCTGACCACACGGGGGTCGTCAGCGGGCAGCAGTTCAAACTCAAAGATCCCGTATACGTTGCTGTCAGCCGTCATGTCTACGATTTTCTGGTCTGTGTCATGGCCTGCGCTCTTTTTTATCCCTTTTTGTCACTAATAAAGAACGCAGTAATTGCTCCTGTCAAAAATACAGCCAAAGAACAGTAATTTTTTATAGAAAGCATCGTATGTCGGTGTAAATTCTCCATATTAGGCAAAAATATAATTTATTTTTAAAAGAAATACTAAATTTAATGTTATTTGAGGGAATAAAATATTTATAGTACTTATTGTTCCATATGATTTTTTAGGTCTCTACTCTAATTAAAGAAGAAACCTCTGGCTGCCTGAACAATCATCTCATAATTGACTTTTAGAGTTACGTTTCCAACCCCTGGTTTTGCTTCTGGCTCTGGTATGCTGCAATTTGCGGATGTTCCTGAGCAGTCCTAGCCTTGTCCCATCAAGTAGATAAACTTCGGCATTTTCAAGTTCAATCCCCCCTGAAGAAAAAACCGGACCCAGAAGATCTTCCTGAGTTGACTCGTTAAAGGGCACGCCTCCGCAGAGCTCATTAAAAGCAGGCATAATAAATATCTCAGGGTCTGCCCAATCACTCTTGTTTTCAAAATCAAGATTTCCAAAGCGAGTTTTCAGGGTTTCCACGTTGAATCTGGTCCTGATCCAGACAGGTTCAACTATAGAATACCCGAAGGTATCGGTAAAACGAACTGTGGGGTGGTTATGGGCAGTAATTACGTGGGGGGTGGCAAGCAGTTCAGGGGCAGGCCAGGTATGCCCGTGAAAGTACCCTACTCCGTCAATGACTTCACCACGTACAGGATGAACCCTTATATCCTTCTGTCTGCTGAAAAGATATTCAATTCCCCCATCATGGTTTCCCGGGAATATCTCCACATGCGCATGTTCTGCAAGCGTTTCTAGAAAGTGCGGAATCTCATCCTTTTCCTGCCAGGAGATCTGAGGGACATTATGCTTTACATCCCCAAGGAGCACTATCCGGTCAGGAGAACACGTTTGTATATATCCCAGAACCCGGTCCAGTCGGGCTTTGATCCGACTCGGTAAATGAATTCCACTCCTGCAGAGATCCCATTCGATTCCGAGGTGGATGTCGGCAATTACCAGTGCAGTTTCCGTGTTCCTGGCGATGAGGGCAGGTTCTTCAAGAATTGGGGTGATTTCAAGGGGCATAATCGACGGATGATCGTTTTTAAGGATTTGAATAAATTAGAATTTGAAGAAATTAGGATTTGAATAAATTATTTTTTTCCTGAAAAGCAAGCTGTTCTTGAAAATGTAGCATAACTTTTCAGACCTGCAACAATATATAGTTTACAATATTTAAATGGTCGGACACTGGTGAATCTTCTTTCTTAACATAGTTGTAATGCGTAAAGTGACTGAACATCGTGCTGAGATCACAAAATTTCCTTACTGTAACTGTATAAACAAAACTGATTTTCCAAAATCAATTCTAAAATGTGGTGTTGGTGTCCAATATACTTAAAAGTTTTAAATGAGGGTCAAGAGTGCGAAATCAGAGGTCCTTTCATGCTGCGACAAGAAGTTATGTTATGGATTGCTTGAATGTTGCCCCTTCCATTTGGGGTAACCCTACCAGAATGTGCAATGAACGTCGAAATAAATTAAGTTTCCGGAACAGATATTCCATTTGAAAAAAAAGACTGCCGCTTGATACAGAAAAGGTTATTGAATGCTTGAGCCTTATGAATCGAGAAATTCACGTACGGTTCGTGCGATAAAAAGTCAAATTGAGGATTGTGAGAAATCACTACTTTGTCCATTCGAAGTATCCCTATCCCAACATGCATTGCTGGTAACGGTTTTGTTTGAAGCTTAGGAAACAACGTGTAGAAGCATTAAACCTGCATATGACAATCTGCTAGGGAAATGGGGCTATGGAGAATCGAAAGGTGAATTACCGTTTGAGGGTTCATAACGTGTAAGTGCGAAAACAGGTTGTTACGCATGACCAAAAGGTACGAGACGTGGCTTGAATGGTCAAACCGACATTCAAGTGAATGGACATTCATTGGTCATCGGTTAAGGAGTTTTCTTGCCCGAAAGCTATCGATTTTGTACCATAAATCGATCTCAAACTTTGCCCTCTTTTCCTAAAATCGATACTCTGCTCCAGCCTATATTATATTAAAATTTTAGATAACTGTTGTAGAAATAGGGCAATTTATTATGGTTTCTTTCTTAACCGAAGACACATGAATGGACATTTATGTCTCATCCTACTTAGAAGAGGGAGAGCGAGTAATCGCTCTTTCTTATTCAACAAATAGTAAAATTTCTGAGCAGATGGAAAAGCGGCATAAATGGCTCGAAACTAAAAAAATTAAATTTAATTTGGTAAATCAGTAAAATATTAGATTTGCTGGACCATTTTTTCTACCTTAATTCCGGTTTCGGTCAGGAAGTAAACATCTTCTTTTTTTGTGATCAGCTCTTTTTCTTCCAGTTCCTCGAGAGTCTTTGCTATGGTGGGATATACTACCCGAAGAGTTTTAGAGACACGTTTTCCTTCCATTTCCCCTTTTGAGGCGAGCAGAGAGAGCACTTTTTGCCTCACGTTATTTCCATTTACAAAGCCTATTAACTCGTTCATAGGGTACCTCCAAGATATGTTTAATTTCTCGAGATTTATATCGATATATTTATATAATAAAAGTGCATAAATCTATAATTACGTAGGTTACATAAAATGATGGAGTTCAAGATATATTTAGCTTTTTGCTGGCTGAAAAATGCTTTTTCCGGCAAAAACACAAATTTTAAGGGTTTTATTCTTCAAGGTACGAATTCGGTTTTTACTATCTCTCTATGAGACTATTCACTTTAAATACAAAGAATATAAAAATACAAAACTCTGGTTGGCTTTTTATATTATTGAGAATTTTAGTTTATGGCCGAAATTCAGTATAAAGTGCCTTAAAAACACCATTAGGCTTTAATATCATCATTGATAAGTACTTTATATCTAATCAGTTATTTTTGGATGTAAATTACATATACAATGATTACAAATTTGGAGGACATACCAACAAATGAGCAGCGGAATGTGCCCGGTATGCGGGCTTCCTAAAGAACTTTGCATATGCGAAGAGGTTGCAAAAGAGCAACAGCGAATCACTGTGAAAGTAAACAGAAGGAGATATGGTAAGGAAGTCACTGTTGTAGAAGGTTTTGATGCAAGTGAAATTGACCTTCATGAATTATCCACCTATCTTAAATCCAAATTTGCATGCGGCGGTACAGTAAAAGGAAACACGGTAGAACTTCAAGGCAACCACCTGACCCGCATGAAAGAAGTCCTCATGGAAAAGGGTTTCTCTGCTGAACAAATTAAGAATTAAAATTAAGAATTAAACTCTGAATCCATCCCCCACCGGAACAACCGAACCTGAGAGCCAGAAAGTAAGTTTAGAGATTCGGAGTTGTACGTATCTTTTTGTCAGTTTTTCGACAGCCTATGCTTTCTTCTCAGTTCATTGAAAGGAAAATGAGTTCCTGCTCGGAAAACTATACAAAAAGTGCGTTGTTATATATTTTTAAAATGAATTGTTATAATGTTAGTTATAATGTTATCTATTCAAGTGTTGGTCTCCAATGAAAACAACATGCGAAATTATGGTACAAAAAGTCTTGCCTGCAATCAGGGCTGAACTTTCACGGGCAATGATTTTCGAGCATGGATGTACGCAGCAGGATGTAGCAGATATCCTTGAGCTTTCAAGAGCTGCAGTATCCCAGTACGTGAGCGAAAAACGTGGGGCTGAAGTTGATTTCTCGGAGGAGACCCAGAAAGAAATTCGGAAATTTGCATCAGTACTCTTAAGTGGCGGATTATCATCTCAGGAAAAAGTAGACGGGATGTGCAGCATATGCAGTTTTGTTCAGAAATCCGGCTGGCTGTACAGAAATGCTCCTGAAGCTAAAACATGCATCATCTGTAAGGATATGAACGAAAGGTGAAAGACATACTGTGTATCAAGTGCAAGGGAAAAGGACTTTGTGGGCGCCCCCGCTGCCCAATTCTGGAGAAATTTAAATCCTTGCAATCGATTTCACCTGTTATCTCAGGAGATTCTATATTTGGGGCTTCTCCCCCGGCTCTTTTTGTAGGAAGCTACGGCTACCCCAGGGTTTCGGCAGGCCCCCTGATTCCTCCCTCATCAACGGAAAACGAAGTTTTGCTTCTTGAAGACCCTTCAGCCTGGGGAAACATGCAGATAGAAGATATCATCTCCATGCGCTCCCGTATGGTCAGGGCAAACACGAGCCTGCATATAAAAGATGCACGGAGTAAAGAAAATCCTCTTCTTGCAAAGGCTCAGGAGCTGGCTCTCTCCAGAAAACCAGTAGATACTGAAGCCTGGTTTTTTAAAGCCCCCAAACAGGAACTCAAGTTCGATGCCGTCCTCACACCTATGGGCCCTTCCGGGCTTGTGAAAAACTTTGAACTGACCGAAAACCCGGATGTTCCGAAAAAAGTGGATTACCTTGTCTATGATACCGATGCCCTTGCAAAAGACGCCGTGACTGAACTTTTAAAAAATAACGTTTCTACGGAACACATCACACGCCTTTTTTCTATAGGCCTGCTCGGGAAAGAGCGTAAAATAGTGCCTACCCGCTGGTCCATTACAGCCGTGGACGATATGGCAGGAAAGGAGCTTGCAGACCGTATACTGGATTTCCCGTGGGCTTCAGACATTAAGCTTTTCAGCGGAACACATTTTGGAAACCATTTTGAAGTCCTCATCCTCCCGCGGGCTTATTCCTTTGAACTTATTGAAATCTGGCTCCCAAAAACAGTCTGGTCTGGAGAATCAAGCTGGATAGGAGAGGACAGCGAAGGCGTGGACGGAAAAAAAGGATATTCCCCTCTTGCAGGAGGTTATTATGCAGCAAGACTTCCCGTACTCGAGTATCTGACAGAAATCAAAAGACAGGCTTCGGTCTTTGTGCTGAGGGAAATCACTCCTGATTACTGGGCTCCTCTCGGGGTCTGGGTGGTCAGGGAGGGCATGAGAAATGCTCTAACAAATCCTCCTGAAACCTTTGATTCCCTGGAAGCAGCGGTTTCGAGTCTTGCATGCAGGGTAAAAACCCAAAAATCAGAGTGGACACAGAAGGCAAAGATGCTCTCTGACTTCCGGTTCCAGACAACGCTTGATTCTTTTTTCAAGGTTTAATGGTTAAAAATGAAAATTTAAGCCGCTAAACCGAAGCTGGGTTACAGGCAGAAAGTAAGATCGAAGTAAAAATTAAGAATGAGGGAATAGTCAAGAAAGAAGGTCTCAAAGGCTTTTTTAAGTTTAGTCGAACCTTCAATCTTTTCCAGGCTTATTCGAATCCTCGATCTCTTCCAAACTCATTCAAATATCTCGGGTACAATGCGCCGGGCAACGTCTTCATAAGCTTTGGAAATGTCGCCTTTGTCAAACCTGAAGACATCTTTATCCATGGACTGCCCGGTTTTCTTGTCCCAGAAACGACAGGTGTCGCAGGAAATTTCATCAGCAAGGATAATCTCCCCGTCCCTTCTTCCAAACTCAAGTTTGAAGTCTGGAAGCAGGATTCCTTTTTCGTCGAGATAGGGCACAAGTAACTCGTTGATCCTGAGAGCAAGTTCCCGGAGTGTAGCAAGTTCTTCGCGTGTTGCAACACCAAGCGCAACAGCGATGTCATCATTCAGCATGGGATCTCCGTACTCGTCGCTTTTGAAATCAAAGACAAGAACCGGGAACTCGAAAATAGTACCTTCTTTCATAGGGTATTTCTTTGTAATGGAGCCCGCGGCAATGTTTCTGACAATTACCTCGATCTTTATGATTTCTACTTTCTTTACAAGCATATCGATGTCAGAAAGCATGCTGACAAAATGTGTTTTTATTCCGCTGGCTTCCAGCATCTCAAATATCTTTTTTGAGATCTGGGCATTGTAGTAACCCTTCCTTTCCATCTCGCCTTTCTTTTCTCCGTTGAACGCGGTTAGGCTGTTTCGGAATTCGGCGATAAAGGTGTCGGGATTATCTGTCGCATAGATAGTCTTTGCTTTCCCTGAATAGAGCTGTTCTCTTTTCATGCAGTGGTCCTCTCTAGGGATAATTCTGGATTTCCTTAGATAGAGAGATTTTCCGGAACTATTATTCCGAACAACAGTGATTTTAATATAGGAGTTATTTAATAATGCTTGGGGTATTCCAGAAACGGATAGTATTCTCCGAAACTGTATGTTTCTGGAAATGAGTTGCTTACTTCCAGAATCCGTAATGATACTCCAGGAAACCTGAGACGTTTGCAGATTATAGGGATTTTTTTCCTGAAACATACTCCGGATTTCATGAAGAGATGGAGTAGATGATAAAGTCTTTCTGCTAGATAAAGTTATCACTCGTACTGGCTTTTTATCCTTCTGCAGAGGGTTATCCCATGCTTCGCAAATTATATCATTGAAGAAAATCAATTAATAGGTTTAGCAACTTATGCAAAGAATTAATAACTTATCGCACTTGAGCGCCCACCACTGAATAATGAATTCATCTCAATACGCAACGGGTAAAAAAACATGTCAGGCATTATACTAGACATCGTAGAGCTACTGCTGACCGCAGAGATCTATAACCGCTATCCAGAACTGGATGTGAATGACCTCCCCAAAAATATTCGGAAAAGTTACTGGAACAGCACAGAAAAAACGGTTCCCAAACCCATAATAGCTTCATATGTCAGGATTGAAAAACTATATGGGATCAAAGATATCGAAAAAAGTGTAAAAAATGTACCTTTCATAACCATTGACAGGGCTCACTTTGAACTCCGCTTGAGCGCATTTGAACTTGCCGCAGAATGGCTTGAAAAACAGGAAGGTTCTCAGGAGAGGATCGAAAATAATCCTGTCCTCGCGTATTATTTCGGAGAAATCAGGAAGGATGAAGCTACAGACTATGCAGCTGCAAAAGCAAAGATTAGGCCAAAGGAAGTCGACAGGGAATGGATAGAATCTCTTATAGCTGAAATCAAGAAAGAAGACAAGAGCGAAGAAATGCTCAAGCTCGTTGTCATTATCGCTCCTGAAGACGTCAAACAGAAAGTCAGGGACCTTGTGCTCACCGAGGAACAGGAAGACGAAATTGAAAAAATTATGAAAGCCATCAAGCATAGGGAATACCTGCGGGATATCGGGCTGCATGATATAGGAAAACTCCTGTTTGTCGGGCCTCCTGGTACCGGAAAAACCTCTGTTGCCCGTGCACTTTCAGAACAGCTCTCAATTCCCTTTGTCGAGGTCAAGCTCTCAATGATCACAGACCAGTACCTTGGCGAGACTGCAAAAAATATAGACCGCGTTTTCCTGCTTGCAAAAAAACTGAATCCCTGCATTCTTTTCATAGATGAGCTGGACTTTGTTGCAAAAGCCAGGACTTCCGACGAAAACGCTGCAATCAAGAGGGCAGTCAATACTCTCCTGAAAGCTATAGATGAAATCAGTCTGGTAGAGCATGGAGTCCTTTTGATTGCTGCAACAAACCACCCTCGAATGCTTGACAGTGCGGCATGGAGGCGTTTTGATGAAATTGTCCATTTCCCTCTGCCTGACCTGGAGATGCGAAAAAATATCCTGGACATTGTGACTCGGCACATAGAGGGTGACTTTGATACACAAGAGATTGCGGTATTAACAGAAAGTTATTCGGGTTCTGACTTGCGTATGGTTATCAGGGAAGCTGTCCTGAGTGCTCTTCTGGAAGAACGCAAGGTACTCACCCAGGAGGATCTGCTAGAAGCAGTAAAGTCCTTTGATGAAAGGGCAGATCTCAAATCCGATGACTACAAAGGGAAGAATCCTTCATGAAGATAACGCTGCTCGGGACCGGCGACGCTGTTGGTACTCCAAAAATTGGCTGTAAATGCCCTGCATGCGTCGACGCCCATGAAGGTGGAAGAAGCCAACGCCTTCGTTTCTCTATCCTTGTGGAGTCTGATCAGGGTAAATTTCTTATTGATACCAGCCCTGACCTCAGGCAGCAGTTCCTCAGGCAAAGGCTTTCGGGCATAGACGGGGTGATCTGGACACATGGGCATTACGACCACTACGCAGGCTTCGGGGAGTTTTACAGGGTTCAAAATAAAGTTGATGTCTATGGAGTTCGAGAAACACTGGATTACATAGACCAATACGTTTCTTTCCTGAAACCCAGGTACCACTACGTAAAATTCTATGAACCTTTCGAATTGATCGGGCTTGAGTTCACTCTTTTTAAAGTTTCCCACCCACCGGTAGAAACCCCTGCAGGCGTTGTTATCCGTGAGGGGAGTACCAGAGTCGTGGTCACAAGTGATACGAACCCTGAGATTCCTGAAAAAAGCCTGGAGTTTATGAGGAACCCGGATCTTCTTATTGCAGATGCTATCGTTCCTCCGCACATCCATATTAAAAAGCATATGAATTCGGAAGAGGCTATGGAACTTGCTCAAAAGCTCAACGCTAAAGAAGTGGTTCTGACCCACCTCAGCCACCTTTTCCGCCCACATCACATAGAATCAATGTTTTTACCTCTGGGATATGACGGGCAGGTCTTTGAGTTTTAAGCTCTCTTGAATCTGAATTTTGACCTTTTTGAACTGAATTTTAGTTCTTTTAAGAAAGTTTTAACCTTTTGAGCTGGTTTACCACATTGAGGCACTGTTTATTTGATAAAAACAGAACCCCTTTCTGGGCACAATTTCCATTTTTCATTATTCCTATGTTAGTTCTATATATCCCGAAACTCCAAAATTGCTTATGAACCCAAAACGCATCCGGGCTTTCAAACATGGAAAACCAGGAGACGGGCCTGTTGTTTATTGGATGAGCCGCGATCAGAGAGTTAAAGACAACTGGGCTCTGCTCTTTGCGCGGGCAATAGCACAGGAGGCGAATGTCCCTGTAATTGTTATTTTCTGCCTGACTGAAGGGTTTTTGGGGGCAGGAAGAAGGCATTATGAATTCATGCTCAAAGGGCTGCAGGAACTTGAGGAAGCCCTTTCCCGGGAAAAGATTCCTTTTGTCTTTCTGCGAGGAAACCCGGAGCAAAAAATCCCGGAGTTTGTAACAGAGTATGAAGTGGGGGCTCTTGTTACAGATTTCGACCCGCTTCGAGTAAAGGCTGAATGGGTAGAAAAAATTATTCCTGAAATCGAAATCCCATTTTTTGAGGTTGATGCCCACAATGTCGTCCCATGCTGGGAAGCTTCTCCAAAACAGGAGTATGCTGCACATACTTTTCGGCCGAAGTTCTATGGGCACCTCTCCGAGTTTCTGGAGGAATTTCCGGAACTTGAACCGAACTTCGAATCTATTGAAATCCCATCAGGCTACAGTATAGGAGATATTTTATCCGGAACACAGGAAACCGGAATCAAATCCTTGCTTCCTGAGGAAATTTCCGATAAAAATAAGGATCCCCTTTTTGAGCCCGGGCATTTCAAACCCGGGGAAAAAGCTGCAAGAAAGGTGATGGAGAGTTTTCTTGCAGAGAGGCTTGATTCTTACAACACGCTAAGGAACGACCCGACAAAGAACGCGCTCTCAAGCCTTTCCCCTTACCTTCATTTCGGGCAGATCTCGGCGCAGAGGGTTGTGCTTGAGGTGGAAAAAGCAAAAAGTAACCCCGAATCAAAGAAAGCTTTCCTGGACGAGATCCTTGTATGGAAGGAGATTGCGGATAACTTCTGTTATTATAATCCCGGATATGACAGCTTTGAGAGCTTTCCGGATTGGGCAAAGAAGTCACTCAATGCCCACCGGGATGACCGGAGAACGTATATCTACACCCTTGAGGAATTCAACGCAGGAAAGACGCACGACCCACTCTGGAATGCAAGCCAGATGGAACTGCTCCGTACCGGGAAGATGCACAGCTATATGCGTATGTACTGGGCAAAAAAGATTCTGGAATGGAGCGAGTCTCCAGAAAAAGCCCTTGAAATCGCAATCTTCCTGAATGACAGATATGAACTGGATGGAAGAGACCCCAATGGCTATGCCGGAATTTCCTGGAGTATAGGAGGCGTTCATGACCGGGCTTGGAGGGAGAGAGAAGTGATCGGAAAAATCAGATATATGAGTTATGAGGGCTGCAAAAGGAAATTCGATGTAGATGCCTATATAGCCAGATATCCTGTTGAAAGGGCACCTGAAAAATAACTTGCTTCATTTTTTCGGAACAGCACCTTTTAATGCCTTCATATCTCGTGCATTTCCAACTATAACAGGCAAATGATCTATCAATGATTCATAAATCGGAATCCAAAAGTCACTTGTTGATTTACATGCAACAACATCACTTTTTTTTGATGTCACCCAATTTTTAAGGTTTCAAATCTCTTTATCATTTCTATCGAAACGTTGTTGCTGTTTTTCACCGGATCTATTGAGAATGGTAGCAATGATAAAGTGTTTGTGAATATCTAAACTGCAAGAGTTGTTTATTTCTCCTTCCAATTTACATTACTCCATTATTTCCATGGACAATAGGATTGCCTCAAAGGTAATTTGGCATCCGTGATCAAGGTCATATTTGGGCCTTCGATGGCAATTCACTGGTTAATTTTTCTACGGTTTCAGAGTATCAAAAAGAAGACAACCTTCCTGTCCTGAGGTAATGATGGAGTTCATAACCAAAAAAAGGTAATTGAAAAGGACTTTCATTCATTTGGGCATGTTATTCTAGGAATATCATGTGCGTTTTTCTGATAAGAAACTCTTCAGAACCTGTATTTTTTCCTGTTCCTGTTCATGATTTTCACAAGGGAGAGCATAACAGGCACTTCCACAAGCACTCCCACAACGGTTGCGAGCGCAGCCCCGGATTCCATTCCGAACAGAATTAAGGCTACTGCCACTGCCAGTTCGAAGAAATTACTGGCGCCGATGAATGTTGAAGGTGCAGCTTCCCTGTAGGGAATTTTCAGGTATTTTGCTCCTGCATACCCGATCCCGAAGATCAGGTAAGTCTGCAGCACAAGGGGAATTGCTATCAGGAGAATATGCAGGGGATAATTTATGATGTTGTTTCCCTGGAATATAAAAATCAGGACAAGTGTTATTAAAAGTCCGGCAGGAGTAATCCACTGTGTTTTTTGGATCAATTTGTTTTCAAACCAGGTAATACCTTTTTTCTTATCACTACCTGCCTTGTCAGCACAGCAAGGCCGAGAGGAATTGCCACATAAAACAGGACCGAGACGAAGATTGTCATGATGGGGACTGGAAAGTCAGTTGTGACCCCGAGGAGAAACTTTCCCAGAGGAGCGAAAAGGACCAGAATAATAAGGTCATTTACTGATACCTGGATCAAAGCATAGTTAATATTGGCTCTTGCAAGGTAAGTCCAGACCAGGACCATAGCTGTGCAGGGAGCAATCCCCAGCAGGATCATGCCTGCAATATACTGTGCCTGGAGGTCCGCAGGGATCAGGGATTCAAAGAGCACCCGCATAAAAAACCATGCAACAAAAGCCATTGTAAAGGGCTTGATCGCCCAGTTTACTAGAATAGTTAAAAGTAAGGGCTTTAAATTTGCCTCAACGTTCAGGATTTCTTCAAAATTAATCTTAAGCATAATGGGATACATCATGATCAGGAGCACGACAGCTACGGGGATTGAGACGTTTGCGATTTCAATCCCTCCAAGGGTGTCCGCAAAACCTGGAAACATGTAACCGATTGCAGTTCCGAGTATAATACAGAACGCAACCCAGACCGAGAGGTATTTGCTGAAGAAATCGAGTTCCCTTTCTCCCTCCTCTTCAGGCATACTCTTCTCCCTCGTCCCACCCTTCTTCTTCGAACTCTTTGCTTGAAGGGATGATCAGTACGGGCTTTGGGGTTTTCCGGAGTACATTTTCTGTCGTGCTTCCGAGCAGGAGGTCCATTAAAGTTCCTTTTCCGCGAGTAGTAAGCATGATCAGGGTGATATCTTCTATGCCGGTGAATTTAACGATCTCATCCGAGGGAATGCCTTCAACGACAATATACTGGCTTTTTATGCCCTCAAGCTGCTCCTTTATTTTCCTCAGTTTTTCTTTTGCCTCTTCTCTCTGTTCGTCCAGCAGGTCCATATTTTTTATATCATCTATTACATGCAGGAACAGAACTTCTTTTACGATCCCTTTTAATTCCTGAAGCTGTTCTATTGCCTTCATTGCCTCTTTTGAAAAGTCGAGGGGCACAAGAATCCTGGAGAAAGTCGCCCGGCATGCTTTCTCATAAGCTTCCTTTCCTTCCTTCATAGCTTCATACTTCTCAACCAGCAGGATTTTCTTTGAACTGCGGGCTATGTATTCCGTAGTCCTTCCGAGAAGTTTCCCCTTTATGAAGCCTTCAGTTGTGGCTCCCATTATTATCGCATCGACATCTTCCCGGTCTGCAGTCTCCGTAATTGTCCTTTTGACGTCTCCGATCACTACCAGGGTTTCGGTTTCAAGCCCGAGTTCCCTGACAAAATTTGCATATTCCTCAATTCTTGCCTTTGTATTTCGTTCAAACATAGGGGCAAGCCCCTGGCTTTTATGTATGTCCACTACATGCAGCAGGATAACTTTCCTCAAGCCGGCATTTTTAAGTTCCCCTATACAGCTGAGCAAATCTTCCGTTTCGATTGTAAAATCCGCAGGAACAAGTACTGTGCTTATCATCTGTTGTCCGCAGCCCCCTTTCGTTCCATTTCTTTGAAGGTCTTATCTTTCAGTACCCTGTGGCTTTTTGATGACCCCAGTTCATAATTATGTCTTTATCGCTAATAGCTTGATGCACTGAAGTAAAAAAAGAAGGAGTGTTCTAAAGGAATAGTTGTTCTAAAGGAATAGTTGTTCTAAAGGAATAGTTGTTCTAAAGGAATAGTTGTTTCAAAAAAGCGTTCTAAATTGAGTATTATTGCCTTTGATGTAATTGAAAATAGTGTCTACTGAAGGTATTTCTAAGTAAGGGTTTTTGTTTTTGAGATCATTACTTGTGGCGTCTGGAGAGTTTGTAGGGGATGTTGAGGTCTGCAACAATATATTCAGGGTTCCCTGGCAGTTATAATTTGCAGTTTCTCTGGTAAATTGGCAGGGCGATGGGATATATGAGCGGATGGCAGGACGTGCACGGCAGGAGCACAGAGGAGCGATCCAAAAGCAGGTGAAGTATCAGAATATCCTGAGGGTAACGGTCCTCAGGGGGATTCCATCAGGATCGATAACTATGTTTGTCTGGTACGTGGCGGTGATGTAAGTATTTACTGACTTAAGAAAAGACAATAGAGGACTAATATAAAGAACAATTTATTGAAAATTACCTTTGTTGCGATGATGGTAGTTTTCGTCTCACTTTCCGGCTGCACGGAGCAGACGGATATTCAGGAAACGGATACATAGGAAATGGAATCGCTATCTCAGGAAGGGACCACTACCGTTGTAAAGTATACCCTTGTTGACACCGGACAGACTGCCTGTTATGACGACGAAGGAAACGAAATGGAGTGCCCTGAATCCGGTGAAACATTTTACGGCCAGAATGCCCAGTTTACAGGCAATCTTTTCAGCTACACCGACAACGGCGACAGAACAGTAACGGATGAAGTTACAGGATTGATGTGGTAGCAGACCTCTGCCAGTGGCAGCATAAGCTGAGAAGAAGCATGAATATTGTGAATCTCTGGAAATAGGCGGATATGACGACTGGCGCATGCCCACTTTGAAATAACTGTATTCCATCAGTAACTTTTCTCAGGGATGGCCTTATCTGGATACAGCCGATTTTGATCTCCCTGAGTGAGCGCCAGCAAGAGTGAACAATATTGGGTAGATTACTACGTCTGCACGACAATAGGGGGAGGCACAAAGGCGGCATTTGGTATCAATCATAGCACTGGATATATCAAAGCTTATCCGGCGGAAGTGTCGGGTCCCATGGGAAACTATGTACGGACTGTTCGCGGAAACTTGTATGGTGCGAATGATTTCGTAGACAATGGCGATGGCACGGTCACCGATCGTGCAACGGGGCTGATGTGGCAATAGGCCGATAGTGTCAGTGGTATGGACTGGGAGAACGCACTGGCTTATGCAGAGAATCTGACGTTGGTTGGCTATGAAGATTGGCGTCTGCTCAATGTCAAGGAACTCCAGAGCATCGTCGAAAAACAGGATATTTCAAAATTCTCTCCACCCTTAAGTTGAAAGGATGCCTGAACTGGCGAAAGTGCTGGGATGAAAATTATCTAATTCATAGAGAATGACGAAGAACCATAAAAAATATGTTTTTATTGCTTTATACTTCGTCAAAATCGATACTAAGGCTTCCTGCTTTTTTTGCAAGGGATTTTGCTATAAAACCGCTTTCTAGCTTGCATAGGTTAAGCACCCCGCAGGGCACCAGGCAGTTTGAGCAGCATTTTGCCTCTTTTGCCTTGTCCATCACATAGTTGTCTTTGATGTCCATGGTTTCCATCATGGGAACTTCAAGATGCGAGATTTTCTTTATTTTTTCACATGGAGTTTCGATATCTACAATGATTTTTCCGCCTTTCATGCACCCGCGGAGTTTGTGGGTAAAATCGCATATTGTGGAATTGACAGTAATTTCAGTCATATGATCACCTCAATTCGTTTTTGAATTCAATTTCTTATTATGGGATAATCTGTTAATTAAATCTATTTAGTAATTTAGAAGTTTATATATCAAATATGAAAGATAAAAAAGTGGGCTGTATTTCAATAATCAAAAAGAAAAAATAGGAAAGAGATCATTCGGACTGAAGGATCTCCATAACTTTTGTCAGGACTTCTGCTACTTCTTCGTCCTTGAGATCTTTGTCCTTAGTTTTCTTTATCCCAAGTTCGGAAATCACGATCTTATGACCCACTTTAAAGCCGGCCAATTCCATAGTTTTGGTTGCACATTTTACGGGACAGCCGTTAATGGCTATGATCCGGTCGGAAGCTTCGGCAGACTTCATAAGCCTTGGAGCCCGAGCTCCGATGCCTACTGTACACATCATGTTTCCTAGTCCCTGCTGATCGAGCTCGACTGCGATTTTATTTGAAAGCTGGCCTACATTTGCGGCTCCCGCACAGGGAAAGATTGCCACGTTTGCCGAACCACATGCACATTTTGTTTCTTCTGCCATTTTTTTCACACTACCTTAAATCCGGTTTTAATTTTCAGTTTCAATTTGGGTTTCTATCAGTGTCTCAGATCGCTTTGTATGTCTGTTACTTTGCAATCCATTTTCGGATATCTTTTTCATCCGGGACTTTACCTGCAATTTTAACTTCACCATCAACTACGACAGCTGGGGTGACCATCACGCCGTAGTTCAGGATTGATTCAAAGTCTTCTACTTTAACAACCTCGGCCTTCTTACCGGTTTCAGCCAGGACTTTTTCAATGATTTCTTTCGTTTTCTTGCATTTAGGACATCCGGTTCCAAGAATTTCAATCTTCATTTTTTCACCTCAACTTATTGTATATATGAATTTTTTTTTAAATTCAGTTTTTTCGGGTTTTTAGAGTTTTACGCTGGATTTTTTTGGGTGTTTATGCTAGATTTTCAACGATAAGCAGTTCATAGCAATATGTTGAACAGGTATCCCGTGAAGACGATTGACAACGCCACAATTAAGACAAAGATCCCAATCAGTTCTTTTTTCAGCACCTTTTTAAGGATGATCATTTCTGGCAGGGACACAGCTGTAACCGACATCAGGAATGCCAGGGAAGTCCCTATCGGGAGCCCTTTTCCGATCAGGCTCTCAACTATGGGAATCATGCCCATTACATTTGAGTAGAGGGGGACACCCACAAGTACAGCAATTGGAACTGCAAGCAGGTTGTCCTTTCCTGCGTATTTTTGGAGGATGCCTTCGGGAGCATATCCGTGGAAGATGCCTCCTATGGTGACCCCTATGATCACGTAGATCCAGACTCTTCCCACTATGTCTTTAACGCTTTCAAGAGCAAGGTCTGTCCTTTCCTTTATGGTAAGGCTTACCTGTTCGTTAGTCTGTTTACCTACTTTTATATTATAAACGAAATCTTCTACGTACTTTTCCAGTTTCAGGACTCCGATTACATAGCCTCCAAACACACCGAGCACGATACCCGATATCACATAAATTACAGTTGCCTTCAAGCCAAGGGTTGCCCAGAGTACGGCTACAGCAGCTTCGTTTACCAGAGGGGAGGTGATTAGAAAGGAGAAGGTAACTCCAAGGGGCACTCCAGCTTCCACAAACCCGATAAAAAGGGGCACTGAGGAACATGAACAGAATGGAGAGATCGTTCCTATCAAGGAAGCTATCAGGTGGTAGCGGAGCCCTTTCTTGCCTCCGAGTACCTTTCTTGTTTTTTCCGGAGTGATATAGGTCCTGAGGTAGGAGATCGCGAAAATCATCACGGAAAGCAGGATGACTATTTTCAATACGTCGTATATGATGAAGTTGACACTGGCCGCAAGGTGAGTAGTGGGTGTAATCCCGAAAACCTCGTATGTCAGTTTGTCTGCAATCCATTGCAGAGGATAAAAGATATCAGCCATTTAGAGTTCCTTCTTTTCTATTTTGTTTTTGCTTTTTTGGATACTCAATTTCATTACGTTATATCAATATATGTTGATATGTTGTTTATTCGATATAAAGCTATCGCTTCTAATGAAGCTCTTTTCAGGAATACTTGAGTTAGAATCTGAATGCTCAATCCAGCAAAATCTCAAAATAGGCCGGGTTATATATTTTATTCCAGATATTTTCTTAGAGGTTATCTTAAGATTAAATAATCCTTGTACCTCTATTGTTCGTTAGAGTTAAAACGATCTCGAAGAATTCCTTATCCTGGTGATTTATCCGATCGAGAATGGCAACTAATTAAACCTCATTTTCTTAATTCAAGAATGAATCTAGGTAGGAAACGCGTTCATTCTTTTCGAGAAACACTGAATGCAATCTTCTATTTGTTACGTTCTAGTTGTGCCTGGTGAATGTTACTCCAGGAATTCCCACCATGGAAAACTGTTTGCCATTATTTTCGCCTCTGACGACTTAATGGAATTTGGGAACATGTTAATATTTTTAAGGAACGATTATTTTTAAGATTTTTTATCCAAAATAAGCACATTAACTAAAATAGCATAAACTTAACTTTAAAAATGTCTATGAAAGGAATGAGCATTCAAGCCATTGCCGACGTTTTTGAGGTACAACCTGCCAATGTAAAGCTATGGTTGGCCCGTGCAGCTGAACAATGCGATAAAGTAAATGACAATATGATGAAGAATGTGGATGTGTCAAAGGTAGAAATGGATGAACTATGGGTTACAATCCAAAAAAATAGTTTCAAGAATGAAAGATTATGAAGATAATGGTCCCTGGATGTGGGTAGCTTTTGCACCAGGTTGCAGGTTAATAATTTCTTTTGTTATAGGACCAAGAAAACAGTATGTTGCAGACAAGCTGGTCGAGTTAATCGATAGACATCTTTCAGATAAAATTCCTCTTTTTGTCACAGATGAGTTGAACTTTTATAAAGAAGAGCTTTTGAAACAATTTGGAGTTTTTTGAGAGTTTCCAGGAACTGGGAAAAGAGGAAGGTCAAAGAAACCAAAAACCGTTTCTTCTGAGGATTTGAGGTATGCTCAGGTAGTCAAAACAAGAGTAAATAGGGTGTTTGAGAAGGTAGAGAAGAAGATCATTTTGGAGAAGACATTGAACAAAGCGAAATCTCAACAACTTTACTGGAAAGACAAAACCTAACTTTCAGGCAGGATAACAACAGAGTGTCAAGAAAAACAATATGGTTTTCAAAGGTGAAAGAATGGTTAGAATACCAAATGAAGCTCTATTGCACGCATTTTAGCTTTTGTAGAGGGCATGGAGGATTAAGGTATGAAGATGAAAAGGGGTTGAATGCAAAAATACATCTGCAAGAGAAGCAGGAATTGCGGATTCAAAATAGACTTTAAAGGAGATGATGAAATTCAGGTGTTTTAAAATATCAATCGGGTAAAGATGGGCCTTCAAAGGGCTGGACTTCAAAATGAAGGTTCTTTGCTTGGATAAAGGGTTTTATTGTATAGAAATGTTTGAATTCCTTCAAGAATACAATATTTCACATATAGTTCCAGTTGTTAAGAAAGGAAAGAAGATGAAACAGATCCTAAAGGGAAACAAAACAAGGTGTGAACAATATGTTATGAAAAACGCAAAGTCATGCAGAATTAGGAATATAGTTAAGCCAAATACATCAACTAAAAATGCTAATATTAGGTACTTCTATACACTGATATCTTTTCTGCTAAAAAATGTATAGTTATACTTTCTGAAAAAACATTTTATAATCTTCAAAAGAGGGCCGCAAGTTATAGATAAGGATAAGTTCAGATTTGATATGTTTATACTATTCATTGAAGGATGGCTGAGACAGAAGTTAAGGGTTAGGATAATGGTGGAGTGTCTTAGGTAAACTAGTGGAGGAGAGATTTTTTGTGAAGTGCTGACACTGTCATTTGAAGGCATTAATTTCAAAAAAGGAACAAGAATTCAGTCTGAGGATAACAAAAGATAATCTATTTTAAACTTAAAATTATATCCTTATTAAACTTAAAATTATATCCTTATTAAACTTAAAATTATATCCTTATTAAACTTAAAATTATATCCTTATTAAACTTAAAATTATATCCTTATTAAACTTAAAATTATATCTTTATGTCCATATTATCTCTCTCTCTAAATTACCGAAAAAACAAGAGGGAAAAAGTTGATGGGAATGAGTGGAGATTATAAAATAAAGACACACATCAAAGATTTAATTTTATCAATCATAATAATTTATTTTATATTAATACCTTCAAAAATTATTCCCAATACACCTGAAGCACCGATTGTATATGTTGATACAGATGGCAGCGGAAATTATAACTGCGATGGGAAAAATGATCACATAGAAATAAATCAAGCTCTTTCATTCGTCAACAGTAACCCTGATTTTACAACCGTTTACCTCAACGGTTCAAACACATACTGGATAAATGACACGATATATATTGGAAGTAATACAATATTAGAAGGGGACCCGGACGCTGTAATAAAACTCATTAACCATGCGAACTGGGGGATAAAGTATAAAGGATTAATAGAAGCAAAAAACAACAGGGCAAAGAATATTACAATAAGGGGATTTGAAATTGATGGAAATTGCCGAAACCAGTCTGAGGGTATAGGGAACAGTTACTACAATATGATTAATTTAAAAGAAAGTTACAATGTAACTGTTAATGATATGTATCTGCACGACGGACTCGGGGATGGAATAAAAGTATTTCACGATTACTCAAGAGAATACGAAACTGTCCCAACAAACATAAACATATACAACAATAAAATATTTGAGATTGGGCACGATGCAGTGTGGTTAAAGCATTCATCAAATGCATCCATATATAACAATGATATAACCATAAAAGCAGATGCAGCCATCCGATTAACGGAAACAATGCATATCAAAATTTTCAATAATACAATAACATCAAATAATAAAGGATATGCAGGGATAGAGCTGAACAAAAAAATGACTGGTCCTGTAATGGATGACATCGAGATTTACGATAATACAATATATCACATACGTGCATGGGGAATCTGGGTAGTAGGCTATGGAGGATATGAGAGAGATAAAGCCAGAGGGGTCTGGATTCACCATAATACAATCTATGATACTGGAACGTCATCCTCTCTTCATGAAGCAGGCGGAATTGTAGTTCAGGGATTTAACAACACCATAATCGAAAATAATGTAATCGATGGGAATAGAAAATATGGTATTGCGTATGAATTATATCCTCGTTACGGAATCCCAACAGATAAAGGATTTGTGACTATTGTAAGAAACAATATAATTTCAAACACAATTCCAAATCTTCCGGACTCTGGCTCAGGCTGGGGAATCAAAGACTACGATCCTTCAAATCACACATTTATACTCGAAAACAACTGCATATACAATAGTGCTGCAGCAAATTACGAAAATGCCAGTTCTACTACAGACCTGAACGTAAATCCATTGTTTGCAGATGTCTCAAAACGCGATTACCACCTGAAAAGTGCTGCAGGAAGATTTTCGGATGGTCAGTGGGTACTTGACCGGAAAACAAGTCTACTCATAGATGCCGGAAATTCCCTGTCAAAATATAGCAATGAACCTGATCCAAATGGGAACAGGACTAATATTGGAAGATATGGAAACACTGCTGAAGCCTCCAAGAGTGTATCTAAATAATTCTTATTCTCAGGACACTGGCATCAATCTGATTTTACTTTGATTTGTTTTTTCTTAATTTCTCCATTGATCTTACTTTTTCTCAACTTGTTCTACCAATATTGTGAACTACCACTCAGCTAAAGACTGAGTGGTTTCTTGGTTCATTCCTCCCTCTATTGAGGGCAAGTCCCCAAGCTCATCCCCGTAGTCCCTACGGTGTCATAATCCAATTAGATTCTGATCTATGAGAGCGAATTTTTTGATATTAATAGCGGCATTAATGTCTCTATCGTGTTTGGTTTTACAGTCTGGACAAATCCATTCTCTGTCTTTTAGCTGAAGCTCTTTATTGTGGTATCCACACACACTACATAGCTTAGAAGAGGGTTCAAATCTGTTTCCTTGAGACTCTTTTCTGTAATACTTTGAGCCTTTTAAGAGAGTTTTTCAAGTACTTTGGATTCTCAACCTTTTCTCCTGTTGAAAGGACAGCAAAGTCTTTGATACCTACATCAATTCCTACTGTTGTTGATTCTGTGAAAGCTTCCTTTACTGGAAGTTCTTTTCCATCTTCAACAAGGATACTGATATAGTAATGTCCTTTACATGTCCTTGATACCGTAGCCGTTTTAGGCTCTCCTTCAAACTTCCTGTGAAGAACTGCTTTAATTGGTTCTATTTTAGGAAGCTTGATAGTATTATTTTCAAAGTTTACAGTGTAGTGTTGAGGTACAGGGAAAGACTGTATCGGATTCGTTTTTGATTTGAACTTTGGAAACCCTGTTTTCTCTCTAAAGAATCTAGTGAAAGCGGATTCAACCTGCTTAGTCATCCCCTGTAATGATTGAGAGTTAACTTCTCCTAACCACTCATTAGAAGCCTTTAGAGTAGGAATTAATTTGTTTAAGTCAAATCTGGAAATTGATTCCCCTGTCTGCTCATAAGTTTTAATTTTCTGGTCAAGTGCCCAATTATAGACAAATCTACAGCTACCTATATGCTGATTCAATTGAATAGCTTGTGTAGTTGTAGGATAGAGTCTAAATTTGAACGCTTGCATCATACAAAGGCATTATATGCTTTAACAACACATGTACTTTTTGGTAAATACGAAGTATGAAACACGGAATCATAGCAAATTTTTGTTAATGTATCATGTTATTTTTGTTTGCAAATACCAAAAAGTCATACTTGAACCAATTAGCGAAGAACTCAAACAGATTATGATTGACATTTCAAAAGAGTCTAACTTTGAAATCCTTGAAATGGAAACTGACAAAGACCATATTCATTTTTTGATCAAGAGTGAGCCGAAAGTTAGCGTTTTGTCAATTGTCAGAAAATTGAAACAAGAATATACTAACAGGTTATGGAAAACTCAAAAAGAATATATGAAAAAGTATTATTGGGGTGAGAATACGTTATGGAGTGATGGTTATTTTGCGTCTACTATCGGAAATGTGAGTAAAGAGGCGGCAGAATATTACATACGGAATCAGGGGTGAAGTTGACGCTTATATCCCCTGAGCTAAAGACTCAGGGGTTTTACGCTTCTTCATATAAAAATCTCAATCAAACTTGCCTTTCAAAGATATCTAAAAATTTCAATTTTTCCATAAATTTTTGGTATCAAACACCACCTTCTTTTTTTAAATAATAGTCCCCTTTATTTATAATTCAATTTTTGCGTCTATTGATCTCGATTAAAATATACTGTACTTTATATATTTATTACCTATCCGAAAATGGTTGCCTGTTGTAACTTTTACAATATGCAATATACAAAACCGGAATGGATACTCTGATATTATTACTCTGATATTATAGATCTATCGTGGCTTTTCAACATGCATTACTGACTTTTCGGATAGGCTCTATATATAAAAATAAATGTATCCAATAACGAAATCCTCTCTTACGAATACTAAAACAAAAACGATATATACATATACAATTAAAACTTATTTAAGTCCCATAGCAGAGTCCACAAAAATAAGGATTGAAACCAGGTATTTGTGGAAAATTAACTATAAAAAAGTTACTAAACTATCCTTAAAGAACCGTGAACAAAAAGTTAAGGGTTGTTGTCACCAACATAGCAAAAAATAGTGATTGACATAGCAAAAAATAGTGATCGAAAAATGTATGTTGATTAGTGTTTTTTAAGGAAGGTGGAAAAAATGAATTTGAGTGAAATTTACTATTATTGTGTTTCACTTGCTATGATTGTTGGTGTACAAATCGCCTCGGCACTTAATCTGAACATAGATCAAAATTCAAGTGGGAGACTTTCTATTAATTTCCAGTCATCAGATTCTCTCAAAGTAAGTAAAAAATAAGATTCTAATTCCCCAATAAAATCATTAAAAATAATTTTCCTTCAGATAGAATCTAAAATTTTGAGTCAATAGTACTTAATTCTAAATTATATTGGTCAATATATTCAAATAAACTATTTACCCACTCAAAGCGTTTTGGTTGATAAATTCGAAAAAGTGAATTGTTATGCCTTATCCAGTTTCACATGTTCTGTTTTTTGTTTTCTGTGTCAGCGCAGTAGCAGTCTACGCCATTGTCAGATCAATTTTTCGCAGGGAAATTTCGTCCAGGGACTTACCCCAGCTCTTGTTACTCTTATTTGTAGGCAGTCTATGCACACTTTTCCCGGATATTATGATAATTTATAATCTACCCGTAAATGGCACTTTAGAACACTGCTGGATCGGCCCGATTGCAACACATTCATTACTATTCAGTTCTACTGCCCTCCTGTTCGGAACGCTTGTGGGATATCTTGCCTACGGAAAGTTTGGGAAGGCAATATACCTGGGTCTTTTTGCAGAAGCTGCTTTTCTTACACATTTATTACTTGATGATATAGGGGAAGGAGGTACTGAGTATCTATACCCTGTATACAATGGAAAGGTCAGTGTATTTTCATTAATGAATGTAAGTTTTCAGGAGACTGGATTCTTTCATTATCTGATAGCATCTTTTGTATCGGTCTTTTTTGTTTGCTTTGTGATAATGATGGCACTGTTTGCCCTGGATAAACTTGGTTTTGAATTCAAATACAGATCCGAAAAGTGACCTTTCGTTTTCATCATTCATCTCATCAAAAAAGTGACCTTTCGTTTTCATCATTCATCTCATCAAAAAAGTGACCTTTCGTTTTCATCATTCATCTCATCAATCAGGTTTGAAGCTCGCCTACACCATCAAGCTTTTTAACAACTCTAGCAGGGTAACCCAGAGCAAGACTGTTTGGAGAAATATCACGGCTAACTACGGACCCAATTCCTATTATGGAATTTTCTCCAATTTTGACCCCTTGCGTGATTATACAGCCCGGGTTAACAGAAACCCCACTTCCGATTATTATTGGAGCCATGCTTCTCGGATATGCCTGCCTCGTAGTTAAGCTGCCTCTTGTATGGGCAGATAGTATACACCTATCCCCAATTTCAGCGTAATCTCCCACTGTGATCATTTCGGGATGGAGCCTGTCGAAGATCACATCATAGCCGATATACACATTCTCCCCGATGTTTACGCCTCGCATTTTATGCAGTTTTGCCCTCCAGGAAGGGACTGGAGCGCATGAAGCAAGGCGTTCCAGAACCCAGTTCTTAAGGTATTTTATCCCAAAGAGGATCTTATTGCTATGATAATGATCAGCCACTTCACCAAAAGTTACTTTATCTCTGTTAGATATCATTGTGGTGCCTTCCCAATTTTACAGTGAAACCCATATAAATACTTACCACATTTTTTCACCGATAAACACCTCTTTTCTTCGGCCCAGTATCCATTAACCAGTTCGCACATTGCAGCAACTACTACCGGATGAGTGGTGACAGCATTCTCTGGAGGTCTAATAGAAAGAACATCGGGTTTAAGCAATAATCGGTTACCGGGAGATATAATAGTCTCAAGACCGCCTATCAGGTTGAGAGACTCTTTGATTGCATCTTTTGCTTTTGAATAATCACCGCAGCAAACAATAGAAACCCTGGTATTCACAATAATCTATCAGGAGAAAAAATGTCACTTATATCCTTCTCGAGACAACTACAAGAAATTGAATTTTTGCCTTCTTCAAGGGAATATTTTGAGGAGTTTTTCCGGCGTATTCTGTGATATACGCATCAATTCGCATATTTTTCACTTTTACTTCGCCAGTTTGGATATCATATTACTAATTCCCTGTAACGTGTCTAAATTTTCCTGTCCTACATTAATACATTTTTAGAGGGCCTATAGATGACTATAATTATTGAGTTACACATGTGAAAAAAAATAATGGAAAGTATTATCTTTCATCTGTTTAGCTTTCCTCGATTTTTCTCCTTCCCATTTCAAAAGCTCTGATATTAATTTCAACCGTCTTCTGCGGCACAAGTGCCTTCACACTCTCAAGCAGGGCCTCTTTTGGGATGGGCAAGTAGCCAGAGATGGCACCGACCATTGCCACGTTCATTGCAAGCCTGTTCCCGGCTTCGTAAGCCAGTTCGTCTGCATTAAAGGCTTTGACTATATATTTTTCAGAAAGGACGTCAAGGATTTCCTGGACATCAGGGTACTTTGCTATTCCGGAGGTAACAGTCACAGGAATGATTGACTGTGTGTTTACTATAATTACTCCACCGTCCTTCAGGAAATCGAGGTATCGAACTGCTTCCATAGGCTCAAGGGCAAGCATGATGTCTGCGCCTTTCTTAGGGATCATTGACCCAAGGTCAGTTCCCAGCCTTATGTGGTTTACAACCGAGCCTCCGCGCTGTGCCATGCCGTGGGTCTCTGCTGCCCGGATGGGGAGCCCTGTAAAGACTGCGGCTTTTCCGATGATGTCCGAAGCAAGGATTGCGCCCTGCCCCCCGACTCCCGTGATAAGGAGGTCGAGTTTTTTCTCTCCTTCAATCTGGCTCATTTCTTCACCTCCCGGATAGCTTCAAACTTGCAGATCTGCGCACAGACCCCGCATCCGCTACAGAGTGCAGTAATTACAGCGCAATTATTTTCCTCATCAAATTCGATTGCCGGGCAGCCGAATTTGACACACTGCTTGCAGCCTTCACACTTTTCAGGGTCAACTATGTATGGGACCCGCCTGATTCCTGCCCTCTTTACAGAGATCACGCAGGGCTGTTTTGCAATAACCACGGATGTGCCTTCAAAGTCCTTTGCGGCTTTGAAAGCTTCCTGGGTTTCTTCAAGGTTGTAGGGATTGACAACTACTACAGATCCGGCTCCCATAGCTCTGCAGAGTTCGGCAAGAGAGACTTCTACAGTGGGTTCTCCGGTAACTGTAAAACCGACTCCGGGATTTGGCTGGTGCCCGGTCATGGCCGTGATTCGATTGTCGAGGATGGTGACCGTAATATTGGCTTTGTTGAAAACCGCATTCAGGAGTGAATTCATGCCAGTATGGAAAAAGGTTGAGTCCCCTATAGAACAGCAGATAGGGCGCTTTTCCCCCGCATGGTAAAGCCCGGAAGCAATGCTTATACTTGAGCCCATACAGAGCGTGGTCTCAACAGTCCCGCTCTGGATCCCGAGGGTATAACAGCCGATATCACTCGGGTAGACAGCATCCTTTCCAAAGACCTTTCTCATGGAATAGAAGGTTGCCCGGTGAGAGCAACCGGCACAGAGAGCAGGGGGGCGGGGAGCAAGCTCAAGAGAGACCTTCCCCGACTCAGGCTCAACATCCAGGTCAAAAACTTTCTTCAAAGCTTCAAGGAAAGTACTGATGTCCAGTTCTCCTTCTCTCGGGACAAAACCGCCAGTTTTTCCCATGATCGGAATCGGAAGGCCGGCTTCCTGAGCAATCATCTTTACCTGCTCTTCCACAACAGGTTCAAGTTCTTCGAAGACAAGAACAGCGTTTACGGTTTCAAGCAGTTCCAGAACAAGCTTTTTCGGGACAGGATAGGTCCCGATCTTCAGGAAGGAAGCTTCAATTCCCAGTTCCTGCAGGGCCTCTTTTGCATATACAGAAGCAATACCTGCACTTATTACCCCGAAATTTGCATCAGGTTTCAGTTCCAGAGAGTTCCAGGGGGATTCTGCAAGAGCATCTTCAATTGGCTGCTGGATCGAAAGGAGATGGGTATGGCGTATACGGGCGTTTTTTGGAAGCATGACCCAGCGGTCGAGAAGTTTTTCGAAATAAGGAGCGGGTTTGTCTGTCGGGATTTCCCCAAGCTCAATATCGGATTTTCCATGGGAGATCCGGGTTGTAGGGCGGAAGATAACCGGGATTTTAAATTTTTCAGAAAACTCAAAAGCATAAGGAAGCATGTCTTTGGCTTCCTGGGGGGTCGAGGGGTCAAAACAGGGTACAAGGGCAAACTGGGCATAGCGCCTTGTATCCTGCTCGTTCTGGGAAGAGTGACATGAGGGGTCATCGGCTACGATTACGATCAACCCGCCCTTTGTCCCTGCATACGCAAGGGTCATGAAAGGGTCGGCTGCAACATTTAGCCCGACATGCTTCATGGTTACCACCGAGCGCACTCCTGCCCAGGCGGCTCCGACTGCCACTTCCATTGCCACCTTTTCATTCACGGACCATTCGATATAGTAGTCCTGATCTTCACGGGAAGCAAGGGTATCGATAATCTCCGAAGAAGGAGTCCCCGGATAGCCCGCAGCTACCTGTACGCCGCCTTCCAAAAGGCCCCGGGCGATTGCCACGTTTCCAAGCATGTACTCGCGTGTAGTCATTTTACATTCTCCAGCGTTTTAATAATGAAAGTATAACTCCAACAACATTCAGATAGGTCAAACATTTCAAACATCGTTTTTATCAATAAGTCAATGAATAGAAAGTCCAGGAAAGGACAGCTCCGGCAAATAATACCTGCTGTCTGCAAACCACGTAAAACTTTTGCATTATTTAAATAACACGATCAATAATATACTTTCGGATAATTGTTCCGGAATTGAAAGTCAGTCCAATCTTATAAAATAGTTTTTGTTTTGAGCATAAAGGCTTAATAAAGGCAACACAACCGGAAAACGAAAACCCGGAATTATAGTTCTCACCCTCGAAGATGTCGCAAAAATCCTGATAAATGGGCGCATCCGTCTGCTTCAGGTGACCGGGAAAATAAACCAAAGTTCATCAGTGAGCTTGCCCGCCTCCTGAACCGAAGCGTTAATTATGATGCGGTACGGATAACAGTGGACCTGAGCTGTTAATTTGCTCATAGGCTGAGTCCCGGGAAGTGAAAACATCAGAAAATAAAAGAGCTGCCCGCAAAAATTAAAAAGAGTAAAATTAAATGTATTGGTTCACAGACCTGGTCCTTGAATCAATTCAGATCCAGAAACTCCACAAGCTTTCCAATCTCTTCAAGTTCAAGGTCGAATTCTTCGCCTTTCAGGGACGCTTTGAAAAGCCCCCTGTCTGCGGGGATCACTGCGGCAACTTTTGAAGAATCAACAGCCTCCAGCAGGTCTCCTTCAATATCTTCCTCGACCTTGTTCAACACAAAGAAAACCCTGTTTCCAGCCTGTCCCCCGAGTTCCTCGAACTTTCTGGATAGCTTGAGAGATTCGTAGGAGGGGTCAATCACGACTAGGATCGTATCAAAGTCTTTTGCAACTCCCCTTCCGAAATGTTCCACTCCGGCTTCCGTGTCCACGATAACAATGTCGTCTTCTGCGAGGTCAAGGTTTTCCAGGAACTCCCGGGTAAGTACACCCATGGGACAGGCGCAGCCTTCCCCGAACTCGTGGATCTTGCCGATTGCCATGAGCCTTATCTTTCCTTTTTCTTCCACGAACTCCGAAGGCAAGTCGGAAAAACTCCACCTTTCCTCAAAAAAGCGGGACTTCTGCTGGCCTGCGGCAGCTCCCGAAACTGTTAGCCCGCCGAGGGGAGCAGTCTTCGGAACTCTCTGCTTTTGCTTGAAACCCTGTTTTCCCCCGAAGTACTCCATAAGGTCTCTTGGGGCTGCAAGCCCGAGCTGGCCGTGTAGCCCGTAGTTGGACTCATCGGTGTCAAGCACAAGCACGTTCTTTGTTTTTGCCATCTGCTTTGCCAGGAGTGCAGAAATAGTGCTCTTTCCGCTTCCGCCTTTTCCGCATACTGCGATTTTCATATCCAGTTCACCTACTACAGTAATTTATCCGGGAGCTTTTAAAGTTATTTCCCGGAGAAACTGGTCCGTGGTTTCATACTTCTAATTATCCCTTTTCTAATTATCCCCTGCCAGCTTTATGCTTGCAGATTGAACTGGCAGCATTAGTTCTAAATTGTTTCCGCAAATTTCTACTGTAAACTACTTATACCTAAGATCTTATTCTGCAATACTAATGGATCTTCAAGCAGGGCACCATTTCAGTATAGTAACCGACAGTTAACCTTCACCGCATTTCTGTTATTGTGAAGCTGAAGGTTAAAGAGAAAAATTATGAGGTTTTATCCTTTTCTGAATTGATCGGTGGATCTGCATAATATGTCTGTATATCCATAATATACTTCAATATAAATATTTAAAAAAAAGTAATCCTAAAATATATAAACGATAAGGATATAGGGTATTCGATTCTTAGCGCCCCTACTTAAGGGTCGCACCTGTTTGGAAATAAAGACCAGAATAGAATGAATACCGTATTAAATGAATAAAAAGAATAAAAAGAATATAATTCAAATTATCATTAAAACTGAGGTGTCCGAAACTGCAGACTGCGGAAGAAAGGGTAAGAGCGAGATTGATAAAGTATCTCGGCAGGGATGAAAACGGGATACGCAAGGTTGTGCTCAATCTCTTCCTGACCGGAGACAAGTTCACCACCGGTGAAGTTTATGACTACCTTGATAAAGGAAGATTCGAGGTAAGCTACCGGGGGGTGTCAGCCATGGTCGGGCTTATGAATACCAGGCTCGGTATTTTGAGCATAAATGTCACCGGGGATCACAACGTATATTCCCTGAAAGAGAGTTATAAAAACATTGTCGGCTCTGTTCTTGAGAACTATTAACTTTTTATGTTTGAAAGCTGTTTTAAGTTCTAGTTTAAGAGAGTTTGAATAAACTCCCTGAGTCCGGGTGTTTATTTTAAACAGAATAAATCTAACCTCTATCGGAGGTTTTAGAAATCCTCTTAACTATCTTTAATTCTTTTTGTGAAATCTTAAATAGACAGATTATTATATGAGATTGTTTTTTTTTCTACATAGTCTGCATAAATGAAATACTTGTGTGCATGATTATTAGTTGTAAGATTATTATAATACCCCTCTTAAACCCCCTTAATTAGAATACTGCTCTAATCAAGCCCCTTAATTAGAGTATTCGGAAAAACAGGATTTACTATTTACTAAAGAGCTTATCCCATAACTCAGAATTTGCTTCTTAGAGTCCCATCTTTTGACAGGCGATCGAGCATCTGATCTGGAAGCATTTTCTGAAAACCCTTGATTCTCAAGAGTGGAAACTCCTGATTCAAGAGTGAATTATTCCCGGACAAGCTCCAGAATAAAGCACAAATCCTGATTTCTGAGAACATACCGCATTCGAATAGTTTTTCTTATGTTATAGAGGGATACAATGAGCGAGACAGCAAACAGTTCTCTGGAAATCAAAGCAGAGATCCAGAGCAATCAAGCACAGTTATCAAAAAGCGATATTTTCGGAGTCCTCCAGAATGACAGGCGAAGATGCGTCCTGGAAATCCTCCACGGCCAGGGAAATCAGAGTATACGTTCACTTTCTGAAGAAATAGCTCGCCTCGAGTCCGGCGAAGAAGAACCAAAGAGCACCGTCAGAAAGAGCATATACGTCTCCCTGCTCCAGACCCACATCCCAAAAATGGAAAGCCTGGGAGTCGTAAACTACGACAAAGAACAGGACCTTGTGGAACTTCTCCCCGCATCCCACGACTTTGACATCTACATGGAAACCGTCAAGAAAGGCGATATTCCCTGGAGCCATTTCTACGTAGGCCTGAGCGTCCTCGCCCTTGTCGGCAGTGTCACAATTTATCTGAAGCTTTTCGACTGGATTACAAGCTCCCAGTGGATGCTCTTTATAAGTAGCCTTTTCATGTCATCTTCAATAGTCCACATGCGCCACATCCGCAAACTCTGAGTCTATAACATTTTGCTCAAGATTTCCCTCTCTTTTTTCATCCATTTTTTGAGAGATCTCACCGTCGCACGACATCGGTAATTACCCATTAAACTGGCGTTAATCTCTTCAAGCCTCTTTATCTCAAAATTTTCCATGCCTCTCTCTGCGGCAGTCAGTCTGCACCTTTCCTCTTCCTGGTTCGTGTTCCTCTTCTGAAATTAGATTAAAGCATTATTTGAAGATAAAAATCGATATAATGTCTTTTAAAAATTCAAAAGTATCTCATTACTCCTCATCACGCCCCATTAATTGTTTGTTACTACCCCGTAAACCCCATCTGTATCCTGATAGCGTTAATCCCCAATTACCTTCCTGAATTTGCAGTTAATCCGCCAATAACTATCTTAAAAAGACCTCTAAAAAAGTAAGTCAGATTTGCTGAATACCTGGAGTAGAACTGGAAATTCCCCATGTTGGACCTCCAACAGGTTCAGATTTCATTTCCAGCGATCTCATAGCAAAAAGAGTAGGAAAATAACGGAAGACTCCATAAAGAGCCGACTACCCCTGAGCTAACGATTCAGGGGGTTATTGCTGAAAGTTTATGAATCCTGATTTCAGAAAGCGATTCCAGAGTCTAACCTATACTTTAGAGGGATACAATGAGCGAAAGAGAAACCAATTCTCTGGAAATCAAAGAAGATACCCAAAGCGATCAAGCACAATTGACAAAAAGAGATATTTTTGGAGTTCTCCAGAACGACAGGCGAAGATGCGTCCTGGAAATCCTCCACAAGCAGGGGAATCAGAGCATACGCTCTCTTTCCGAAGAAATAGCCCGTCTAGAATCAGGCGAAAAAGAACCAAAGAGCACCGTCAGAAAAAGCATATATGTTTCCCTGCTCCAGACCCACATCCCAAAAATGGAAAGCCTGGGAGTCGTAAACTACGACAGAGAACAGGACCTCGTGGAACTCCTGCCTGCAGCCGGCGACTTTGACATCTACATGGAAACAGTCCCGAAAGGCGATATCCCTTGGAGCTATTTCTACATTGGCCTTAGCGCCCTTGCTGTCGTCGGCAGTTTAACAATCGATCTGGAGCTCGTCAAATTGGTTTCAGACTCCCAGTGGATGCTTTTTATAAGCGGGCTCTTCATGGCATCTTCACTTGCTCACATGCACTATGTCCGCAAACTAGAAGAGTAAACTCTCATTTCACTCTCTATTTCCTCTATTTTCAGGAAATATTTGCCACCGTCGTATGATAACGGTAATCTTCCATTAAGCTGGCGTTAATCCCCCAAATTCCTGTTTTTCTCAAAATTTTCCCCGCCCTTCCCTGCGGCAGTCAGTCTGCATCTCCCCTCTTCCTTGCCCACGCCTTCTTCTGAAATAATATATAAAGGATTCTGATCTGCTTCTATAAATTCATAGTGTACATTCGAAAAAACTCAAAAATATCCCATTACTCCTTATCTCGCCTCATTAATTGTTTGTTACTACCTCTCAAACCCACAGCGTCTTATGATAACGTTAACCTTCAATTACCCACCCGAAATTTCAGTTAATTCACCAATAACTATCTTAAAATGATCCATAGGAAGGGGTAGCTCAGATTTGCTAGATTTAGGGAGTGAAACTGGAATTCCAGATATTGAACCCCCCAGGTTCTTATTCTCATTTCAGTGACCCATTAGCAAAACGAGTGGGAAATTACAGATCAAAATTGGAAAAGATATGGAAAGAGGTATAAAATCATGATTAACAAAAAAATACTATTAAGCGTGCTCACTATCGGTGTGCTCGCTGTTGTGGCAGGTGCCGGAACATGGGCATGGTTTACAGACTCTGGAACTAGCACTGATAACACATTTACAGCTGGAACACTGGAACTAAAGGTAGGAACTGGTACCACCATTGCACCATTTTCATTTACTAATATTGCTCCAGGTTTTAACGAAAATAGTGTGGTAAATGTCGAAAATACTGGTTCAATAGATGGAAATCTGTATGTAACAATAACTAATATAGAAACAACTGCAGGTTCCGATTCAAAAGCTGACTTGCAAAATAAAATGGATATCACAATTACAAAACTTGATGGGACGACGGCAGTAACTGGTACTGTTGATACTCTTGCAAACACTAAAATCGATGTTGGAACCCTCTATGGAGTAGGTTCGACTGAATCATCTTCTGGCACCCTCGACTTCGCATTTAACGTTGATGGAGATAATGTAGGGAATGAAATTCAGGGCGATGGAGTTACCTTTGACGTCATTTATGACCTCGAACAGGTCCACTCATAAGATACACACATAAATTGAAATTTTGTGCCCCTTGAAAAAGTATGAGACCACTAATCGGAGCGTATATGTACATAGCTCTGATATTGGTCATTTTTAGAACCAAGATTACCAAAAAAGGAGCATTGCTTTTTTTGGAGCACAATCCCATGTGTTTTATTAGTACTCCAAATGTTTTCAGGGAAAAAATGCAATGCTTTAATAGTTTTTTTGATGAGTTATACTCTGACATGATCTCATGCTACTTTGAGGTATAACTATCATACATCAAAAAGATCAAGAGGTTAATGAAATGTTTAACAAAAAAGTGTTTATGAGTATATTTGTGCTTGGCATGGCCGTGACTCTTGCAGGTGCTGGAACGTGGGCCTGGATGACAGATGCCGGAACCAGTTCTGACAATACATTTACATCTGGGACACTGGACATGCAACTAGCCAACAATGGTGACGATTACAGCGATGGTGTTACAGCTACCTGGGTATCTCCAGCAAACTTCAAACCGGGAGACAGATTTAGTGCTGAGCTCCGTTTCACAAATGTCGGAACAGTAAATGCAAATCATTTATATTTTTATCCTGAACTTCTACCCTCAACTGGAAGTGTAGATCTAGCGGACAAAATTATAATAACATCTGTTCAAGGAAATTTTATCCGAGGGAGTTTTCCCAGACATTATAGTATTAATATAGCTCCAGTGGTTGCTTGGGTAACAGGAAATTACGATGGTATACTAACTCTTGAAGAGTTCTGCCAGAACAATTATGTTGCTTTTTCAATATTAAGTGACCCAATTCTAAGAGCCGACAACCAAGAGGATTTTGGCCTTCTAATAAAAGGTAAATTCTCTGGAACTGCCGGTAATGAATATCAGGGGACTTCCTGCACTTTTAACCTAGAAGCTTTAGCAAGCCAGAATTCCCCAACTGAAGACTATGTACTGATAAATGATGAAAGCACAGTTTCAGGGCCTGATATGTCTCAGGATGATGTTGATCTTCCAGATGATACTGAAACTGAATAATAAGCAAGATACTAGAGTTCCAGATTCTGGAACTCTATACACTTGGAATTAAACAATGTACTAATACCTTGAGGAATCATTTAATTCTTTTTGTTCATTTTCAGTCGAATACCCACTAGCTTGCTGCGGGGATGAAAAACTTCCCCAGTAACCGTTAATGATAATATGTAATTTATCAATTCCATTTTCCGGTTGTGAACTTCTACTCAAAATAAAGTGTTTAGGGTTATTGTTTTCTTTAACGGAATTTGGAGCGGTGGCGCGAACATACCCCGTTGCTTGCGGCGGGGTGCGCCAGCGCAACTTTGATTAAATCGTAACATTTATGATAAAGCTCTTAGTTTTTTCTAGGCATAATATTATGAAACTAGCAAATATTCTTGCTTTTATTTTTATCTTCGTTGTAGTTGTACCTATTATTGCTACTATGGTTCCTACAGGTCCTATCAAATTTATGACTGTAACCGGCAACAGTATGGAGCCTACTATAACAGAAAGCGATATTGTTGTAGTAAATACTCTGGCAACCCGACCGGATGTAGGAGATATCGTGTCCTTTCGGCATGCTTTTGAGGTAAACGGGGAAAATCAGACATTAATAGTCACGCACAGGGTGGTGAAAGTTGTAGATGAAGGGTATGTAACGCAGGGGGACGCTTATTCCAAGCCTGACGGTTTTATCGTTGCTTCCGAGAATGTGGTAGGAGTTCTGTTTTTTAGGATTCCATACATCGGAGCTCTCGTTCATTTTGCGGGAACTATGATAGGACTTTTAGCACTTGTGATCTTACCTGCGCTCCTACTGATTCATCAGGAAGTACGTGAGATTATCAGGCTCATGAAAGAAAAATAATAAGAACTCGCCCCATCTGGAGATTGCATTTCAGCTTTAAACTCACAGGCTTTTCTGCACCAGTTTTCCGGGTTTGCCTGTGGCAGGAAGCCGGAGGATATATACTCCTTGAAAAAATATGGTCAACTTCTATAGATAATTTGGATCTCTTTGTCTGTATATTAATATTATATAAGTAAATAGTTTAAATCGGGATCTTATAGAGATTTTACTGGAAATAAATTATGTATTTTCCTTTTAATTCCGCATACTCCGTAAAATTTTTATTTTGATGGATATATTAATTCCAATGGATTTATATACGTGGTACTTCTACCAATTTATGATCTGATATATAATATAATTAATCAAGTGCGAAGACATAAACAAATCCCCTATATATGAAAAACGTAATGAGATCTTCATGATTATGTTTTCAGTAATTTCCCCTACATCTATCTGCATATATCTTACATTCCGGACCGGGCACTTTTGAGCTAATTTGCGGTACAAATAGCCCGTTTTTTTGGGATATATATCTCAAAATAACCATATCGTCAGGTTTATTTCTTCATCCCGGACGGAATTCAAAATCAGGAGGCGGGATGGACAGGTAAAATGGGCATATCTAACTGGAAATCAGAATTTAGATCCGGGATATCAGGACTTACGGAGGTCTCAGAGCCTGGGCATCAGAGGCACAGATTCAGGCATATTAGACATTATGGATAAATATATGAATTAAATAACCGGGGTTTTTCGGGGTTTAAGATAGCAACCATTGGTGGTGGATCAAAAATGAGGGCGTTCAATAAAATATTACTTCTGGGATTGGTGTCGTTCTCTCTTATCTTCATGTGCAGTAATTTCCCCTTATTTACAGGTACTTCTGCTTCTTTCAGCGATACTAAACACACGAGTTCTGAGATCATCGCAGGCGTCTGGAACGCCGAAGCTAGTCTGGTAGGGCTCTCTGAATTCAGCCTTCCAGAAAACGGAGAAGGATTCCGAATTCCCACTTCAGGTGCAATGGGAGATCAGACTTCAATAACCACTTTCACAAATTTCGTAGATATAAATTTTTCAAATAATGTAAGTTCAGCAAACAATCTAACGGATAATTACTCTGCAATAGGAAACGAGACCTTTAACCTTACCAATATCACTTATCTGACAAACATCACTAACCTGACAAACATCACTAACCTGACAAACATCACTAACCTGACAAACATCACTAACCTTACAAGTAGCACTAACCTTACAAGTAGCACTAACCTGACAAACATCACTAACCTTACAAGTAGCACTAACCTGACCGATACCACTAACCTTACAGGTTCTACCAAACTGACCAATAACTCTGAAGTGAACAGAATTGTTTCCCTGGAAGAAGCCAGTAACAGCACAGGCGGCCTGAATCTGGGAACCATATCAAGTTCAAGAGGCAGGTCTGGAAGTTCAAACAAAGATAAGGAAGTAGAGAAAGTCCTCCCTGAAGCAGGCTTCACCAGCAATGTAACGTCCGGGAGTTTACCCCTGACTGTTCAGTTTACCGACCTTTCGGCAAATGCAACAGAATGGAAATGGGACTTTGGAGATGAGGCCAGTTCTACCGAGCAAAATCCAGTGAACACTTATTTTACAGCAGGGACTTATACCGTTACTCTGGAAGCATCCAACGCAAATGGCACGGATTCGGAATCAGCCACAATAAAGGTTATCGAGCAGTATGGAGTGGCAGCTCCTCCTGCTGCAAACTTCACCAGCAATGTAACGTCCGGGAATGTCCCCCTGACGGTCCAGTTTACCGACCTCTCGGAAAACGTAACAGGATGGAATTGGGATTTCGGAGACGGAACTACTTTTACTGAACAGAATCCTGTACATACTTACTCTGTAGCAGGAAATTACAATGCAACTCTTACAGTAAGCAATGCAAATGGTACGGACTCAACGTTTACAAACATAACTGTTTTTGAAGTGCCAGTACTTCCTGCGGCTGTTTTCAATAGCAATGTGAGCAGTGGTTATGCTCCTCTGTCAGTGCAATTTAACGATAGTTCCGAAAACGCAATTGAATGGAACTGGGACTTTGACAATAACGGTATAATAGATTCTACAGAAAGAAACCCGATCAACATATACGCATCTCCGGGAAACTATACAGTTAATCTTACAGTAAACAACGGAAACGGTACAAATTCCACGTTATCTACAATAACTGCCCTTGAGCCATCATTTCCTGCTGCAAACTTCACCAGCAATGTAACGTCCGGGAATGTCCCCCTGACGGTCCAGTTTACCGACCTCTCGGAAAACGTAACAGGATGGAATTGGGATTTCGGAGACGAAACTACTTTTACTGAACAGAATCCTGTGCATACTTACTCTGTAGCAGGAAATTACAATGCAACTCTTACAGTAAGCAATGCAAATGGTACGGACTCAACGTTTACAAACATAACTGTTTTTGAAGTGCCAGTACTTCCTGCGGCTGCTTTCAATAGCAATGTGAGCAGTGGTTATGCTCCTCTGTCAGTGCAATTTAACGATAGTTCCGAAAATGCAATTGAATGGAACTGGGACTTTGACAATAACGGTATAATAGATTCTACAGAAAGAAACCCGATCAACATATACGCATCTCCGGGAAACTATACAGTTAATCTTACAGTAAACAACGGAAATGGTACAAATTCCACGTTATCTACAATAACTGCCCTTGAGCCATCATTTCCTGCTGCAAACTTCACCAGCAATGTAACGTCCGGGAATGTCCCCCTGACGGTCCAGTTTACCGACCTCTCGGAAAATGCAACAGGATGGAATTGGGATTTCGGAGACGGTTCCAACTCTTCCGAACAAAATACAACGCATACTTATACCACAGCAGGGACTTATACCATTACTCTGGAAGTATCCAATGCAAACAGTATGGATTCAGAATCTGCCACAATCACGGTCCTGGAACAGCCTGAGGTGGTGCTCCCTCCGGTTGCCGGTTTCACCAGCAGTATCACAAGGGGATCTGTTCCCTTTTTTGTGCAATTTACAGACCTTTCGGAAAATCCCGAAGAATGGAACTGGGACTTTGGAGACGGAACCACTTCCTCCGAGCAAAACCCTGCCCACACTTACTCCACAGCAGGAGATTACACAGTCATGCTCACGGTAAACAATACGGCTGGAAATGATTCGGAGAAAAAAACTGATTATATAAAAGTGGGAATAGCTTCCTCCATCAAACTGACAGGTATAACACTGGACGGGGAAAACTCTACCGGAGCTACAACAAACTCAGGAGCCTTGACAACAAATCCTGAAGACACCCTGGGACAGATAGCCGTAAGCGATGAAAATGGAATTTTCTTTAACCAGCCGTCTTCTAAAGGGCCTCTTGGAGAAATATCCATACCCCTGCAGCTTGGAATCAATAATTTCTCTCTTGTAGCCGATGGAATTTATCCCGAAAATGAAAACTATGGCGCAGTGTTATTTTTTGACGGGGTCCTGACTCCCCCCCGGATTGCAGTTTACAATTCCAATGGTGGCACCGGGACTTTTTCAGTGCAGCCCGCAGGTACGAATATCACCGGTAGTGCTGAAAACGAGTCCACTCTGGATATAGCTCCCGGTTCATCTTTCTATGTTACTTCAGACAGGACAAAAGTAGAAGTGCTGAGTTTCACAGTCGATTCAAAGAACGGGTTTACGGATGAAGTCACAGGCGAAAATCTCGGTGCAAATGAAATCCCTGATACCGTCGCAAAATTGAGCCTTAAAGTAACTCCTTCCGTCACAGTTCCTCTAGCTTCATTTTCCGCATCCCCTGTTTCCGGAACAGCTCCGCTGAATGTAGCGTTTACCGACAGCAGCTCAGGTTCACCGGCTTCATGGAACTGGGATTTTGGAGATGGAACCGCTTCTTCCGAGCAGAACCCGGTGCACACTTACTCCGCAACAGGAAATTACATCGCAACGCTTACAGTAAGCAATGCAAATGGTACGAATTCGACATTTACGGAAATAACTGTCCTGGAACAGGTGCTTCCCGCCGCAAACTTCAACAGTAATACCACCTCCGGGAATGCTCCCCTAACTATCCAGTTTACCGACCTCTCGGAGAATGCCGAAGAATGGTTCTGGGCCTTTGGAGACGGAGCCAGTTCTTCCGAGCAAAACCCCGTACACACATATTCTGCAGCAGGAAACTACACCGTTTCCCTGGCTGTAGCTAATAAAAACGGCACGAATTCGAAATCTGGCACAATAACGGCATTAGAATCGCCTGTACTCCCTGTAGCGAACTTCAGCAGCAATGCCACGTTTGGGAATGCTCCTCTGACAGTTCAGTTTACCGACCTCTCGGAAAACGCAGCAGAATGGTTCTGGGCCTTTGGAGACGGCTCCAGTTCTTTCGAGCAGAACCCGATGCATACTTACTCTGTAGCAGGAAATTACAATGCAACTCTTACAGTAAGCAATGCAAACGGCACGGATTCAACATTTTCTGCAATAACTGTCCTTGAACCAGTACTTCCTGTAGCTGCTTTCAATAGCAATGTGACCAGTGGTTATGCTCCTCTGTCAGTGCAGTTTACTGATAGTTCCGAAAATACAAATGAATGGAGCTGGGATTTTGGAGACGGAGCCACTTCTTCCGAGCAGAACCCCGCACACACTTACTCTGCAGCAGGAAACTACACCGTTTCCCTGGCTGTAGCCAATGCGGATGGTCAGAGTACGAAAACAGGCCAGATTTCCGTCAATGAAAACCTCGTAGATAGCTCAGGGAATGAAAGTTCTATGGATGATTCCGGAAATTGAAATTCCAGCGCGGAAATGAAAAACATGAAGGAAAAAGAGATTCTTCAGGCAGCAATTGTTCTGATCATTGCGGTTATTCTGGTCAATGCCTTAATTCCGTTCTTTACGGGCTCAAAGATGCCCCTCATAGTATTGAGCGGTAGCATGACTCCAATGATGTTGCCCGGTGATGTGGTTATTGCAAGGTCAGTCGACCCGAATGAGCTTGTGGTAGGAGACGTCCTGGTTTTTCATCCTCCTGAAAGTAACGACCCGAATGCCCTTGTAACGCACCGGATAATCTCTTTAGAAGAAGGAAAAGAGCGCATGTTCCAGACTAAGGGAGACGCAAATAACGCGCAGGATGACTTTAAGGTGCCTGCATTTAACGTTGTGGGAAAACTGGATTTTGTCATCCCTTTTGCAGGATATTTGCTCGATGCAGTAAAGCATAATAAAAATATTTTTTTCTTCACCGTCATACTGCCCGCAGGTCTGATCATTCTGGATGAGATCAGGAACATGATTCTGTACAGCAATCCAGTAAAAGCTAGAAAAGTGGAAAAGGAAAGAAAAAAAATTGCTAGGAGAACTTCCTATTTAGTTAAAGGAAAAAAGCTGGCAGTATTAATTGTTATAGCTGGAATTATTTCTACAGGAATAGTTGCGTACAACCTCGGGGAGAATGGGCATCTGGTTCTCGGAAAGGAAAACACAATAAAAAATCCCGGGTCTCTTTCCCGCGTATATGTTATAACGCCTGATGATTATGAGAAAAGAACTGATATCTATTTTTGGTATGGAGTGCTTACCCCGTATAATGAAAGTAAGGCTTATGAAACTCAGTCTTCTGTTCCTGAAGGTGTAATTGCCCCATCTACCTGGACTCAGGTTAATGAAACTAAGGTTATTGCCCCTGAAAATACGCCTGCAACGATCAGTACGGTCCCTTACATTCTGCCGGTCTTCTGGATAATTTCACTTGCGGAAATAAACCATTATCTCCCTGCTATTGTAGAGGTTGGGTTCTATACATTCCTTCCTGCATTGCTGCTGTTTCCTCTGTGGTACAGGAAATCAGTGACTGGGAGAAAGAGAAAGAAGATTAAATTCCGTCGTTTGTTTGCACAATGGAAAAAAAAGGCGCTTCATATGGTCTGAACTTACAGAAGACGCCTTTGAATGATACATGATTTTAAAAATATTTGTTGCCTTTAGAGATCCAACTTTAAAATTAAAAATGATGTTGTCTAATAAATAATTGAAGTTTAGAATGCTTAGGAGTATATACTTCTGGTCTGATTTACTGGGTTAGATTCTGCTATTGAATACACTGTTAACTGTGTCTTTTTTAGCTTATCTGTATACGTTTTCAGCATGATAAATAAGAGGAAAAGTAATGAAAATATTTGAATGTCTGGAAAACTATCAATCATTATTGACAGAATACCGCTGTATAGCATATGAAATAAAAACAGATTAAAAGGGGGTTGAAAAACTGGAGCCTATTTTTCTGAAACTTAAAAATATCTTAATAGACAGGGCGAAAATACTTGCCTTTGTATTCTTATTAATAATGGTTTTTTCCGGATTCTGGATGTATAAATCGTATACTGAACCATTATATGAAGAAGAGAAGGTTCTTTCCTATATGCAGCGTGGAAGTTATACATATTCGGCTTCTGTGACTAAGCCAAACTCCCTCTACCCGGAAGGAACAAAACTTGAAATGGGAAAGCCTGCCTATTTCTTTACTATATCTCCAACAGAGGATATTTCATTCGTATACAGCCTCGAAGCTGCAGATTCTGCTGACCTGAGCGTGGAAGCTAATACAATGATTGTGGCAAGCTCCAGGAAAGGATCTGGAGAAGAGCAGAAAATATTCTGGAAGAAGAGTTATCAGGTAGGGGATTCAAAAAGCGTTCAACTGAAGAGCGGGAATGTCCTTACCTCTAATTTTACTATAGATGTGCCTGTAATCCGGTCAAAAGCTAAAGGAGTACAGGATCAGCTTGTCTATTCACCTGACTCGGTATCTTCCTCTGACTCGGGCCCTGACCCGATGATAGAAATTGTTACGACCGTCAATTATAAAGGAAAAATAAACGGAGAAGATGTAACAGGTACAAAAAATTATAAAATTCCTATCAACGTTAGCTCTAATTATTATGAGATGCCTGAAGAACTTGAATTCGTTGAAGAGACGTACAAAAACGTCAGAGTTCAAAAACCCGCATCATTATCAACTATCAAGTTTCCTCTGGCCTTATTCCTGTTAAGCACAGTTCTGGTTGGAGTGCTTATTCCTGTCAGAAAAATGAAAAAAATTGATCCGGAATACATCGAAAAACTGGAAAAAGAGAGTAAAAAATCACCTTTTAAAGAGTTTATCAGCAAAGGCAAGATTCCCGAAAATAGGAATTTTCTTCTGCAGGTTGAGATTTCTTCACTCGAAGACCTCGTAGATGCTGCTGCCGATATGAATGAAAGGGTAATCCATGATGCAAAATCTGGAGAATATTTCATAATTCACAATGGTGTATTGTATATTTTCTTTGATGCACCTTCAGAAGACTAATATTAAAATAGTTCAGGATCGATGCTGGGATTTTAGTTGGAGAGTTATTGTTATGAAACTATCCTGATCTCAGTCTTCTTTATTTCTTTGTTATCAAATCTGGAATATTGCAGAAGACTTAGATTTCCCTCTTATTTTTCTTTGCTGGAATTTATCCTCAACCATTTCCCGTTATTTCCCGCAGAAACTCTTTCCCCTCCACCCCTCCTTCGAACTAATCTCCTTAGGACTTACGCACTTGAAATGAAAAATCATGCACATGCGGACTTGTCAACATTATTTGAGTTTATATAGTTTAGTCTTTCTCGCTCGTGGTATTAAATTCAACTGCGTAAGTCCTACTCCTGTCTGATTATAGCTGGTTCACATGGATGTCCTCTAACTGCATATGATCAGGAAATCCAGGAAAAATTCCTAAATAAAATGATTTTGTATTTTTCTTTGAGAGTAAATCAGTAAAGTATTTCATTAAATAAAATTAATTTAGAAAGAGATCTATTCCCGTGAGAGATGAATTTTCTCTATTATGAGTATGTTCATAGGGGTTATAGAAACTCTCAATAGTACACTTTCCAGCAAAAGAGATATTAATTATCCTGAACTAGAGTGAATACTGAACTAGAGTGAATACAGAACTTTGTGTAGTAAAGGATCTACATAGACAAGTTTGGAGCCGACATATCGCAGGGGGAAAACAGATAATTAACCTGAAAATGGTACCGTGGAATACAGGAGCCTTCCGGGCAGGGCTTCGCTTCATGAAAAACCGGACTTTCAGCATGTTCTACCAGAAGTATGAGCAGATGCTTGAAAAGGAGATTTTGAGTTATGACATCCCTGATCACATAGCCGTAATTATGGATGGAAACCGTAGATATGCGGGACAGCTGGGAAAAGCTCGGAGTTTCGGGCATGCCATGGGGGCAGAAGTCACTGAAAAGGTTATTGAGTGGTGCTATGATATCGGAGTAAAACAACTTACACTCTATGCCTTTTCCACGGAAAATTTCCATCGTTCGGAAGAAGAGGTTGATGGACTCTTCAACCTGATCAATGAGAAGTTTCTGAAACTTTATAATGATAAAAGGACCTACGAAAAAGAGATGCAGGTCAGGGCAATAGGGGACAGGACAAAGCTGCCGGCTTTTCTAAATGAGTCCATTGAAAAGATTGAGAAAGCCACCGAACACCATAGAATGTTTAACCTGAATGTGGCTATTGCTTACGGGGGTAGACAAGAAATAATGCAGGCAGTCCGCGATATTGCAGCGTGCGTTTCAAGTGGAAAACTTTCTCTTGAAGAAGTGAATGAAAACATGATCTCAAAACACCTCTACCCTGCTCCGGGAGTGTCCGTCCCGAATGTGGACCTGATCGTCCGTACAGGAGGAGATGAAAGAGTTTCCAACTTCCTGCCATGGCAGGCTAACGGTAGCGAGTGTGCAACTTACTTCTGTGCTCCTTTCTGGCCGGAATTCCGAAAAATCGACCTTCTTCGCTCGATCAGAGTGTATCAGGCCCGAAATGACGAAAAAAAGCTGGAACACTCATACCGTGCCTTAAAAGTTAGAAATTTCCTTAAAGTAGGAAAATATGGGGAAAAAAGCGAAGAACTAGGACAGTTTTTGCCTATAAAAAAGCAGAGAATTTCCTGAAATATTTAATGCCTGTGAAAAACAGGATACCTGAATAGGTGTCAATTACCCCTTCCTGCTACTTTGATCGAGGAAGGGGGTATCCTGCTTAAATGAGATTAACAATTACTCCCCTCTTAACCTGTAAGTTCCCTGATCGCAATAATTTTTTTACTGTATAGATTCCATATCCTTTTTTGTTCTAAGTTTCTCCCTGACCTGACAGCCTGCCGAAAAAAAACAATCTCTAAAACAATCTCTAAAACAATCTCTAAAACAATCTCTAAAACAATCTCTAAAACAACCCCTAAAAGTACCGATATATTGATATTCCGGTGACGACTATTTAAATAGGGAATATTTTGGTTATACCTAATTTTTCAGTTCTCCGGACTATCAAATAACCTTGAGAACTTATCACAGATTCGAAAAAATAAAAAACACATTAACAGGATAAAGCTATCCGGTAAGGTTATCTGGAAAAGGACAAAATACTGGGTAGCTACTTATTTAGATATGAGGAGTTATAAAATGGGCACTTGTAAGGAGTTAAATCCTTACTCCTGAGGGGCATGTATTTTAAAGATCAAGGGGCTGGATGATGCTACATCTGCCTATCTGGCACATGGTTCTTTCCAGGATTATTTAATATTGCTGGAAAGGAGAAAGCTGAAACTCATGAAACTGCAGGCACATACAGTTACTCAGGAGATATTTCAGTAGCCTCTACCCTAACATCCTCAAAGGCTGCAAGTATTGCAGTCAAATAGTCAACTATCCGCTAAATCTAAAGATTTAACGGGTTTCAGGCTGAGAGTATATGAATTTTCAATTCGGACATTGCAGAAAAGGCAGGAATTTTAAAATCGCTGAGGAACTGGAAGTCGGGCCTGCAGACTGGGTAAAAAAACTTTTTAAGTTTAAAGACTCCGGTGCCCGTAGTTTTCAAGCTCCCAGAGAAACCATCGAAACCGGCGGCTCAGATGAAGGAAAAGCTGCATCTCAAAAGGGGGTGGGCCTGAAAAAGGAAACTATCTCAGCCTCTGAACTGCAAAAGAAGCTGGAGTCTGGAACTCCTATTCTTATCCTTGATGTCAGAGAGAAAAATGAACTTTCCGGAAAACTGGGACACCTGGAAAACTCGATAAATATCCCTGTTGGAAGCCTGGAAAGTAGGATTTCGGAGCTTAATGATTCCAGAAACAGGGAAATAATAGTTGTATGCCGTTCCGGTATGCGGGCGGAAAGAACTACTGAAATTCTCGCCAGAAATGGTTTTGGGAATGTAAAGGTCCTGAAAGGTGGTATGATTGCCTGGCAGGATCTGAAAAAATGAGGAAAAACAGGAGGGATTGTACTGGGAATAGAACAAAGAAAAGCTAACCGCCTGATTAATGAAAAGAGCCCTTATCTTCTACAGCACGCCTATAATTCTGTGGACTGGTATCCATGGGGAGAAGAGGCTTTTGAAAAAGCCAGAAAAGAAAATAAGCCTGTTTTTCTCTCAATCGGGTATTCCACCTGCCACTGGTGCCATGTGATGGCGCATGAGTCTTTTGAAGACGAAGAGATTGCAAGACTCATGAACGAAACATTTGTTTCTATAAAAGTAGACAGGGAAGAACGGCCGGATATTGACAACATCTACATGACTGTCTGCCAGATTATTCTTGGAAGAGGAGGCTGGCCCCTCAGTATCATTATGACTCCGGGCAAGAAACCTTTTTTTGCAGGGACCTACATTCCGAAAAAGTCACGCTTCAACCAGACAGGAATGCTGGAACTGGTACCCAGGATAAAAGAAATCTGGAATCAGCAACATGAAGATGTACTTGATTCAGCTGAAAAGATTACATCTACCATCCAGAACATGATTGTAGAGTCTGCAGGGGAAGGACTGGGGAAAGAGATAATCGAAGAAGCTTATGAAGAACTGCTGGAGTCATTTGATACCGAGTATGGAGGCTTTGGAGGGGCTCCAAAGTTTCCGACCCCACACAAAATTTCCTTTTTACTCCGCTACTGGAAACGTAGCGGAAACCCTGAAGCCCTCCATATTGCAGAACATACCCTGGACAATATGCGCAGTGGAGGAATCTATGACCATCTGGGCTCGGGTTTTCATCGCTATTCCACGGATAACATGTGGCTTCTGCCTCACTTTGAAAAAATGTTATACGACCAGGCTCTTACCGCAATTGCATACACTGAAGCCTATCAGGTTACCGGAAAAGACCTGTATAAAGAAACAGCAGAGGGAATCCTTGATTACGTTTTGAGGGATCTGACATCTCCGGAAGGCGGTTTTTACTGCGGAGAGGATGCCGATGTTGAAGGAGAAGAAGGAAAGTACTACCTGTGGACCATAGAAGAGGTCAGGAGTATCCTTGGTCCCGATGATTCCGAGCTAATTACTAAAATGTTCAATTTGAAAAGAGGAGGCAACTTTGAAGAAGAAATCAGGGGCAGAAAAACTGAAACAAACCTCTTCTATATGGTTCTCTCTCCTGATTCCCTTGCAACCGAACTTGAGATCCCTGTAGAAGAAGTTGAAAACCGGGTGCAATGCGCCCGAGAGAAACTCCTTGCAGCCAGGTACGAGCGCAAAAGGCCTTCAATGGATGACAAGATTCTGACCGACTGGAACGGGCTTATGATTGCAGCCTTTGCAAAAGGTTTCCAGGTTTTCAGGAAACAAAAATATCTAAAAGCCGCGGAAAAAGCCGCAGATTTTATAATGGAAACCCTTTACAGCCCCGGCAACAGGCTGCTTCACCGTTACAGGGATGGAGCTGCAGGAATTTCCGGAACTTCCGATGACTACGCCTTTCTGATACATGGGCTCCTGGAACTTTATGAGGCAGATTTCCAGCTGCGGTATCTCAAAGCAGCCGTTTCCCTGAACAATGAATTGTTTGAACACTTCTGGGACCCTGTTTCCGGGGGGCTCTATTTCACAGCCAACGATAGTGAGGCTCTTATCTTCAGAAAAAAGGAGTTTACAGATGCAGCAATACCATCCGGAAACTCAGTTGAAATGTTGAACCTTCTGCGCCTCTCAAGGATAATTGCAGATCCTGAACTAGAGGGAACTGCTGACAGGCTCGAACGCGCATTTTCAGATATGATCAAAAAAGCGCCTTCAGGGTACACTCAGTTTCTGTCTTCTCTTGATTTCAGGCTGGGACCTTCATATGAAGTGATTATTTCTGGAAAGCGCGAATCTCCGGATACAGTACATATGCTTGAAGAGCTCTGGAGCCACTTCGTACCTAATAAGGTGCTGGTTTTCAGGCCCGAAGGAGAAAATCCCGAAATTGCAGGCCTTGCAGAATACACAACAGAACAGCTCCCTATTGAGGGAAAGGCAACTGCATACGTCTGCCAGAACTATGAATGCCAGCTTCCTACCACCGAAACCAGCGAGATGTTAAAGATGCTTAATGTTTGAGGTCCGCAATCAGCTGATACAGGCCTCAGGATGAGATTAAAACTCAGATTGGATCAGATAAAAACATATTGAATTAGATAAACACATATTGGATCAGATAAAATCCTATTGGATCGGATAAAAACTCAGATCAGTACTGAAAAGTCAAATAAAGGGGACATTGAAAATGAAAGAGTACACACTTGAAGAACTTTCAGAGTACAACGGAAAGAACGGCAAGGTTTACATCGCATATGCCGGACAGGTATACGACGTATCAGACAGTAATCTGTGGGAAGGCGGCACTCACCAGGGACTTCATGATTCAGGGCAAGAACTCTCGGAAGCAATGGACAACGAAGCGCCCCACGGCCCCGAGGTTTTTAAAGATTGCCCGATTGTCGGAACTTTGAAAAAATGAAAAGGCTATGTGCCGAATGGTTTTGACGAATGGTTTAAAGTTTTCAGGAAAAAGCAGGAAATCGCAATAAGAGGGAATTGTGGGTATGAAAGATGAAATTGCATCCGTTATTCCTCAGGAACTGGAAGAAAAGGCAGGGGATCCCTCTGTTGAGAAGATAGGGTTCGAAAAAAAAGAACTGCTTGAACAACTAAATGAATTTTTTGAATCTCAACCCCTTGCCGTCTTGGCAACTCAAAACGGAACAGCACCTTACGTGAGCCTTGTTGCTTTTGCCTCGGATGAAAAGCCTAAGTATATTCTTTTTTTGATTACGAAAGCAGCCAGGAAATTCTCAAATTTGTCAGCAAATCCTTCAGTTTCCCTGTTGATTGACAATAGAAAGAGCACAATCGGAGATTTTAGGGATGTAATGGCTGTAACAGTGCTCGGGAAGGCGGAGCCCATCGAGGACTTCGAACGCAGCATAATGGAAAGAATCTATCTGATGAAGCATCCATATCTAGTGGATTTTTTGCATTCGCCCACAACGGCTTTTCTGAAAATCCGGGTGGAAAAATACATTGTTGTGACCCATTTCCAGCACGTTGTTGAAGTTTCGGTTTAATATATTTATTCGGATTGAGATATTTATTCGGTTTAATATATTTATTCGGATTGAGATATTTATTCGGATTGAGATATTTATTCGGATTGAGATATTTATTCGGATTGAGATATTTATTCGGATTGAGATTTATAGGAAAAAATGTAAAACCCATGAAATCTTAATTTTATGGGATATAAACGTCAACTTCCTCATCATTATTTTTGTTCATATGTACCATCGTCTAACATTATATTAGATTAAGTTATGTGAATACCACGCAACCTTTTTCCAAGGGTTTACCATCAGGCTCTATAGGTCTTGAATAAATCCACTGTACCAAGTTCGTATTCATGTAAAGCTGAAACGGACGAATGGACAGAACTCAGTAGGGATGGTATAGCCCGAATTAATGCTCATGGAGATGCCGATGTTCTTCTATGAAGTGAAAAGCTGCTAAGTCTTTAGCTTAGGGGTAGTTCACCGATTCTCAATCTCACAAACAGAAGCACGGTACAATACAGCATAGTACAACACAGCGCAGTACAACACAGCATGGCACAGCACCGCTCAACTGGCATTAAGTATAACTGCGATAAACCCTTATCTCCCTCTCCATGCTCATAGGACTCACAGGTACGCCGGGTACGGGAAAAACCTCGGTAAGCAAGTTTCTCGAAAAAAGAAGGCAGTGGAAAGTAATCTACCTTAACGACCTGATAAAAGAAGAACATCTCTACACTGAAGTTGATGAAAAAAGGGATTCAGTAGTCGCGGATATGGAGCTTATCCGAAGCCGCCTTCCTGAGCTTACTGATAAAATGGAAAGAGAATCCGCAAACAAAGTGGTAATTCTTGAAAGCCACCTTGCACACTATATTGCAGATATTATTATCGTACTGAGGGCATACCCGCCGGAACTGAAAAAAAGGCTTGAGAAACGCGGGTATTCCAAAGAAAAGGTAAACGAAAACGCAGAAGCCGAATCAATCGATTTGATTCTGGCGGAAGCTTTCGAATGGTGCGAAAAAGTTTTTGAGGTAAATACAACCGGCAGGGCTGTAGAAGAGACTGCGGGGGATGTGGAGAAAATCATAGACTATCTTCTGAGCGGAAAAGAAGATGAACTGCATGGATACAGCCCAGGCTCCCTTGACTGGATAGATTCGGTGCCCTGAAAGAAAGTAGTGCTAAATAAGCGTTATAGAGAAAAGTTGTTATCGCTTGCAGAAACATTCCTGAGACGGGTTACTCCGTCTATATCTTTGATTGTTTCTACAATAGGTTTTGGGACAAGGTGTTCCCATTTTTCCCCTGCAATCATCCGCCTTCTGATTTCAGTCCCAGAGTACCTTTCCCTGATATAGAGTGGAGACTCCTTAACACAGAACCCGGCTTCCCGGAAGAGCTGGAGGACGAGAGGATTGTTTGAGTACACCACGTCAAAACGAGGAGTTCTGGATGCAACGTGGTGGACCCAGATAGAGTTGTACCTGACATCTTCGATGGGGAGGACGTAATGGCGGATAGGGAGGTTCTCAAGTGCGTTGTAGAGCATCAGCACCCTTTCCCCTGCCGTGAACGGGTCGGTGGCTTCATGGCTTTTCTGAGCACTTCCGATGCCTATGACCAGTTCATCCACCTCTTCGGCAATCCGCGTAATTACAGTATGGTGCCCGAAATGATACGGCTGAAAACGTCCTATATAGAAAGCTCGTATCATCCTGGATTTCACCTCAAATTTGTACTGGTTATCTGTTTGGATATATCTGGATATATCTTCTGGTTTTAGATTGTTTCATTGCGGATTCCATTCTCAAAGCTGAACTTCTCGCAGACTTCAAGGAAATGTTCAGCATTGCCCTTACGCTTCATATCGATGAGTTTTTTTACAAGTTCGAGGCCTGGCTTGGGGTCTTCCATGGTCTCCATATCATCGCGGACCATATCGAAATACTTCTCTCCTACATCGGTTCTTATAAAGACCGAGTTCCATCCGTCAGGAGCCCCGACAGAACCTACTGAGATGTCGGCAAAGACCGAGGTATAATCACAGCAGTGGTGGCAGGGGTTTCGAGCAAACTTGGCCACGTCCTTGATGGGTACGGAGTGGACCTCACCATCATCGGTGTAGACCCAGAACTTGCCCTTGGTGAATTCCATCTTCCGGATGTCTTCGACCTTTACCTTAAGGATTTCAGGGATGATTTTCTCAAGCATGACATCATGATGGAAACTTTCCATACAGAGCAATCCGATAATGAGCACGATCTTTTCGTTTACATTCTCCCGGATCAGATGTGCAGCATGGGCCTGACAGGGCACTCCAATAACTGCAATCCGGTCGTACTTTTCGAAGGCTTCCCTGAGCGCTGCAAGAACGGGATCTGATGTGTACTTTGTCCCTCTTGTCCGTTCTACATCTTCTGCACTCGTCAGCAGGACCACTTCAGGTTCCCACTTCTCATTTCTGGCAATCCCAACTGCACAGTCGATTTTACCCTGCCTGAAAAGAGATTTGAGGATACCACTGGATACTCCTCCGTCCTGGCTGCCGGCATTGTCCTTTGACTTTGCACCAAAGAACTTACGCACGTTTGCAAGCTCGTTGTCGATGAAGCCGTCCACTACCGGACAGACCCGACTACAGGTTAAGCAACCTTCACAAACCTGGTATCCGGCTCCTTTCTCATACAGGCCCAGATCGTTCGGATCTCGAATTTCACCCGCCTTCTTTACGGTAACAGCCCCAATGGGACACACGGCCTCGCATGCCCCACAGGCTGCGCATACGTCAAAGTCAATGACTTCTGCAATCTTTGGTGGCAATCAGTTACCTCCAATGCCTTGATAAGCTTGCCTTATCGGCAAGATGTTTTTAAAAATATAATGAAATATAAAAATGGTTATGCAGGATGTAATAAAAATTACATCTTTGCAATGATCTCTTTGCCTATAAGCTTTATTGCTTTCTCTTTGTCAGGACCGATAGGGGATCCGGCGACAATCTGGGTTACTCCAATTGCTTCGAGGTCCTTAATCCTCTTCATGCAGTCTTCCGGAGTTCCGCAGATGGCAAAGGCTTCGATCATCTGAGGGGTAACAAGCCCGCCCATGAGGGACCCGAAGTCTCCCTTGGCAATGGCTGCACCGATCTGCTTCTTGGCTTCGACCGGAATTTCATGCCTTTCGAGGACAAGGTCAGGGGATCCTGCAACGATAAAGGCAACCACTACTTTTGCAGCATTAATTGCTTTTACCGGGTCTTTGTCAATGGAGAAACAGGCGTATGCTGTAACGTCGACTTCACTGGGGTCACGGCCGGCTTTTTCGGCACCCTTGCGGATCTGTTCCACAGCGACCTCAAAATCCTTCGGGTGAGAAGCGTTGATCAGGACACCATCTGCAATTTCACCGGAAAGTTCGAGCATCTTGGGGCCCTGGGCACCCATATAGATAGGGATTGGTCCAGCTTTGAAAGCAAGCTTTGCGCCTCCGAACTTGACCATTTCGCCGTCCATGGAGACTTTCTGACCTGCAAGGAATCCTCTAATTGCCTGAATTGCTTCTTTTGTGGTTGCGAGAGGCTTTTCCCATGCAATGCCCATAGCATCGAAAGTTGCTTTGTCTCCGGGTCCGAGACCAAGGACTGCTCTACCACCTGAAATCTCTGCAACGGAAGCAATGCTGGATGCTGTAATTGCAGGGTTCCTGGTATAAGAGTTTGTAACACCGGAGCCGATCTTGATGCTGTTGGTGTTCAGAGCGAGAACGGTAAGAGTGGAATATACGTCACGGTTGTTGTAGTGGTCAGTGATCCATACATAGTCGAATCCCTGTTGTTCTGAAAGCTTTGCGTAATATGCGATCTTTAAAGCAGGATCGGCCGGTACAAATTCGATTCCGAACTTCATATTTGGTAACTCCTTTTAACTAATGGGTTAATAGCTAGACGGGCCTGTTTTTCGCCCCACATAAAGATATCTATTTAATTATAATTAACGTCCAGTATAATAGAGGCCAATTTATAATTAACATCCAGTATAATAGAGGTCAATTATAATTTTTAACTACAATTCATATAACAGTATTTAAGAGTCTATATATAATTAACTGTATTAAAGAAAATGTATATAATTATTTTAATAAAAGAATTCCTCAAAATACCCTTGAAAGTGAAGACCTGTTCAAGACCTGACTAATTCAAAGGAAATAATCAAACCTTATAAACCTTTTCCATAATAGGACTTTTTCAAATCATATAGTACTTGCTTACTCAATAGATAAAATCAGGCATGTGCGGCTTTATCAATATTATTGTGATTTATACAGAGGAGTGATATCTGTTTTATTTTTCAGTTCAACTGCGTGGGTCCTGATCAGATATGGTCCTGATCAGATTTCAACCCATAATTAAGGAAAAATAATAAATAGCTAATTTTAAAGAAAGTTATTCTTCAAAAAACAGGAAAAAGTTTATATTATAAAAATGCAAGCTACCGAAATAGTTAGAGTTTTCCATGGTTAGAAAATGATAAATATAGGGGTTAAAGATAACGAAATAGGGAAAAGACAAAGCCTTAAAGCCCGGTAAAAAATGTGTGAGAAAAATAAGACAGAATCGGATTGAAGGGGAAAATTTATTACATTTTAAAAAATCCTTACAATTATATACAAAGAATCGATAATATAGATGGGTGTAGATAAAATCCGGAGTAAGTATCGGAGTAAATGCCGGAAATAATAGGGCAAGTGGAAAATCCGCTTAAAAGTTTTGGTCAACTACCCCTTAAGCTAAAAGACTCAGGATTTTCCTGCTGAGGGTTTAGGAATTTAATATAAAAGACAAGGAGGTGAATTAGCTATGGCTGTATCCAGAAAAGGAGAAAAGTACCGATGTGAAATCTGCGGTAATGAGGTCACCGTAACAGAAGTCGGGGGTGGAACGCTTGTTTGCTGTGGAGAAGATATGATCCTCATAGAGGAATAATTTAAGGGTTATTATAAAGGGTCATTAGAGAGTTAATTTAAGGGTCATTAGAGAGTCAGAAATTCTCTCATATGAGAATTATGAATTCTCAGACCTGAAATTGTTTGGATAAAATTCGAATAAAAACAGGATTTCCTGCTAGGAGGAAAACCGATGAAATGTTATGAGTGCGCCATAGAAGGCAAAGATACGGATGCTGTGGGAATTTGTATTGTATGTGGGAGAGGGGTTTGCAAAGATCATCTTATCCATGAGGAAACCCCGGTCTGGGAGGGGGACTACCCGATAGAGCTGAAGCCCGACCAAGAACATATAAAAAGAATTGTCTGCCTTCCCTGCCATGAAGCCCTGAAGGAGAACTGCCTGTTTAATGAGGTTTGCTGAGGTGGCCAAAAATGCTGAAATGTTACGATTGCCTTGAAGAGAATAAGGATACTGAAGCAGTAGGGGTTTGCATTGTCTGCGGAAAGGGTCTCTGCATGGAACATATAAAACAGGTAGAATTCCCAATGAAAGGAGGAGGATACCCGCTGCCTCACAAGACACTAAAGAAGGGCCTTCCACGGATGCTGTGTAAAGAATGCATTGACAACATTCTTGGAGATGGGTTCTGCGTCTAAAAAAACGGTTGTGCATATCAATATAAGTATTAAGATAAATATTTAATATAAATGTAAATCAATAAAAATTGGTAGTTCTAATAATGGAGTAGAGGAGATTAGAAGAATGACAGAACACAAAGAGATTATAGAAAGTATGGGAGAGAAAATGGGGTTCACCCCTCAAATTCTGGAGACACTTGGAGATCTTGATCCGGAATTCCTGCACAAATACAGAAGATGTGACCACAAAATACTGACAGACGGAGCTCTTCCGGCCAAGATGAAGATCCTTATGGCCCTTGCAGTGGTGGCATCAAAGCAGTGCGAGTCCTGCACTATGTCCCAGATGAAAAGCGCGCTTAAGAACGGGGCTACCAAGGAAGAGATCATGGAGACAATGGAAGTTATCTTCATCACCTCTGGTGCTCCTGCCGTAGCTGCTTGTAGGGATGCTCTCAAAATGCTGAAATAAATGTGAAAGCCACGTTTAAAAGTCAACTACCCCTCCCTAAAGTCTGATGACTTTTAAGGAAGGGGTGTTCCCGCATTCTTTGATGAATATCAAAATTACATTCAAAAATTACATATTAAATTATATTTTAAAATTACATTTATTGGAATTAGAATTGCAGTGGCGCAATCCTCTACAAGTAGCGGGTTATATTTGCACCACTGTTCATAGTTCCTTAAAATTCGATCGAAATAAACCAACAGTGGAGGGAATGAATATGGTGGAAGGAAAGATTAACAAACCGGCGGACCCTAAAAACCTGACAGAAGGAGATAAGAAGCACATCCCGGCAATCTACGTGCCAAAAACCATCGTTGCCGGAAAGCCTTTTGATGTAATTGTTGAGGTGGGACTTATTCCTCACGTGATGGAAGAAAAGCACCATATCGAGTGGATCGAACTCTACCTCAATGACAACAAAATAGGAAAAGTAGAGCTCTCCCTGCGCAAAAACAAGAAAGCTGAAGCTACATTCACAATTGAGGCAGATAAATCCCTGGCAGGAAAGGAAAGCAAACTCCATGCTCTTGAACACTGCAACATTCATGGGACCTGGGAAGAGTTCATGACTATCAAGATGAGCTAAAGAGTAAAACTGACCGGAAACGGGGGAGATAGCTGGATTTTATAGTCCTAAGATAAAGAGAAAAATATGGCGTGTGAAGGGTGAACTTGCAGAGTATACGGAGAAAAAAATCCGTAACCATAAACCTGCACGCCCGGAAAAACAGCAACATCCATAGTTCCCGGAAAGATTATCAGTATAGTAGAGACCATATCTGGGGAAAAAAGGCAAACGTGCATCTGGAAAATCTGAAAACCTGAAGACATAGTCTGGAGGGAACGTCAGTGAAAAGCACGGTACTCATGATTACCATTTTTTTATTTGCAGGATTATGGGCATCCTCTGTCGCGGCAGAGCAAAGCGGACCCAGGAACTTCACATCTGACCAATTTTCGAAATCCGGTCTCTGTTCCAACTGCCACGGGAGCAGTTTCGGGGAATGGGACGGCTCAATGCATTCGAATGCAGACAGTGACTTCTTTTACCAGGCAATGCTTCAGGAATATGGTGTAGCTGCAGAAGCCCAGGGTCTTTCTCCGGAGTTTTGCTCTCGCTGCCATACGCCCATAGGAATGGTTTCGGCTGAAATCCCTCCCCTCGACGGCTCGGACCTGAGTGAGGTTGCAAAAGAAGGAGTCCAGTGTGATTTCTGCCATTCAGTTGTCGAAAGTGAGGGAATTGGAAATGCCCTCTATGTACTTGAGCCTGGAGATGTAAAATGGGGGAACAGAGCCGATGCAGTGTCTCCTTCCCATGAGATAGAGACTCATGAGTTCTACAACGAGTCCGGATACTGTGGTATGTGCCATAATATCTACCATCCGGTAAATAACCTGACTCTCGCAGCCACTTATACCGAATGGGAAGAAAGCTCATATGCTGAAGAAGGGGTGAACTGCCAGGCTTGCCATATGACCCCGGGAATCGTCGGCTTTGAAGAAAACCCCGGAAAAGCTGCCTCAACAGGCCCGAAAAGGGAACATGTGTATACCCATTATTTTGCGGGCGCAAACGCTTTCGTAACAGAGGTTATGGGGGAAGGGAGGCACGAAAAAAGGGCTATAGAGTACCTACAGCATGCTGCATCCCTTAAAGTAACAGCTCCCGATTCGGCAGAACCTGGGGAAAATGTGGAAGTTGAGGTAGAGATTATAAACACAGGGGCAGGGCACAAAATCCCTACCGGCGTTACCGAAGAGCGGGAAATCTGGCTTGAGCTTATTGCACATGACGCTGAAGGGAAGGAAATCTATCACTCAGGGGCTCTTGACAGTGAAGGGAAAATTGACTCTGGAGCAACGGTCTATCACACGGTTTTTGCTGATTCAGAAGGAAACCCCACGGTAAAAGTATGGGAAGCAGAAAGCATTCTTTCTGACAATAGGATAGGCCCTAAATCTTCTGCAGTTGAAAAACATTCCTTTTCAATGCCTCAAAAAGCTTCCAATCCCATCAGTGTAAAGGCAATCCTTCACTACCGATCAGCTTCTCAGGAACATATAGATGAGCTTTTCGGGGAAGGGGCCTATTTGGTGCCTGTGATCGATATGGCAACATACCCTGAGGAGAAAAAAGCCTCCACTCCTGGCTTTGGGGTAACAGGAACGCTTATTACCCTCTCTCTGGTAAGCTTTTATAAAATGTATAAAAAAAGACAAAAGGCCTAAAAGAAGACAAAACGAAAAAATAAGGGTATTTAGATTTATCAGAGCATAAAATTATGTGTCCAAAAGACATACCAACGTATATGTTCAAGTATATGATTAATTTTTTAAAAGGGATGCCGGAGACGGGGCATGCAAGAAACTGAAACCAAACCGATAAAAATTCTGGGAATATCGGGAAGTCCCAGAAATATGGCGACTGATTTTCTGGTCCAGGAAACTTTGAAGATCGCAAAGGAAAAGTACGGGGCAGAAACCGACTATTTCTCTGCCAAAGGGAAAAAGTTAAACTTCTGCATCCACTGCGACTTCTGCGTAAAGAAAAAAGAAGGCTGCATCCACAAAGACGATATTTCGGCTGAACTGTATGAAAAAATGATATGGGCAGATGCCTGGGTCATAGGGACTCCTGTTTATCAGGGAACCGTTAGTGCCCAGACAAAAACGATTATGGACCGTTGCAGAGCCGTTGTTGCCAGAGACCCAAAGGTCTTTTTGAACAAGGTAGGGATGGGAATTGCAGATGGAGGCGACCGAATAGGTGGACAGGAACCGGCTATCCAGACCATTCTGAACTTTTATGTGATCAATGAAATGATCCCTGTTGGAGGAGGCTCTTTCGGAGCAAATCTGGGGGGGACGTTCTGGTCGCGGGATATGGGAGCAGAAGGGGTTTCCGAGGATTCGGAAGGCATGAGGAGCCTTAGAAAAACCCTTAAGAAGCTTATTCAGACAACCCAGCTCGTAAAGAAAGCTAGTGTATCGATTCCAAAATAAATTCCTGATTTAGTGGGAAAGATTAGTGATTGGTAAATAGATTCAAGAGTCAACTTTTGAAAACCTACTTCGGAATCGCAGTGCTAGTTCAGGAGCGGAGCCTGAAATTTAAACGCCGGAAATGCCGAAAGAAGAAACAAGTAAGCAATGAGACGGATAAGCAGTGAGACAAAAAAATCAGTCTAATAAATCATCAGAGATTGGATTGAAACCTTAAGGAAGGTGTTATTTTGGTAGAACCGCTAGGCAAGAAAATTAAACGTATAGCATGGGGAATTACAGGTTCCGGAGACCAGATGATTGAGACCTACAGTATTCTGGTGGACATTAAGAATCGGACAGGTGTTGAAACAATGGTTTTCCTGTCTAAAGAGGGTGAAACCGTAATCAAATGGTATCACCTGTGGGACAAAATCCAGAACGATTTCCCTAACTTCAAAGTAGATGCAGGCCCCAACTCCCCATTTATTGCAGGCCCGCTGCAGATGGGATATTATGATTTCTTGCTCATAGCCCCGGCAACTGCCAATACAGTGGCAAAGATCGTGTACGGGATTGCAGATACCCTTGTTACGAATGCGGTTTCTCAGACCGCAAAAGGAAAAACACCTATTTTCATTCTACCTGTAGACCAGAAAAGGGGAACTGTAAAAACTGCTGCACCCAGCGGGAGAGCATTTGAGCTAAGTATGCGCGAAGTCGATGTTACAAACTCGGAAAAACTTGCGCAGATGGAAAATATAACCGTACTTCCCAGTCCCTATGATATTTATGATATATTTGGGCTTGAACGACCTTCTGAAGATATAACCTTAAAAATAAAAGAACAAAAGAAACGCAAAACCAGGAAGGAAACAGGTAATTAAATAAATTTAGAAGAAAGGGAAATCAGATAAAATAGTCCCGGGGGATAAAAAGTATGAAAAGCGCTTATCAGGACACAATTGAGGAAGTAAGAAATCTTAAAGGAATTGAAGAAGCTATAGCCCTTGCAATTGAGAGGGAAAAAGAAGCAAAGACCTTTTATCTGCAGCAGGCTGCCTTAATGGAAAATCCAAAATTCAAGGAACTTTATGAGGAGCTGGCAGCTGAAGAAGCGAAGCACCTTGGCTACCTCGAAGATTACCGTGATAAAAAAGAACTGCCAAAAATCAGCACTGAAGTATCCAGCGGGCAGTCCTTCAGTCCTGAATTCGATGTTAGTCGAACGAAAGTGGGTGAGATAACTCTTGGAGATGCAGGCATTCTTCTTGCAGCCATGAGGCATGAGAGAAAAAGTGAAGACTTTTATTCTGCAATGGCAAAAAAAGTCGGAGACGAAACTCAGAAAAAATTTTTTGAAATGCTGTCCATGTACGAAAGAGGCCACTACGAGATTATTGACAGTTACCTCGAATATATCACTCAGTTCCGGATGCAGACCTGAAAAAAACTGAGAGGGCTGTGAGGATATGGAAATCGAAAAAACCGATGGAGACGTCGAACTTGCCAGGGGAGTTTACTGGGTAGGAGCAATTGACTGGAACGGTAGGGACTTTCACGGGTTTACCACTCCGGGCGGGACAACTTACAACTCCTACCTTGTTGTTGGGAAAAAGACTGCCCTTATCGATACCGTAAAGGCTCCTTTTGCGGGGGAGATGCTCAGGCGGATTACCCGGATAATCGACCCTTCAAAGCTTGACTACATTGTAGTAAACCATATGGAACTTGACCATGCAGGTTCCCTGGCAGAGCTTAAAAAACAAACCGATGCAAAGATTTTCATTACAAAAAGAGGCGTCGATATCCTTAACGGCTATTTCAGAGACTCAGGCAGTGAGAACTGGGACCTTGAGGTTGTGAAGACCGGCGACCAGCTGGACCTTGGAGGCAAGACCCTCATGTTCCTGGAAGCCACAATGCTTCACTGGCCTGACAGCATGGAAACTTTCCTGAAAGAAGACCGGATCCTCTTCTCAAACGATGGTTTCGGGCAGCATATAGCCACCTCAAAGAGGTATGATTTTGAAGTAGGGGATGTTATCCCGGAAGCTGCCGAGTATTATGCAAACATACTGATGCCGTTTCACATTCCACTGCTTCGCTTTATAGGATTACTGGATAAACTGGGGGTAGAACCCCTGCAGATCGCCCCTTCCCATGGAATCATCTGGAAACAGGACCTCAAAAAAATCCTTGAGGCATACAGGACATGGGCCAACGGGGAAGTAAAGGAAAAAGTGCTTGTAATATACGATACTATGTGGGGAAGCACGGAAATAATGGCAAGTGAGATTGCAGAAGCGGTTCGGGAAGCGGGAGTTGAAGTAAAACTTCTGAATCTTCGGAAAAACACTCGGAACCATATAATGAAAGAAATGCTCGATACAGCCGCCTTTGTAGTGGGCTCCCCAACCCTTAATAACGGGCTCTTTCCAACAGTTGGAGACTTCCTGGTGTACCTCAAAGGACTGCGCCCCCAGAACAAAAAAGCTGTGGCTTTCGGGTCATACGGCTGGGGAGGGGGAGCAGTAAAAACAGTAGAACAGGAATTAAAAGATGCAGGAGTAGAGGTGCTGGAAACTGGATTACAGGTTCGGTACAGACCATATGAAAAAGAACTAGAGAGATGCAGAAAACTAGGGGAGCAGCTTGCGGCTGTTGCAAAAGAGCAGTAAAACAGTCTTCCCATAACTCTTTTATTCTAAACTCTTCTATTCTAAACTCTTCTATTCTAAACTCTTCTATTCTAAATTTTTCTATTCTAAACTCTTCTATTCTAAATTTTTCTATTCTAAACTCTTCTATTCTAAACTCTTCTATTCTAAACTCTTCTATTCTAAACTCTTCTATTCTAAATTTTTTTGACGTATCTTTATCCTCCCGGGAATAATATCAACCTATGTTGAGAGAGTTTCAGGTCTGGTAACCATATCGATTTTGAAACCTCCACCTCCTGGATTCCATCAAAAAATACTTTCACCCTGCTTGGCGGAGCTTAATAAATACTAAAGTAGTTTTTGGGAATAGAGGTGAATACATGGAAGAGATATTCAAAGGACTGGTTGAACGCGCTCAGTACTATGAACAGTTTGAAAGCTTCAGAAACACATACATTTCCGGACAGTTCGGGGAAATACCGGGAATGAACCTGAAGATGAATTTTTCAGTACCGAACATGTAAGACCGGAATTCAGTTAACAGTTGTATCGGGAATAGTAAATTGGGAATAGTAAATTGGGAATAGTGAATTGGGAATAGTGAATTGGGAATAGTGAATTGGGAATAGTGAATTGGGAATAGTGAATTGGGAATAGTAAATTGGGAATAGTAAATCAGAATAGTAAAAGCTGCAAACTCTCTATGAACAGGCGGAATGTTGAGATTCACGTCTCAACAAAAAATCAGACGAAGAAAAAAGAACGAAGAAATAAAAGAAAGTAAACAAACTAACAGACCTAAAAATTTACAAGACAAAATAAAGGCAAAACGGTAATTAAATTAAGAAGAAGTAAAGGGAAATAATATACAAAAATTAAATGGAAGTGGGAAGAGAAACAAAGAAAAAATTAGAAAAAATAAAGAGAATAAAACAAAAATAAAGAGGGAGTGGGGAAAATTTTCCTTCAAAAAGCAAAGAAAAATGTAAAAAAGTGAAAATTAGAGGTCACTTTTCAACCTTTTGCATATCAGCCTGGAGGTCCTGGCTTAAATCCACGTTATAGAAGTCCCCGCTGGTGGGAAGCTCCATGAAGAACGCAATGGTAATGTCAAGGGCAACATCTCCATTTTCCATCTCAAGGTCCAGGACATGCCCGCCTGCGCTTCTATCCGCTGTGATGAAGTGAAGGTGATACCCTGGCACATTTACACCTTTTATATATTCAGGGGCTCTGAACCCTACCAGTGTGCCGCTTATGTTTTCAAATTCGAAGACCGACTGGGTGGATACGGCATCCGCGAGTTTTGGATAGGGTTTTTCCTGTTTTGGTACGCTTCGTGCTTTTATGTAAGAGAAATTCCCGTCAACCCGGACCGCATAAAAAAGGTTTTTCGAAGGCAGGTTCAGGTCAAGGAAGGCTTCAAGTTCGGTAAGGTTTGCAGGCTCCTCAAGTCGAAAATTTTCATCGGCTTCAAAGCAGGTTACAGTGGCAAAGGGAGTTGTCATTTCCCCGGATACGGGATAGGCAATTCCATCTGTTTTTATCTGATAATAATTGCCATCGAGGGCAAGCATTTCCCCTTCAAGCCCGTCAAAAGTCCCTATACCAAAGTCCCCATGGGTTTCAAGTTCCGCAATTGGTAAAATTCCATCATAAACGCCTTGAAGCAGGGCGTCGATTGTTGAGACCTGATAGAGAACGTCAGTTTCACTATTGATAAGATCTGAAGTTGATTCCGCACTGCTTTCAATATTGTTGGGTTTCTCAATATTGCCGGATCTTTCGGAGAAGTCATTGGCAAGATTAGTGCAACCGGAAACAAAAGTAACTGATAAAATAATTAAAACGATCAAAAGACTTTTTTTATTCATGTATGTCCCTCACTGGATTGTTTGTAAAAATTTTGTAATGTAAATTATGAATTTTGTTAGAATACTTAAAGGCAAACTTATAAATAATTATCAAATGTAAAGCAGATTTACTGCATGGAAAAGAGCAAGGACTTATACATATATTTTTCAAACATCGTGTAAAGAGAGCCCAGGAGTTTCTTACTGAGGCCTTATGATAAAGTTTCTATGTCGAATAAGTCAGGAGATTACTCTCCTTTTCTCTTCTAAGAACGGTACATGACATTTTCATATCATACCGCTCAAGCATTTTCAAACCATTTATATATTGGGAGACAGTTATCCTTTTATTTCCTTATGCTGTTGATAGCAATGCTTGTGCACGTAGACGAAATTGTCAATTCTATAAGTTTCTCCATCTGCTATTGGGATTATGGGGTGTAGGTCCTTTTCTTCTGCAATATCAATAAGTTGGTCACAGAAGTGGCATTTATCCTTTTGTTTAGTCCATATCTTCTTAAACTTCCCCGCCAGTGTCATGGTAACTTAATTTTGGGTCATAGTTATAGGCTTTGAATCCCGTCTGTATCTTCATTCATGGCAAAAATAAAACTTGAAGAAGATAAAGTACAGTATCTTCTAGACTTTTTTAAAAAGGGACAGAAAAGTGCACGAGAACTAACAAAAGCACGAATCCTGTTACTTGCCAACAAGAATTAAAAGAACACCGAGATCGTAGAAATATTGAATGTTGGCAGGAATACTGTTGGACGAATCAAGAAAAGGTACTTGGATGAAGGTCTCCAAAGCGCTCTTGAGGATCAAACAAGAACCGGTCAACCTATAAAATACACCGAAAAGCACACTGCTGAAATCATAGCACAAGCATGTACCACACCTTCTGATGGAAGAAAAAGGTGGACATTTGTACTGCCTACTGAAGAACTGAAGATAAAAGAAGGGTTTGAAATAATAAACAAAGAGAGCGTCCGACTTATTCTAAAAAAAGCAAAATTAAACCTTGGTTAAGGCGGATGTGGTGTATTCAAACAATAAATACCGAGTATAGAGAAAGAATGTACAACGTTCTGAAGTTGAAGTCATCCGGCTGGTTACGGATAATCTCAATACCCATAACGAAAAGTCATTCTACGAAACATTAAGCGAAGAGGAAGCAAAACAGATTCTAGAAAAGATAGAATTCCATTACACGCCAAAATTACGAGAAAAATTGCTGATGAAAAAATGTCTATATGTTATGCACCACATTTAAATTGTTATGGTACTAGTATCGTTTTCTGGGTGCTTTTCCTTTTCAGGCACTTTCATCCAGTTTCTTCAGTGTGCTAAGTATTGTTTTCAGGCTTTCCTGATAGGCTACAATATCTTCTTCGACAAGCCGGTTCATAACTTCAGATGCATTTTTTTCGAGCTCCTTTGTGAACCAGTCCCTGTAAGCTTTCCCCTTATCTGTAAGTGAAACCAGGGTCTTTCTTCGGTCTCCAGGATCTCCTTTCCTGTAGACAAGTTTCTCTCTTTCCAGAGCATCGATCATGCTGGTCAGGCTTCCTTTCTGAAGGTCTAGACACTTTCCAAGAGTAGTGGGCATAATCTCACCTGCTGTCCCTATAATCAGGATAACCTTATTCTGATTTTTTTTGAGATTGTATGGATTATTTCCTGCCTGGCGAAAAGTTTCGGCAAAATTTTTATGGAAGAGATGGATCATTTCAAACTGAAGTTTTACCGTTTCTTTTATTCTTTCTTCTTTCATCGGTTATCACAGTGAGGCGCTTTTTTCAGTCATTATTCAGATGATTCAACCTTCTGACTGATTTTTGATGGGTGTTTTCCGGTCTTTATCGGATTTTTCCGAATTTAACTGTTTTTGTTGGGTTCACCGAATCTTATCGAGGTTGACTGGGTTTTTATTTCTATAGTATCATCCGAATCATGACTGTATGTAATCTTACTATTCACTTTTCTTACTGTTCGATTTCAAACTAAAAATAAACAGGTTTTATTTATATTTTATGATTTGATAAACGAAGATATATGCGAGTATCAGGCATCCTGACGTAATCAACATTTTTTCCCGGTTTTTGTAGCACGGATCATGTATCTTAGGTAGATCTGAGCCCATACAAAAGTAACCAGAGAACCGATAACTGTTCCCACAACAAGCCCCCACCATACTCCGGAAAGCCCCCAATCAAGTTCGTAGGCAAAGAGAACAGCAAAGAGGGGAGTCAGAACCAGACTTCTCAGGAGGGTGGCAATAAGGGCGCTTATGCCCTTTCCTGCACCCTGGAAGAGAGAGGCAGAGAGCATTCCGAAGGCAACCGCTGGATAGAAGAGTGTCATAATTTTAAGGAGTCTTGTTAGTTCCGGAGCGATACGGGCGGCAGTTTCAGCCTGGGTGAAAACAGCTGCAATCTGTGGAGCAAATATATATACAGCAATACCTATGGCAGCTTCTACCAGAAAGCCTATTTCTGTTGCATAAATAAGGGTTTGTCGGGCTTTTTTAACATTAAACTCCCCGAAAGCAGCCCCGCTAATCGAGACCACGGAGATTGAAATTCCTATCAAGGGAGCAACCGCAATGCTTGCGACTCTCCAGCCTGTGGCATAGATTGCAACCCCATCGGTGCTGCTGACATTGACAATGATAAGGTTCATGAAGAGGGCGGTCATTGCCAGAGCGACCTGCTCGACCGATGAAGGAATGCCTACCCTGAAGATGTCCAGGACGATGGCCCGGTCGAATTTGAAAGAGTGGAACCTGAATGAAACGTATGTGTCTTTTTTGACAAAAAACCAGTAGAACATCAGCAGGCCTGAGCTGGCAAAAGAAATCACAGTCGCAAGAGCAGCTCCTGCAACCCCAAGCCCCAGGGTATAGATGAAAATGGGGTCAAGCACTATGTTCAGGACAGACCCCAGGATCATGGACTGCATGGCTCGCTTTGAGTCTCCCTCACTCCTGAGAATGGAGTTTGCAACGTTCGTAAAAAAGAACACAAAACTGCCTGCAAAGATGATCCTTGAATAAGCAACTCCGAGTTCTGTAGTCTTCCCGGCTCCGCTGTACATGAAAAGGTCTCTTACAAAGGCAAGGGCGAGAGCGGTAAGAAGAACCGTGAGGATGAACATTATCACAAAGGTGTGCACTGCAACGTTATCCACTCCAGCTTTGTCCCTTGCCCCTATCCGCCGGGAAATCGCAGCTCCTCCGCCAACCCCAAGCCCGCCTGTAAGTGCCATCTGAATTACGAAAAAAGGAAAGGCAAACCCGATCGCAGCAAGGGCATCCGCACCCAGGCCTGCAACCCAGAAGGTGTCGGTCAGGCTGTAGATGGTCTGTACGGACATGGCGACTATGATCGGAATGGAGAGCTTGACCACAGCTTTTTTTGGGTCTCCAAGGAGGATGTCAACTCCTTCGGTTGCTTTCTGATTGGGGGGAAGATGTAGATTTTCCTTCGCAGTGTCCCCTTTATAGTCCTCTACTCCATCTTTTTCCTCTGCCTCTTCTATGCTCATTTTTCCTGCCGTTTTTGAAATTGCACATTTTTTATTCTATCCCATTTTTTATCCTATTCTTCTTTGATCTCTCTGCCTTTAACATTTTCTTATTTTGTGGCGAAATGTTTTTTATTTACCTTTCCATATGCAGGGATAATAAGTATAACCTGAGAGACACATTTTTTGGATCAGAAGAATTAATATCGATTTATCAGCTTTATCACCGGCCAATATCAATTAATTGGCTTGATCACTGTTCAATATCAATTAATTGGCTTGATCACTGTTCAATATCAATTAATTGGCTTGATCACTGTTCAATATCGATATCTCGGGATAATGGGTCAAGATCTTTATATATGAAAAAGTAATTCTCAGCACCATGCATTATTATAATACAATATTTACTTTAAGGTTAATTGAATAAAAAACTGAAAATCATAAGGAAGAGACGAATTTTAAATGAAAATGGGAAATTGGCGAGTTAAAAATTCTGTAAATTCAATTTCTTTTCACTCTTTTCTGGCAGAGTAAAATCATGATTTGTTGCCACAGGATTCAGATTCCTGTAACTTTTCATCTCAAATCATGTTTTTTGCCCAAAAATTTCTGGAACAAATATGGTGATATATTACGTTTTCAAAATCCGATATCAGGGGTATAGTAAATTCTATAGGTCTTGTTTTTGGAGACATAGGAACAAGTCCTATCTATACCCTGACCGTTATATTCCTTCTCACAAGACCTACGGAAGTTCACGTAATAGGAGTTTTATCTTTAATTATCTGGACACTTATCACGCTTGTAACTGTGGAGTATGCCTGGCTTGCCATGAGCCTGGGTAATAAAGGGGAAGGAGGAACAATTGTATTAAAAGAGCTGCTCGTCCCTCTTCTTAAATCCGGTCGAAGTGTAGCTCTAATCACATTGTTAGCCTATATAGGGACCTCTTTTCTTATTGGGGATGGAGTCATTACGCCTGCGATCAGCATCCTGAGTGCCGTTGAAGGCCTGCGGATCATCCCTGAATTTCAAGACATCGGGCAAGAATCTATCATGCTCATTGCCGGAATAATCGCAGTAGCTCTTTTTTCAATCCAGAACAAGGGAACAGAAAAGATTACATGGGTCTTTGGGCCAATAATGATTTTATGGTTCATAGCCATTGCATTTTCAGGTATTGCCTCCATTTTTTATACTCCCGGCGTGCTCAGGGCCATAAATCCTTATTACGCTATCAGATTTCTCATGGATAACGGGCTTACGGGATTTTTTGTATTATCCGAAGTTACCCTCTGTGCCACGGGGGGCGAGGCGTTGTATGCCGATATGGGGCACCTGGGAAGAGAGCCTATTTTGAAAGCCTGGAGATTTGTGTTTGTCGCTCTGGTTTTGAATTATCTCGGACAGGGAGCATTTCTCATCAGAAACCCGGATTCGAGAAATGTATTATTTGAGATGATAAATCAGCAGGCACATCTCGTATATGTTCCATTCCTTATCCTTAGTATCATAGCTACAATCATTGCTTCTCAGGCCATGATCAGCGGTGTGTTTTCAATAGTATATCAGGGGATAACGACTCGAATAATCCCCATGCTAAAGATCGATTATACTTCAGGCGAATTACAGTCCCAGATTTATATTAGTGCAGTAAACTGGCTTCTCCTTATCTCTGTCTTATTTATGATTTTTGAGTTCAGGGACTCTCACAGACTTGCGGCTGCATACGGGCTGGCAGTTACAGGAACCATGTCAATTACAGGTCTGATGATGACTTTAATCTTTTATTTCAAAAAAATGCTGGTCAGGTCTTTTGTATCCCTTCTTGTGACCGGTATCGATGTAGTATTTCTTCTTTCAAACACCTATAAAATTCCGCATGGGGGGTACTGGTCAATTGTCATAGCAGCTGTCGTTTTTGCTCTGATCCTCATATACACTTCCGGTCAAAAAAGGCTTTATGAACTGATGAAGCCCATGAAGATTGATAATTTCCTTGAAAAATATAACCAGGTATATGCCAGTGAAAATAAAATCAGTGGAACTGCCCTTTTCTTTTCCCGGGACATAATTAATATTCCTCAATACATTTCCCACATAATGTTTGAGAACAATATTATTTATGAAGACAATATATTTATTTCAATTGTCAAGTGTGAAAGCCCGTTTGGGGTTAAAAGCTCTTTCACAAACGAACTGGCAAAAGGATTGAGGGTTTTTGAAATCAGTATGGGGTACATGGAAATTATTGATGTCGTACAGATCCTGAAAGACAAAGGCATCCATGAAAAAACAATCTTTTACGGAATAGAAGACATATTTACCAATAACTTGATATGGAAAGTCTTTTCCGTAATAAAGAAACTGTCTCCCTCTTTTGTCCAGTTCTACAGGCTCCCTACTGATAAGCTTCATGGAGTTATGACAAGGTTTGAAATGTGAAATCAGGATGGGTATTTGGACTCAGGATTGAAACTGTGAACTCAGGACTGGGCTTCCCCTGCTCCTTCCTGTTCCTCCCTTAATTGTTTCTTTAAACAGGGGTGAGCAGGATATTCAGGCTGAAAAGCATGAGCGTTGTCTTCATGGTCCTCGTCTTCTGCCTTTAACGTTTTCTTCTTTTAACGCCTCTATTTCTTTCAAATACTTGAATATTTCAAATATCTGAACGGAAATTTTTATGTTTAAAATCAGATGCACGCAGGTAAAAAGGTTAAATCTTGTTGTATAAGTCCCCAAATTTAACAGTAAATGTATTATCTCCAGACAAAAATTCAGTTAACCTGCCCATATATAGAGGAATCATTAAAACATACAATAAGCCTGTTAATCTATAACAAACTATTATTATATGGATCATTTATTCCTAATAATATGTATATTTGAAGTTAGTACATTATTTAATTATTGAAATCCAGATTTTGGGTTCTTGCTTTTTTGTACCAATTTATTATACAATATGACAGATTGCAGCTAATGGGTATTCGCAAATATCTGTATAAAGCAAACAACTGTCACTTCTGGGTACTGCTTCTGAATACGGATTTTAATAATAGTTATTAAGTTGGAACGAATTTACCCAAAAGTTTCAATGTTTAAATTCAGAGAGAACCAGATGCGGGGGAGTTTAACTGAATAAACAATATTTGTCGTACTTTGCTGCAGTTCTTCTGGCCTTCCTGATAATTACACCTGGGATGGCGGCAGCAAGCAAATGCACATACACAAATGTGGGTGCCTGTAATGCTAGAGATATGATCGAAAAAGATGTATTCATTCTGGACGTTCGTACACCGGCTGAATACAATTTGGGGCATATTGAAGGGGCAGTACTGCTACCACTGAAAAATGTACCAGCACAGGACCCTGTTGCGTTACCTCCTGAAGAGCTACTACCAGCAAGAATGAAAGAATTGCCATGTAATAAAAATACAAAAATGCTTGTTTATTGTAAAGTAGGAAAAAGAGGTGCTGAGGCAAGCAGTCTGCTGGTAGATGCCGGTTACAAAAAGGTGTATAACATAGAAGGTGGTATCGACAAATGGATACAGGAAGGATATCCAATTGTAGCTACCTATGACTCATGGAATAATGTGTGGTATCTCTTATTGTCGCCGCAACAAATGTGTTAGCGGTGATAATGAAACAGCTGGAACCACCTTCTAAGCGTTATGACTAAAAAAATATGGAAAAATGTGAAAGAACCAGTTGTTAATGGATGGTATCCTGTCAACTTATATTTAGCGATTCAATGAAAGAGAATCATTGAATCCATTAACTTTTTTTATATTTGTTGCAAAACTGTTCTGACCCTTTATCCGGCATAGCTTGTAGATTTAGTTCTCAACTACAATTGCTAGTTTTCACCCTTACATACTCCTTCAAATCTGTCCTCAAATACCTCTCAATCTCCCCAGGGTTACTGTTCCTTGTTTCAGTAAAGAGGAACGCAAAAACCGGATACTGCCTGTAATCAAGCTTCCGCAGTTCCAGAGGCTTTTCAAAGTGAGATACAAAGCTTTCGTAATCAAACGCTTCAATATCTTCTGTTTCAATCTCATCCGGTTTTTTGGCAATCAAAAGGCAATAGGTAATGTTATCTTTCTCACTCTCCTGAACCTCATTCTTACCTTTCAGGATCTCCTTCCAGTCCGGCTCCATTCCCTCTAAAAAATACCTGTGGACATTGATTCCGTAAGCATAATACGCGATATCGGCAGTACACCACCCCGCAAACCTGATTGGATTCACCTCTATGGGTACTAGCCGGTTGTTTTTGTCCACCCGGAGTTCAATATGCAGCGGAAAATCCCGCAATCCCGGTGGTTCCTGCAGTTTCGCATCCGGCAACTCAGAACTCCGCACCTCATAATCCCACAGCTTTGCAGCTTCATTTATTTGCCGTAGCAGTTTCAGGGCTGCTTCCAGATAGGTCTCAATGGTCTTTTTTGAAGTCACATAGACCTTATCTTCAACATCATTTTCCGCCGGAAACAGGTGCTCCAGGATATTCAGGACCACCGGCTTTCCCTCGCCGTTATAGTAAGCATCCACAGCCAGCTCCGGCCCTTCGATGCAATCTTCAAGCACAAATTTCCCTGAACTGAACACCTGAGCCGGGAACAGCCCTTTGATTGCTTCCATTTCCTGCTTTAAGACTGACAGGGTCTTTTCCCATTCTTCCCCGGTACTGACCTTATAAACCCCCGCACTGAAGAACCCGACTGCCGGTTTGATTATGAAAGGCTTTCTGACGGCTCCGATGTCCAGTTCGTCCAGGCTTTCAAATTTCACTCCCTGATAGGAAAAGTCAGGATAGATGTGTTCAATCAGCTGCCTGAACCTGAACTTATCCTTAAAGAGCCCTATTTTTTCGAGGATACCGGTGAATCCAAGGTTGTCTGCTATCCAGACGAGGGAGATTTCAGAATTACTGTATATTTTGCAGGTTTTCTGGCTTTTGAGGAGTTCTATGAATTCGGCGTCTTCCAGCAGTTTGACCTCCCTGTTGAAACCCAGGCGTTCAGAGGTTTTGTTTTTCAGAACAGGAAGATTCATTTCTATGATGGTGTCCCGTAGAATTTGAGAAACGTATGGCTCGTCAAGTATGATCAACTATCCCATTCCCCTATGTTATTAATTATCAGTTATCTTTCTTCTCTTTTATTAATTATCAGTTATCCTGTTTCCCTTTTATTAATTCTCAGTTGTCATGTTCCCCTTTCATAAATTTTGTTTCTAAGCTTATGTCGATTGGCAGCTTTGTCTGAAACGCCAGGTTTCATTTGCTAATTTTTCAAGAATCTCAGGTTTTTATGCCATTCGGTTTATTAATACGATTATGATGTTTTGTATGAAAAATTATATATCTAATTAATCATAATATTACATATTAACATAAAAATTTATTATTGTGTTACAGATGAATTCGTAATATGGGGAAAACGGGTCAAATTGTAAGGGGTAAATTCATGAAGCAGGGAACAGGAACAAAAAAGACTTCGCCAAAGAAAAAAACCGGTTTGCATGCACATGGGATCAGGGGAATATTATCTTCTGCAGCTTCACCGTTCCCCTATCTTGTCCCGGCGTTTGCTCCGGTTTCGTTTCCTGCTCCTGAGTACCTGTTTTTTTCTCCCGGGCTTCTCCAGCTTGACCTGAACATTTTCCGGGAGCCCGCGATAAAAGCCCTTATTAAAGAACAGAGTGAGGACCTCTACCGACTGATAAAAAAGGTGCACTTTGACGGAAAATATTATCGGGTAAAATGTGTGCATTCCGGAGGATGGGAACACTGCTGGGATCTGGCAGTAAGAATACAGTTTTTCGGAAAGCTGCAGGGGTTAGCCTTCGAGCCGAAGAAGATCGTTTCCAGAAAAGATAAGAAAATAATCTACAGGTCCCTCATTCTGGTAAATCCTCATGAACTGTGGGATGAGGAACTGGTTGAAAGGTTGTGGAACCTTCAGGAGAGAATCGAGTTTCTGATTGCAAAAATCCTCTTTCATGAATGCATCCATGTCCTTATTTTCCTCGGAGAAACTCTGCCCTCGGGTTTCGGGCAGACGGATATTTTCCTTGAATTCAGGAAGATGCTTGAGTTTGCAAACTCGGAGAAACTGTGCCCCGAAAGTTGTAACGTCCAGTCCCGTCTCAGGAATCTGGCTGATCTTTCCCCGGACTTTCCCGAAAGCTCCGAAGAAAAACTGGATAAGGTTCCTGTACTCTATGAGTTCCTGATCCACGAAAAATACAGCATCAAAAAAACCGATCAGGCTTTCGGCCTTTCCTGGAGCAACAGGAAAGTTTCCCGTAACTACGCAAAGATGGCAGCTTTGAAGATGGGTTCCTACCCGGAATCCCGTAAAAAGGATTGGGAAAAGGAAATCTTCAGACTGCACAGGGATCTGAAAGAGCTTTATGACAGGATTGATGATAATCAGGGCTCTGAGCGTGTGAGAGATTGAAATACAAGTGAAAAGAAAAAGTCATGCTAATTTTATATGTTTACGCATGATACCTCATCAAAAAAATAAGGGAAATTAGTTTCCCTTAAGATATGCGAGAATCATTTCAAGTATATGTATTATCTCACTTTTTGTTAGACCATTTGTTTCTTCTGTATTACTATCCGAAGATGTTGGTGTAAGAGTATTATCTACAGTTATTGTTTTGCTTGTAATTGCAAATGTAGAATATTCTGATACTTCAGCTGTAAAGTACACATACGTTGAATCCTGTCCTGTTATTGTAATTGGTACTGCTACCCATTCACCATTATCATACATATTCAGGACAATGGATGATTTATCAAGACCATTTGCTTGAAGCCATGTCTTTTCAACTTTAAAATTAACAGCTGCATCTTCAATATTATTTGCATTATCACTGTCGATCCATATGTTAAATGACTTGTAAATATCACCTGTTGGTTTCTCAACTAAAGATGTATCATCTTTCAGATCTTCGATAACAACTTTTGCATTGCCTGAATCTGTTGTTGATTCAAAATATATATTGTTGACAACTGAATTGTCATTCTTAACATCAACAGTTACCTTCTGGCTATTATCCATGTTTACCTGTGTTGTTTCTACATACTGGATATTAGTCTGTGATGAATCATCTATAATTGTGACATCACCATTATATACAGAAGAATTGTTAGCTGTGATGTAATCATCGTCTGTGTTTACAGATGTAATTATAGTCATCGTCAGAATTGTAAATATCGTTATCTGTTGATATTATTGTAGTATCAACTACAACAGAATCATTTGCAACAATAGTATCTTCTTTTTCAACAGAATTTTCATTAGTGTCATCAGAAACATCAATAACAGTAGTTTCCTCTTCAATAGTCGAATTGTCTCCTGATGAATTTGCCTTCGCCCCTGCAGTAGCGCACGGGAGTACAGCCCCAAAAATAAGGACTGAAACTAATAGTATTGACAGATATTTTTTCATCCTCTATACCTCTTCCAGGGGATTACCTGTAGAATTGTTTTGCAAAATAGGTTTTTAAAAATATTGACTGTTGGTCTCACCAGGAACTAGTTTTCTCCAATAAGTAAGTCCTAGATTTATTGAGCCTATGGTTTAGTTCACTTTCGGCTGGCTTACTGCAGTAAAATTATGTGAATTTTGCCTTCCAATTGCGATATTGTTGAAATCAGGATAATAGCTTCTGTATTTCTCCCGTATTTTCCTTTGTATCATTTGTGAAAACTCACTAAAAGAATGGATTTTAGGGATGGCAATATACTGGCAGTTTATTATAAGTTGAGAAACACTACTTTTCTTGACTCTTTTTCAGGTCTCCAGCTTACCTTAAAAGTATTTTATGTATAGAATTATCCATAACATTATAAAAAAATCGAACTTAAAATTAAAATTGCAATTCTTATCTGTAAAAATTATATTTATTTGAGAAGTAGTGTTTTGAGGGCATAAGGAGCATAGGAGTATAATCGGTGAGATAACTTTTCCAGTGAGAAAGCCTTTTCGTCAGCTATCCTCAAGGGTTATCTTAAAAAGCCGGCTGGAGCTTTATCCTTCCTTGTGCTGCGACTTTTAGCTATCTGGCTTATTCTTATTGTTTTACACTGCTCTCTTTGACGTTAAAACGGGAATAACAGGTCTTCTTTTAAAACGCATGATTCTCAAGTCCGTACCTTCGTTTTATAATATTAAAAAGGTGAGCTCATGAAAATGCGAATTTTTCTAATAACTGTCTTATTTGTTCTATTAGCTGTTTCTTCTCCGGCTTCAGCCGTTGTTCCTGATTTACGAATAGATAATATTTACAATCAAGCGAGTAGTCCAGAAACCTCGTACACTTCTTCTCAGTCCACTGTTTCAAAACCAGATTTGTCTCTAACTGAAAGCAGTAGAATAGGACTTGTTTCCGGAGATGTGGCAGAGTATAAAATCAAGTTAAACGTTGGGCTTGGAGAATATGACAGTATCACTCTTACCAACTATGTGCAGGAGAAAAGTCCCTGGAATACAAAAGCAGATGAAAATCTGGTGATTCTGCCAGGGCATGCTTTGACTGAAAAATTCTATTCCGACATGGCGATATACTATGCTCAGCAGGGGTACAGCGCATATATCCTGGATAGGAGAGAGACAAATATTCCAGCGGATGAAACTGATTTCAGTTTTATGCAGGACTGGACTTTCGATGAATACCTTCAGGACACATACGAAGGCATCAGTGCCTCAAGAAGCCATACAGCTCTCTTAAGCGGTAAATCTGCAGAAAGAATAGAGGTTACGGCAATCGGCCACAGTCACGGAGCACTGCTTCTTACGGCTTATGAGGCAAGTGAGTATGATGATCTACCCGCAGGCTCTGTTGACAGAGCAGTGCCTGTTGATATTATTATCGCATACAATCCCGAAAATTCCGAATTAATACAGGGTCAGGCGCAGGAATTTGCTTCCATTTCCGAAAGTATCGAAAGCGGAGTTTATAATGATAGTAGTATGGCAGGTATGATGTACGTAGCCTACATGGCTTCTACAGAGCCTGAAGGGCACGATTTCAATCTTACATTCACAAACAGGCAGTTTTTCAGGCTCATGGCAAGCCATACATATATTTTTTCCGAATATCCTTATACTCCGGACTATCACTACTGGAGTGGAGATCCCAGTGGCCTCTATTATGTTGATGAAGACAGGTTGCTTAATTTGACTTTAACCGGGGTTGCTGTCCCTCATACGCCAAAGTATCTGGACCAGTATATGGCTGGTCTGATGGGCAATGTAGAGGGTTATGAGATAAATTCTTCCAGAATAGACTCTCCGGTACTTTATGTCGGACTCGGGGGAGGCTTTGGAGATTACGGAGCATGGTGGTACGAAGATGAGGTCGGAGAAACGAATAACAGGGTTACTACTATAAGCTGGAATGACCAGGGGCATGGTAGCCTGTTGATCGATCGCAATTCCTCTGAGTTATGGGCACTCATAGATAACTGGGTGGCTGGAAAACAACCAATAAAAAAGATCTGACCTGAAAGATGAAAATAATCCTGTGTCAAATCAAGAAGGCAGTGCACCCCAAAAAAGGATAATTGATTCGCACCGCCTTTTTGATTGATGTGTTTACCTTCTCTTTTCCAGAAAATATCCTGAACTCTACTAGTATTTAAGTTGAAGCTGTTTATGCAGATGAAATCTTGTCTGAGGCGACCTGTTGAACATTCAAAAACTCATTTTCATTGAAAATCTACTTTTTTGAGTAAAAGTTGGAAAAATGTTATATGGTTTGGGAGTTACTTCACATGTTGTTGGTGTGTAAAAAATGAAATCTTTTGCATTAGTCCGGGCAGATGACCCGGCAAAAGTAAGAATCGCATTACACGATCTGGAAACATACGGAGACATCAAGTTTTCAACGAATCCCAGATGCATTGAAAACGATTATGCTGACGCGCTTCTTGTTAGCGTAATGGGGGTATCTCTGAGGTCAAAATGTAACTCTGCGGCACTTGTGGAGCTGAAAACTAACGCAGGGGCGGCGATTAGCAGGTTGAAGAAGATTCATCCTCCGGCACATGTCGTCATCATCAGTCCGAAACACCAGATATTTGAGGAGATTACAGGTAAGTTCCAGAAGTATCCTGAATTTGACAGGCTGTTCAGCCGGGAAGACTTGAATAAAGCCCAGGGAATACTGGAAACAGGCAAAAATGAAGAGTGAATAACCTGATTTGTAAAAGTCCCGGAAGTCCCTGATTTACCTTCTGTCTTCCGGGAGATTGAAGCTCCTTTTTATGTTTATCTGTAATCAGGGTTCCCGGTTACTCGTACCTGAGTGCATCCACGGGTTTCAGTTTTGAAGCCCTGTATGCGGGGACTGCTCCCGAAATTACCCCGATCAGGACGGCGAGAGTCAGCCCAAAGATCATCAGGCCCGGGGAAAGAGATATGCTCGTCCCGCTTCCTCCCCTCATTAGAGTCACTCCAAGGAAAGGAAACAGAGCCGAAACAAATCCTCCTAGCATAACTCCAAAGATACCTCCAACAAAGCCGACCATTGCGGAGTTATAGATAAAAATCATAAGAATGTCCCTGTTTTTTGCTCCGATGGCTTTCATCGTGCCTATTTCCTTTGTCTTTTCAAGGACTGCAGTAAACATGGTGTTTGCAATGCCCACCGCTCCTACCAGCAGGGAAACGGCTGCAATTGCTCCAAGGAAAAGGGTAATGGAATCCGTCATCTCTGTAACGGATTCTGCCATTGACTTTGAGGCGGTTACGGAAAAGTCCCTGTCATCTTCCCTCACAATATGGCGGGAGATCATGAGCTTCTTTTCAATTGCTGTAACCACACTGTCTACCATCTCTTCACTCTGGGCTTTTACTGTGATGGAATCAAAGACATCTTCTTCTGCATCTTCGATCATGTAAACTGTGGTATCGATTGGCATGTAGATCTGCCTGTCCTCACTTCCTCCTTCCTCAGCCAGGATTCCGACAATGCGTACGGATTTGCCGTTGATTGTTATCACCTGGTTTATCCCTATGTCCTGGTCATAAATTCCACTGGCAACACCGCTTCCTATGACTGCTACATACTTATCCGAGGGTTTGAGCATTCTTCCTGATTCGGTTTCTAGAGGGGTCATATACTGCCAGACCTGAGGGTCCACCCCTGTGATAGAAAGGGTTGCTGTTTCCCCTGTATACGTTACTTCCTCTCTGCTGGAAATCTCGCCCGCGATGTACGCTATGCCTTCTATACCCTGCAGTGCCGAAATATCATCGTCTGTCAACTCAGTATCAGTCATAGAACCTCCTCCCCCCCAATCACCGTGCCCGGGGCCTGGCATACGCGACTGAGCCCTTGAGTATCCTGGCGAGATGATGATTTTTGTCAGGTCCATGTCGGCAAGCCTGCTCTGCACGTTTGCCTCCATAGCATCCCCGAGGGAGATGATCCCCACCACTGCCCCGACCCCTATGACAATCCCTATGATTGTCAGCCAGCTCCGGAGTTTGCTGTGCAGAAGCATATTCAGAGCCATTTTCAGGTAGGTTGAATTTCTCATAAAATGTCCTTCGGTTTTTGTTTTTCAGTATTCTTACTTTCAGAGTATGTGCTTTTGATCTTCCTGTTTTTCATCTCTGGATTCTTTTCCAATTTTTTCCAGCTTTTTCCTGCGGTACAGGACCACTCCTGCTCCTGCAACTACTATTACCACAATATAGATCAAATATGAGCTAAGGCTGCTATTGAAACCTGTTGCTCTGGATCTACCTCCGGTTCCTGTAGTTCCCGCTGACGCGGTCATCTGAACTGCAACATCTTTATCGACTGTTATTCTTTCTCCCCTGGCATCCGTATATTCGATCCTTACTTTCAGTGACGGATCAGTTCTGGAAGTGGGAGACTCATTCCCCGGGGCAGCAGCGGCTCTTCTCTCTGAGGGTTCAGTATCCTGGTTTGCGGCCTGGGTGCCCATCACATTAAAGGTAGTGATAGTGTAGTCCCCTTTCTCAAGGTTTCCTACGATTGTAGAAGAAGATCCGGTTACTCTGTACCCTTCCTGTTTAGGGACCGAGACTTTTACGGAATACGCCATGTTATTGCCTACATTTGCAACTGAGAGGGAGATCTCCCCTACATCACTTTCGGAAAATGAGACATCGAAGTCTGTTTCTCCTCCGACAAAGAGCCCTGCTGTTGTCTTGATGTTCTTTATATTTGAATCGTAGTCTTCAAAAGTAAGGTTTATATCCAGAGTGTACAACCCAGGGACTGCGTTTACATCTGCCATTACCGAATAAGCAACGGTTACGGAGTCTCCGGGTTCGAGGTACTTAATGTACTTGGTATTGTCCGAATAGACAGGCAGGATCACGCCTTTAGGGTCTTTCCAGGAGATGACCATGTTCTTGAGGGGAGAGTTCCCGGTATTTGTTATAATGAACTCAAGGGGTTCTTCCTTTGCCACATCGATATTTGCCTTGTTTATGGTCACTATCTGGGCGTATTCTTTCCCTCTTACCTCAAGCTTGACAGTTTTTGTGGTGGTGACGGGACTTGATGACGAGCTCCCTCCAGATTTTGCAGTTGTGGTTATGTCTATTTCGTATGTGCCCTCAGAAGCGTTGGAGTCGGTCATGAGCTTGAATTTAAGGACACCTGCACTGTCTTCATCCTGCCTTGCATTCAGGTAAGATATATCTTTTTTAAGCGCTTCTCCTGAAACTTTGCTGAAAGGGTACTCGGGAGTGATTTCGATAACTATGTCTTCAAGGTCGTTGTTCCCCACATTTTGTACGCTGACTGTGAGTTCCACGGGCTCGCCTGGTCTTGCAGCATCAGGGTTCTGGTTGGTAAGGCTTACCTGTATGGATGAGGAGTCTATCAACCTGCTTGCCAGGGCTGTTCCAGCGGTTAGAGGTATGATTAGTAAAAGTAGAATCAGGAGCATTAATATGGAAATTTTTTTCATTTCATTTCCCCTTAATGTTTTTTTCGATGAACGTGCTCGATTAACATGTTCGATTAACATGTTCGATTAACATGTTCGATTAACATGTTCGATTTTTTCTATCTTTCCGTCTCTGAGATACACGACTCTTGTCGCGTGTTTTACAAGGTCCAGGTCGTGGGTGACAATGATAATTGTCTTTCCTTCCTTTTCATGTAATTTTGCCAGAAAATCCAGAATGTAGTCCCCGGTTTTGCTGTCCAGGTTTCCGGTAGGCTCATCTGCGAGGATTATAGGGGGATTAACGGCAAGGGAACGGGCAATTGCAACTCTCTGCCTCTGTCCGCCTGAGAGCTGGGAGGGGAGGTTTCTTTTCTTATCCGAAAGCCCTACAACTTCGAGCAGGTATTCTCCCCTTTTCTTTGCCTTTTGAGGGTTTTCTTCCTGAAATTCCAGGGGCAAAAGGACGTTTTCCAGCGTGTTCAGTGTTGGGATCAGGTTAAAACTCTGGAAAATGAACCCTATCATCTGTCCTCTTATGCGGGCCAGTTCGGATTCGTCAAGTCTGGAAATGTCCCTTGAGTCTAGAAAGACAGTTCCCTTTGAAGGGATGTCCAGGCAGCCCAGTAGGTTCATCAGTGTACTTTTTCCACTTCCGCTGGGACCCAGAACAACCAGGAACTCTCCCTCGTAGATCTCAAGGTCGATTCCCGCGAGAGCTGCAAAATCAACTTCTCCCATCCGGTAGATTTTCCAGACGTCTGTCAGCTTGATAAGGGGATTTTTTCCTGACCAGGCAGTAACTTCATGAGTATCAGGGAAATTCTCAGTTTCAAAAGAGGTTTCCTGAACAGTGGAATTTAATGTCATTGTTAGTGTCTCTGTTTGCGTCTCTGCAGGATCGGCTTGCATTTCTATTCTTTCAAAAGTTCCAGTAAGCAGGGGTAGTTGACTTCTTATTCAACCTCTTTGACAGCAGTTTTATGTCCGATTTTGTCCCATCTAATTTCACAACACCTTTCTCATTCAAAACATTTTTTGAAGTATTTAATATATTCTGGATGTTTGTTATATATATGTGATGTTTTTTGTCCATCCCCTGTTTTCTTCAACTCTTGCAAACATTTGATTTTTGCAAAAACCAGGGTCAACAGGAAGAATATGGTTTTTGTCTGCTGAAAAAGCGTGAAGAAGGAAAATTGTGCTGTCTTGAATCAGAACACCCTGAAACGAGGCGGCATGGATGCAGAAAGTTTCGGGACTTAATATTAAGTTTACAGGAGAAGAATATTTATGCCTGAATGCTGACTCGTGTAATCTATTTTAATAGACTATCTAAATGGGACTATCTGTCTTTTAGCTCAGTCTGCAAATTGAAACATTGTTATGAAATCTTAGAGAGTATTGCATGATACCTGTATTCATAATACATTGATTTCGCATACTCCATCTGGAAGCCGTTTTTTCTGGCAATTTTTTCAATAATTTGTGGGCTGTACGAATTCCCTATTGTGTCAGCCGGTCTATTTTCCAAAAAAGCTGAGATCTTTTTTAAGCAGCTGGTACATGCTCTGAGAAATATATCCCGGTGTATGAAATTCTGTGAGAACCAGCCTATTTTCCACAAAGAATATAGCTTGGGATCAATTATGTCAAAGAAAGATATTTTTCCGTCCTCATTCAGATATGCGGATGCATTGAGGATGAAATCGTCAACCTGTTCCGGGGTCAGGTACTGCACCACGCCTGCTACAGTTATCTGGTCAAATTTTGTGTCTAACTTCTCCCATACTGTTCTGTTATCCGCAAGGATCAGATCCACATTTTTATATTTATGATGCCGGACCTTTTTTTCGGCTTCAAAGAGCATGGAGCTGGAGAAATCAACCCCTACTATTTTTTCATAGTATGGGGCATAATATATGAGGAGGTCCCCTGCCCCGCAACCGAAGTCAAGAAGAGTTTTCCTTCCGTTAAGGTGGAATAGCTTCTCTTTTGCTTCTTTAGCAAGGGATTCTTCAGTTGAAAACCTGTGCTCATCTTTCGTTTTATCTGAAAAATAATCTTCCCAGGAGAATTTTGATTTTTTAAACACTGTTTCCATGCTAATCATCCTGTTCTTACTATCTTTTCCATTTCCGGGTAATTTCCTGAAGAGAAAACAGAAGATGAGATCAAAGTTAGAAATAATTACAAACGATTCCTTTTTCTTAAGCTTATTAAGAGAAACACATTTAATATTATTAATTTAATTTACTATTATATAGGTTTTGAAATAATCGTTCTGAATAAAAATCCTGTCATCTCTTACTGGAACTGTGTCTTTCTCAATCCTGTCGTCTTTTCGTCCGCCCCGGGATTTGTGTAACCTCTGCGAGATTTTCCGATCCAATCCTTTATTTTTTCAAATTTCGGGCAATTTTAGTTTTTTTTCGGCTCAAATTTTATTTCAGCTTGCCATTTTCCTCCGCAAAGCACGGCTGCCGCTCGGACCACGCTTTCAGGGCTGAAAAATACCGGCATTCCGGTGGCTGTAAAAGCTGAAGCCATTTTCCGGCTGAACTTTCCCCCCGGAGAGCTGATCAGGATAGGTTTTCCGCAGCTTTCGGCAAAATCCCGGATTTTTTCTGCAACCCCTTCGGTAAGAAGAGGTGGGCCCCAGAGCAGGCTGACAATTGCAAGGTCGTATTCTCCCGCGAGAGCCTCCTGTAGGGCAGCAACATAATGTTCATCCCGCACACTGCCTGTGAGGTCTATTGGGTTTTTTACGGAAGCAAAAGCCGGAAGTTTTTCCTTTAGCTTCCCTACAGTAGCTTCGGAAAGTTCAGGGACTTTGAGCCCTGCTTCCTCACAGGAGTCGGCAATGGAAATGCCTATCCCTCCCCCGTCAGTTATTATCAGGATCCTGTTTCCTTCTACAGGGGAATACTTGTTGAGAACTTTGCAGGCATCTTTCAGCTCTTCGTAACTGGCGACCTCTATTATGCCCGTTTTCCGAAAAGCGGCTTCATAAGCTTCATACATCCCGCTAATTGCACCGGTATGGGAACTTGCTGCCCTTGCTCCCGGTTCCCTTTTTCCAACCTTAAGAGCCATCACAGGTTTCCTTTTTACGCAGCTGGAAGCAACTTCAAGGAATCTTCGCCCGTTTCCTACGGACTCAATGTAAAGAGCAACTGTCTTTGTGGCTTCATCCTGTGTAAGAAATTCAAGGCAGTCGCATTCGTCAACATCAACCTTATTCCCATAGCTTACAACCCTTGCAACGCCTGCTCCCTCATTTGCCAGTTCGTCCATAATCATAGCGGCAAAAGATCCACTCTGTGTAAGCACGGAAACTCTACCTTTGGAAGGTCTTTCTATCTTTTCCCCCTCTATGAAAAACGTATCAACTTTTGAGACAGTGTCATATATTCCAAGGCAGTTCGGTCCCATAGCCCTGATACCTTTCTCTTTTAAAAGAGCCCTCAGTTCGTCTTCCATTTTCTTCCCACCGGGCCCCATTTCTCGAAAGCCGGAACTGACAATTATGGCTCCTTTTATATTTTCCACAGGCCCTTTCAAAATTTCAAGAACAGCTTTAGCCGGGACTGCAAAAATAGCAATATCAATCCTGTCTTCAATCTCTCCGGGAGCCGAATAACATTTCAGCCCCTCAATCTCCCTATATCCAGGGTTTACGGGATAAATCTTTCCTTTAAAACCCATTTTCCTGAGGCTTTTCAGAACCGTATGGGAGAGTTTCTCAGGGTTCGGAGACGCTCCTATAAGGGCTATGCTCTCAGGTGTGAAGAAAAAATCCAGGTTTCTTTCAGTGCCAATTTTTACTTTATCTGCTCCCCCATTATTCATTCAAAACCTTCCTGAGCATTTCCTTCTTTTCAGCATGTGATAGGTCTCATTTCACAACAATTTATGACCCGTTTGTATAAAAGAATTCCAATGCCGATGAACCGGGATACTGTCCTTTTTTGAGGTAAGCGAAACCTGAGAATTTTGCTTATCTTCGAAGGGGAAAAGGCTCCTGATTCTATTCCGAAGGGAGGATGGGATGGGTAGTTCACTCAGAGGTCACAGTATTTACAAACAGACCTGTCGCATTCACTGTTATTGAATTTCCACTTTGAACCCCATTTTTTGATTCCCTGGATAACTTTTATGAAGTCTTCTCCACTTTCTGTAAGAAAATATTCTGACTTGGCGGGGACTGTGGAATTGTCCACTTGCTTTACAATAAGACCTTCACTTTCCAGTTCTGTCATCCGGGCGGAAAGGATTCTAGGGGTTACGCCTCCAAGTTTGCGTTTTAGCTCGTTGAAGCCTTTTTCCTTCTTTTCCCCTTTATATAATTCCAGTAAGATATGGATGGTCCAGCGTTTCCCCACGATGTTCATCGTTTTGTAGACGATACAGTTTTTCATAGTATAAACTATGATACTGTCCTTATATAAGCAATATCTTTAAAATACTACTATTAAAAGATGCATGATGGATGTATACATTTATTAAAAGATGCATGATGGATGTATACATTTCCAGAATATTCCTTTATTAATCCCAACAAAGTATAATTATCTACTAAGTTGAGAGGCGATACCTGTGAAAAGTACCATACCTGAAAAGAATGCTATCATCCAGCGCGATGGAGAAACCTATCTAATCGCCCCCAGAACCCCTGGAGGCATTGTTGATCCTGCAACCCTTAGGAAAATTGCGGATGTTGCGGAGAAATACGGGGCTGCAACTCTGAAAATGACCTCTGAACAAAAGATGGCAATCGTAGGCTTAAAAGAAGAAGATATTGACGCCGCCTGGGCAGATCTCGGCATGGACGCCGGGATGGTCGCCGGACCTTTTGTAAAGGGTGTCAAGTTCTGTCTGGGGACAACTTACTGCAGGAAAGGTCAGCAGGATGCCGTAAGCCTCGGGATGAAACTGGAGGCGAGATACAGGGGGAAAAAACTTCCTTACATGATGAAAATGGCTGTTTCCGGCTGCCCGAGTTCCTGCTCCGAACCCGTGATTAAGGACGTAGGGGTGATGGGCACTGCAAAAGGCTACACTCTCATGGTGGGCGGAGCTGCAGGACTGAAACCGAGGCTTGCTGACGTTGTGGCAAAAGGACTCTCCGAAGAAGAAGTCCTGGAAGCTGTTGACAGGATAGTCGAATTTTTCAAAGAATATGGGGAGAACAGGAAAAGGCTAGGAACAATCATAGATGAAATCGGTCTGGAAGAGTTCAAAAAAGAAGTAGGTCTCTGGGAAAAGTAAAAGACCTGTTTTTTCTTCTTTTTCCCTTTATTTTCTTTTCTTACTTGTTTTTATAATTTTTTCTTTACATTTTTTCCTTATGCTTTTTGCCCCTAAACGTCACAGTACTTGCAGATGGCCTTTTCACATTCTTCGTTCTGGAATTTCCACTTTAGTCCCCACCTTTTTATCCCCTGTATGATCTTTATAAAATCCCTTCCGCTTTCTGTAAGGTAATACTCGGATTTTGGGGGATTTGTGGACTCGTCAACAGTCTTCATGATCATGCCTTCTGCTTCAAGTTCGGTTAACCTTTCCGAAAGGATTTTTGGGGTTACGGACCCCAGTTTTCTTTTCAGTTCATTGAAGCGCTTTTCTTTCTTTTCCCCTTTGTGCAGCTCAAGAAGGATATGGATGGTCCATCTTTTTCCTATAATATTCATCGTCTTGTAGACCGTGCAGTCTTTCATAGTATAAACATAGAAACTGTCTGATATATAAGTTAGTATCTCTAATATACTGGTATCCAAAAGATACTATTATAAAATTTAATTTTATATTATATTCTTTTGTGATATATTCCTGTAATAATAAAGATGAGAAGAAAGGATCAACCATGAAAGACAATTTACCTGCAAAAGGCGCAATCGTTCAGAGGGACCGTGAGACATATGCAATAGCCCCCCACATTCCGGGAGGAGTTGTAGATCCGGACACTCTCATAAAAATCGCTGAAGTTGCAAAAAAGTATAGTGCAGCTGCCCTGAAGATGACCTCTGCTCAGAGAATTGCAATCGTAGGCCTTAAAGAAGAAGACCTTGACAATGTCTGGGCTGACCTTGGCATAGAGCCTGGAGCAGCAATAGGGCTTTGCGTAAGAAGTGTTAAGATGTGCCCGGGAACAACTTTTTGCAAGCAAGCTAAACAGGACTCACTGGGTCTGGGCCTCAAACTGGATGAAAAATATCACGGGATGCCCATGCCTTCCAAACTGAAAATGGGAGTTAGTGGCTGCCCGAATTCATGTGCTGAGCCTGCTATCAAGGATATAGGGATAATGGGTACAGCAAAAGGATATAATCTTATGGTTGGAGGCTCTGCCGCTGCATCTCCCAGGCTTGCGGATGTCGTGGCAAAGGCACTTTCTGAAGATGAGGTTCTCGATGCCGTGGACAGAATCATAACATTCTACAAAAATTCCGGTACAAAAAAGAGGCTCGGTAAATTCATTGAGGATACTGGTCTTGATGAATTCAAAAAACAGGTTGGACTCTAAGCCCCTGAGGTTTACAGTTTAGGAGATGTCCTGCTTCACGACTGATTGAATAGATTGGTACTGATCAGGCATATATAAAAACAGAACAAAAATAGAGCAAAAACGGAATAAAAACGCCTAAATGGTCAAAAAGGGGATAACTATATGAAAGTTGTTGAGATGAAATCCTCACCGGAAAAGCCGAACCCTCATAAAGTGAGCGTACGAATGCTCTATGATACGGAACATGCCCAGGCAGTGCACATCGAACTCAAGCCAGGGGAAGCCTTAAAAAAACACATCACGCCTGTGGACGTCTTTTTTTACATTCTCGAAGGAAAAGGCGTCGTTGAAATCGGGGACGAACAGGAAGAAGTCAGCAGGGACATGCTGATCGAAAGCCCTGCAAAGGTCCCTCACCGCCTTCTGAACCCCGGAGATGGCATTTTCAGGGTGCTTGTTGTAAAAGTTCCGAGGCCGACTGAATCTACCCGTTTGCTGTAAAACGTATTATGATTAAAAAAATGTGTGCAGGACTGGGCAAAAATTGACTAAAAAAACAAAATCCATAAAAATAGCGGTAGTTCGCTGTGACATCGTCTCGGAAGCCTGCCCCGGCGTGGGCTGCTTCAAAGCCTTCAATGAGAGGAAGTCCCACTTTGAGGAATACGATGAAGAAGCGCAGATAATTGCCTTCTTTACATGTGGGGGTTGCTCGGGTAGGAGGGTTTACCGTCTGATAAATGCTCTGAAAAAGTATGATCTTGACGTCGTGCACCTCAGTTCCTGCATGCTTATGGGGGATAGTTATCCGAAATGTCCCCATATAGATACCATCAGAAAGACGATTCAGGATGCGGGTATAAAAGTGGTGGAAGGGACACACCACTGAAAACCCCATTAATGCAAACAATACGTGAAAAAAAATGAACTTCTGATTGGTAAAAAACAACCTTCTGATAGAATAAAAACTCAGGTTTTTTTCGAAAATACAAATTGCTAATAGTACAGGTTGCTAATAGTACAGGTTGCGAATTGCAAGTTGAGATACAGGTTGCTAATAGTACAGGTTGCGAATTGCAAGTTGATATACAGGTTGCTAATAGTACAGGTTGCGAATTGCAAGTTGATATACAGGTTGCTAATAGTACAGGTTGCTAATAGTACAGGTTGCGAATTGCAAGTTGAGATACAGGTTGCAGATATGGGTGATAAAATGGATCATGATACATCTCGGGACCAGGACAAAAATATAGACGAAAACGAAACCTATGAAGGCGCAAATCCTGAGCTTCAGGATCTTTCTCTTCCTACAACCGATAACATGCTATACTCGATTTTGAACTCTTTAAATCAGAATATAGCAAACTTTCACGCTTACCTGAAATTCAAGAACTATATCTCAGATGAGACTTTAAACACGGAGCTCCTGAAAAGAAGCATGGGCATTCACAGGGATTTTTCTGCTCTGTTTTTGCACACCAAAGAAGAACTAGTATTTATCTATCCGGAACTTCTTGAGAAAGCAGAAAGAGTATTGTTCAAAGGGGAAGCAGGCACGGATTTCATAAAGTATACCTGCAAAATGAGCAAGCTAATAGACGATTATAAAACAACGCTCTACAGGGAAGGGTATTTGCCGGATTTCAAATGGCAATTTATGTTAACCGATATTTGATTTTTTTGCCAAATCATCTAGTTCAACGGATCAGCCAGTCCAACAAACCAGATACTTCTACAAATAAAATAATATCTTCCCATAAAAGGAATATGCCTAAAATAAGGGGTTAATTTCCATGGTAAAACGAACAATTATAAAAATTGACGAGGAAAAATGCACAGGCTGCGGGAAATGTGTCGCACCCTGCGCTGAAGGCGCTATTCAAATCATTAACGGGAAAGCAAAAGTAGTATCCGAAGAACTTTGCGACGGCATGGGCTTCTGTATCGGGGTCTGTCCCGAAGGTGCCCTCTCTATTGAAGAAATGTACACAGTTGAATTTAACAGGGAAAAAGCTGAATCCCAGCCGAAAAAGCAAGATCTCTCAATCCGCTGCTTCGAATGCGGAGCCGGAGAAGACACCCACTACCTCCTCCCCCTCAGACACAACATGGAAAGCCTCTGGGTCTGCACTCGCTGCCTTCCCAAGTTGATCCACGGTTAATTCATGTTTTATCTATTAAGTTTCTTCCCCATAAAATAGTCCTCTTGAGCGTAGCGAAAAGGACCGCGTACTGTCTAAAATTTTAACTCTTTTGAACTCCTGTGGAACAGTAGAGAAGAGCTTGACCTCGAAAAGAGAGTAGAGGAATGAGATGCACCTCTCCTTAAAGGTCACTCATTTTTTAGATTCCTTATCTTCGGGTATCAAGTATATTTCTTTCAGATGGTGAAGCTGTCTGTGGAACTCTTCATGTTTGCCTGCACCTATCTCTTCATTTTCTACAACCTCGAAGGATTCAAGTAACTCCTTCTGCACTTCCGGTGCAAGGCAGACATCAGCCAGAGGGAAAAGGTCATTTTCCTCTTTTTCTGTATGCAGGGTTAAAAGTTGAATATATGCCCTTGCGTCCTCAAGAATTGTCAATTCTTCTTTATCCCATACTTTTTTTGAAACTGCCTCTTCTATTCTGCTGACATGCTCTCTTCCCTGTTTATGTTCCTTTATAAGGGAGTCGATTAACTCTTTTGCTGGAATTCCAGCCTTTTCCATTTCAGGGAAAAGGTAAACCTCTTCTTTTGTGTGATGGCACTTATCCACGAATATTTTCATGAATTCTAAGAGTCCCTCAAGATGCTCCAGTTTAACGTTTCTTCTATACTCTATATCCGTGCACATGCCGTCAAGAATTCTCAGCATGAGTTTGACAGCCTTGTGTTCTTCTTTCAGGTCATCGGTTGGTTTCATTTGCTCTCCACGTTCTTTTACATCTAAATTCAACATCTAAATTCAACATCTAAATCCAACATCGGGATTTATTCAAATACCCGGTTGGTTGCGTTTTTTCTTCCAACCTGCCATTTTTGATAGTTTGTATTTCTGAGGCTCAGGAATAGATAAATAATATGCATATAGATACAATATAGCTAATATAATCTTTGATAAATATAAACAAAAATAGGCAATGGGGGTTTAATTGGAATGAAAGAACACAAAGATCTGGAACACAAAGAGTTACTGGAAAGTATGAGTGAAAAGCTGGGTTTTACCCCGCATATTCTGGAAATCCTTGGCGAACTTGATAGCGAATCTCTGCATAAGTATAACAGGTGCAATAAGAAATTACTATCAGACGGAGCCCTGCCTGCAAAGGTCAAGATTCTGATAGCTCTTGCAGTCGTTGCATCCAAGCAGTGCGAAAGGTGTACTGTTGTACAGATGCAGAGTGCCCTTAAGAATGGCGCCACCAAAGAGGAAATAATGGAAGTTATGGATGTCATATTCATAACCTCAGGCGCACCTGCCGTAGCAGCCTGCAGGGACGCACTGAAATTGCTCAAATAAAACGGAACCATAAGTTGAAATCGTTTCAGGCCAGAAATCTTTTTTTGGTATCCTAAACCAGAAACTTTTTTTCGCATCAGATGTCGGTATTTTCAGGCATCTTATGCACAGGTCTTTTTTCGAAACTGTTTTAAGATATTAAACCCAAATGCTGGCATGCAAAATGAAAGGCTCCTCCAGGACATCGGCCTCAATGCCTATGAAGCAGCTGCTTATCTTTCTTTGTTGAAACTGGGCGTTTCCGAAGCAAGTGCTATCTACAGGGATTCGGAGGTGCCCTATGGGAAAATCTACACTGTTCTTGAGTCCCTGGTTGGAAAAGGATTTGTGGAAGTTCAGGTTTCAAGGCCCAAAAAGTTCAGGGCGGTCGACCCCGAGCTTTCTCTGGATATTATTTTTGAGAGGAGAAAAGCCGAAGTCGAAAGGGAAATGGCGGTTTTAAAAGGCTTCATTGAAGAGGCAAAGCAGGCCCTGAACGCTGTTCCTAACCAGAAACGAAAGGATGAGATCTTCTGGACAACCGCTATCACCGAATCAGAAATTAAAAAATTTGCTGTTTCTATTTATGGAGAAGTAAAAAAATCGATCTGTATCCTTCCTCCTGTTTTCGGAATACCCATTGTTTTCTACCTGCTTCCGGAAATAACAAAGGCTATTGACAAGGGAGTCCGGATCAGATTGATGGTTTCTCCACGTTTCAGGGCTCTTACCTCCATGCTTTCCAATCAGGAGGGAGAAACTCTTGAAAAACTTAAAAAAGGCCTTGATGTCAGGGTGGTCCAGAATTTCAACTCCTGTTTCGGGATTATCGACGACAACGTAGTCGTCCTTTTCCAGCCTCATCCAACGGACAGGGACAGGGTTCTTTCGGTCGTAAAAATTCGGGACATCGGGCTTGCAAAAAATCTCAAAGAGGAATTTGAAATTCTGTGGAACGCGGGAGAGAAGCTCAACTTTCAAGAAAAACTGGAATAAGCAGACAATCGCTCGACTTTCAAGAAAAACTGGAATAAGCAGACAATCCGGGAAATTTCCACCCCGGGAAAAGTTCTTTTTGAGAATAAATTAACTTAAATGCTCAAATTACCCTCTGGAGCAAAACTAATTATTAAAATCCTAATAGTCCTCTTGAGCGAAGCAAAAAGGGCACCGTCCTCCCGAGACGGGACTCGGGTGGCACAGCTATGCCATCAAAACTTATTATTACCATCCCCCCAATTAACCTTCAGATGATCATAGGTGTAATGGGGCCGGAAGGCTCGTATTCGGAGAGGGCTGCAAAGCTCTGGACTCTGGGTAATAACAAGGATGCAGAGTTTCGGTATTTTGCAGATATAGAGGATGCCTTTCTGGCTGTAGTTAAAGGAAAAGCAGACATATCCGTAATCCCAGTAGAAAACTCTATAGAAGGTTCTGTAGGAGTTACCCTTGACCTCCTCCTTGAAAACGAGGCTGTTATAATTGGAGAAATTGTCGTCAAAATCGAGCACTGCCTGCTTTCTAAAGGCGGGCCTGAGAAGATAAAGGTCATCCTCTCCCACCCTCAGGGGCTTGCCCAGTGCAGGCATTTCCTGAAAAGACATTTTCCTGAAGCGGAACTCCGAAGCACGGGCAGCACTTCTCATGCGGCCCGGCTGGCAGGGGAGTTTGAGGAAATGGCAGCAATAGCGTCTCCTGAGGCTGCAGAGCGTTACGGGCTGAAAACCCTGCTTTCAAATATCCAGGACAGAAGGGAAAACTACACCCGTTTTATTGTTGTCCGGGCCGGAAAAAATATTTCCCAGACCATGGGCGTCGAAGGCGTTGAAGGGGAATCGAACTCGATAACCGGCCAGAATTCAGAGCATGGGTTCTATGCTGAACCCGAAACCAGGAGAGAAAAAGTCAGCCCTTCGGCCTGCAAAACATCTCTTATCGTATACCTGGAAAAAGACCGGCCAGGGGCATTATACGAACTTCTGGGAGCTTTTGCAAAAAGAGGCATTAACCTTACAAAAATCGAGTCAAGACCTTCCAAAAAGGAACTCGGAGACTATTACTTCTACATCGACTTTGAAGGGCATACAAGCGATGCACTTATAAAAGATGCCTTAGAAGATATAAAATCAAAAGCCGGTACAAAATTAAAAGCCAATACTTTAAAAGTACTGGGCTCCTATTCAACTTTTAAGAATTCCGGATAAGCATAAGCCTTCAGGGAACGTGTACATTTATATAGTATCTTTATATAGTATCTTTCTGTAATATTTTTCTATAGTATCTTTATATGTCGGTGTGCATCTTTACATAACATTATTAAGTATAATAACGCCGGGATCTCCGGTTGCAGAAGGGAATAAGATGGCTCTGGAGATTGAAAATATCATAAACAAACACGAATCGGCTCTGAAGAAATATAGAGTATTCTATGTTTTCGCAGACCTTCTTGCAACGTTTCTGGTTCTCTATGCCCTTTTTGTGCTCTTCAACATGAGGGATATATTCTTAATGTTTCGCACCTTTGAACCCTATACCGGTGTAAAATACAGTATTCCTGGTTCTGAAATTGTCTTTGAGACCCTGGGACTAATTATTCTTGCCTTTACCCTCTCTCTTATACTCACAGCAGTCAGGTATTACAGGGCTAAAAAGAAAGACGCGATTTCCTTTATTGAAGAAAAATACCCTGTACTCAGGGAAAGGATGAGGACAGCCTATGATAACCGGGATATTGATAACATTATTGTCCGTGACCTTATAGGCGGCGTCATAATCGATTCTAAACCTGTGAAGTCCTCTGTCTTCCTTAACAGAAAAAAGCTTGCAAAAGATCTCTTGGTAACCATGTTTGCTGTTACAGTTCTGGCATATGTTGCCCATACAGGATGTCAGGCACCTGTTGGTCCCCTCGACATGAGTGAAGTGATAGAAACTATTCCTTTCCCGGGTTCGGGTTCGGATCTTGTTTCTGTAGAGGAAAACGGTGGGACTTCAGGAGACCCGCAGAACAATGAAGGACTTTTTGGAGAACCTGCTGTTATCATAGTTGAGGGCAAGGAAGTAGACTTAAAGATACCTCCGGGTGCAGGGCAGGGCTTTATGAGCCAGGAAGACGGAGAACAGAGAGACAATGAATCATTCATTCAGTCGGGTCTATATGACTCGGATCCCATTGCTTCTCAGGCTTATTATGAAAACCTTCCTGAAGAGTACAGGAGTGTTATCCAGAGCTACTTTGAACAACTTGCAGAAGAATAATATGAATAATTCATCTTAGTATTATGATAAATTTATATTAATATCTTGATAAATTTGTATTAGTGTCATGATAAATTTGTATTAGTTGGACTTACCTGTATCCAGTTTAATAGAAAGTTATTGAAAAGAAGTTTTGAAATTAAAGGCTGTATAGACTATCAGGCTGTATGAACTATCAGGCTGTATGAACTATCAGGCTGTATCCGGAGTAACAGGCTGTTTTTTAAATGACACTCTGTTGCAGGAGCGAATACAGTTCAGCAGGAAGCGGTCATAGGGATCCGCAAAAAACAGCAATTCAAAGGGTGAAGCAGATATGAGTGAGAATAATATCGATCCAGGGGAGGCCGGCACGACCTACCAGAACGCAGGCAGGATTTTTAAAAGTTTCTTTGAAGAGATAGGAAATGTCATAGTGGGTCAGAACAGGGTAGTGGAACAGATCATAATCTCAATTCTCTGTGAAGGACATGCCCTCGTTGAAAGCAATCCCGGGCTTGGAAAAACCCTGATGATCTCCACGATCGCAAAGGCAATGAACCTGAAATTCAGCAGAATTCAGTGTACTCCTGACCTGATGCCTTCTGACATTACAGGGACCAATATGATTGAGGAGAAAGATAATAAAAAAGAATTCAGGTTTGAACCCGGGCCTGTCTTTGCAAACATCGTGCTTGCAGACGAGATCAACCGTGCTTCCCCTAAAACCCAGTCAGCCCTGCTCGAAGCCATGCAGGAAAAACAGGTTACAGTCGGAAATGATACCTTTCTTCTTGAACGCCCCTTTTTTATTCTTGCCACCCAGAACCCCATAGAAATGGAGGGCACATACCCCCTACCCGAAGCCCAGCTAGACCGCTTCCTTTTAAAGATCCTTGTAGACTATCCCTCCTTTGAAGAGGAAATGGAGATCATAAACCGTTATACGAAATCCGAAGTCCCGAAGATCACCAGAGGCCTGGACAAGTCCACACTTCTCGATTTACAGAATCTTACCCGGCAGGTTCCTATCTCCGAAGAACTCAAGCAGCGCGTCCTTTCTATTGTGTCAATGACTCGCAAAGACAAAGAGCACATAGAGTATGGGGCTTCTCCCCGCGCATCCATTGGCATGATCCTTGCAGCAAAGGCAAGAGCCCTGATACAGGGTAGAAACTTCGTGGGCAAAGAGGATATTGATTACATGGCTTACCCGGTTCTCCGCCACAGGCTGATTCTGACCTTCGAAGCCGAAAGAAGCGGGATGACCCCGGATGAAGCCATAGAGGAAATTTTAAAGAAGATTAAATGAAACTTAAATGAAACTTAAATGAAACTTAAATGAAACTTAAATGAAACTTAAATAAAACTTAAATGAAACTTAAATAAAACAGTTAAGCCGATCAGATAATGAAATCTGACAGGCCTGTAATTGAGCAGGTTCTGAAAACCGATCTGCATAATATATAAAACAAAGTTAAAACCCCCAGGGTTTTTTCCAGGTCCGGGCAGAACCGGGCTTTTCGGTTGACGATCAAGAATGACTCGCACAAAACAAAAAATCGAAACGGATTTTTTCAGGCAGCTTGACCGCTTTACCTTTTCGGTCCGGAAAAGGGTATCGACGGTCTATGCCGGAAATCGTCCATCAACCCGAAGCGGACACGGAATCGATACTATCGGGTTCAGGGAGTATGACTCAAGCGACGCTTTGAAAGTTATAGACTGGAAGGCTTATGCGAGGACTGAAAAGCTTTATGTTCGGCAGTTTGAGGAAGAAAAAACTCTTACAACTCATATCCTTCTGGACGCCAGCAAAAGTATGGACTACCCTGAAAAGGGGACCTCGAAGTTCGAGTATTCTGCCATGCTTGCTGCAGGTTTTGCTTACATGGTAACCAAATATAATGACAGGTTTGCCATATCCACTTTTACGGACGAAATTTTCATCAATAAACCCCGCAGGGGCAGAAAAAACCTTATGCGGGCAATCGACCGACTTAGCGAGCTTGAACTGTCTGGCGGGACTTCTATTAGTGAAGCTGTTATGAAGTACAGCCGGGAGATCAAGTCCAGATCCCTTGTAATCCTGATTTCGGACTTCATGCAGGATCCGGAGGCAATAGATACAGCTCTGTACCGGCTCTCCGATCACGACCTTATAGTTATACAGGTGCTTGATCCCACAGAAATAAAACTTCCTCTTCAGGGAAACAGCAAGCTTGTAGACCTTGAAACAGGTGAAGATATAAGGACATATATAAGTGAAAAGTTCAAGGAACGCTATACCCAGAAACTGGACGACCACACTGCAAGGATTAAAAAAACCTGTATGAAGGTCGGAGCCGAGTTCTATACCTTTACAACCGACACTCCTATCTTTTATGCTTTCCATCATACGATCAGGAGAAGGAGACGCTAAAAAATGCCGTTTCAAACCCCCCTTGCTCTTGCTGCTCTCCTGAGTGTCATCCCACTTATAATCATTTACATGCTCCGCCCAAAACCAGCGGTTCTTTCGATTCCTTCCTTAATGTTTGTCCTCAAGCTTGAGAGGGAACGAAAAAAAGTTTATGCTTCACTCACGAAAATCGTGAGAGACCCTCTTTTCCTGATTCAGCTCCTTATGCTGATCCTTCTCTCCATTGGAGCTGCAGGCTATTATTACACCTCAAATGAGCCTCTTAGCGGAGAGCATACCGTAATTATCCTTGATACTTCGGCAAGCATGCAGGTCGAGTCTCGTTTTGAAGACGCGGCTGGAATTGCCGACGGCTATGTGAGCAAGAAAAACAGCATAATCCTTGCTTCCAGCACCCCCCTGCTGGTTCTTGAAGGCGGAAGCGCATCTGCTGCCGGGGAAATATTCAATAAGGTTAAGCCCGGAGCCGGCACTGCCGACCTTTCTGCAGCTATTACTACAGGTATGCGCCTCCTTTCAAACGAAGGGGGAAGAATAATTGTTATCTCCGACTTTACAAACTGGGATGGGGATGACCCTGTAGTTTCCAAGAACCTGGCTGAATCCTACGGGATTGGGGTCAATTTCGTAAAAGTGGGAAAACCTGCAGACAACATAGGAATCATTAATGGCTGGATTGAAGCAGGGGCTGGAGAATACGGCTACACAGGTGTGGTCAAAAACTACAAAGGTGAAAGCCAAATTGTGAAAATAGAAGCAGGAAGAGGGACTTCGGGAAATGCTTCAAAGTCTTTTACCCTGGCTGTTCCTGCAGGCGGCACAAACCAGTTCACACTTGCAAACCTAGGGCCCGGAATTACTACAATCAGTCTCAATGTTAAAGATGACCTGTCTGTTGACGATAAGGCTTACATCTCCATTCCGGATACCTCCGGGCAGCAGGTCCTCTACGTCACGGATAATGGAAAGCTGCCTTCAAAAACAGCACTTTCCCTACTTCCCAATAGCGACCTTAAAATTCAGAAATCGGTACCTTCTTCCCTTGATAATTACTCCCTTGTTGTGCTTGCTCAGAAAGAAACCCCAATTGCCAACGGCTCGGTGGACAGAATCGAAAATTATGTGCGGAACGGAGGGAATGTGGTTTTCATTGCAAGCGAAGCTCTTTCTCCTGAGAAAACCGAGGTTGGCCTTGTTAAGCTCCTGCCTGTAAAACCTATCGGAGTTGAAGAAGCCGAAAACGGGCTTGAGGTTGAAGAAACTCTTCAGAACAGCATTACAAAGGACATACAAACCGAAGAGATCTCGGTCCGCAAATACATGAACGCAACTGAAAGGACAGGTTCTACAACCCTCGTAGCCACGGAAAATGGCATTCCTGTGCTGAGTTACTGGCAGGTAGGTAAAGGAACCATCTTTTACATGGGGCTTTCCGACGAGCTCGGGGACGGAGCCTGGAACAATTTCCATAACCTGCCTGAGTATCCGGTGTTCTGGATTAAGCTGGTTGAATGGCTCGGGGGCATAGGGGAAATTTCAGAATACAACCTTGAAACCGGCACCTTGACCTCTCTTTCAAAGACCGTGGAAATCCGCACACCTTCAAAGACCCTTACCGCAAACCGTTTGCTCTTTGACGAAGTGGGAATCTACGAAATTTCGGGCAAGAAGATTGCAGTCAACCTCTACGATGACCGGGAATCAAATACTACAGTAGACGCCTCGGAACTTATCAGCCGGGCAGTTGCAGAAGATGAGACCAGGCTTGTCCGGGCTGACACTTATACTGCAGAAAACGATATTACCAATTACCTTATAGGAGTCCTGTTCCTGCTTCTGTTGCTTGAAATCCTGATCGTCCGCGGGAGGGGTGAACTGTGAACGTAGCCCTTGAGAGCCCTGAGATGCTCTTACTAATCATTCCCGTGGTTATTGCGGGGTTCTATCTCCTGCGGAAGACAAAAACAAAACTTGTGGAATGGAGAATGCTCGTTGCCTTCCTCCTTGTCCTTGCCCTGGCTGCCCCCTATACAACGGTTACCCAGACTATCAGTGAAGAAAACCCTTCGCTTGTGCTTGTTCAGGACCAGACAGCAAGTATGGGCATTTTCCCTGAAGAAACAGGTACCGACCTGTATCAAGCCCTCACAGCGGACACCCCGACCACCCTCGTGCAGTTAACCGGGGAAAAGACTTCTCTTGGGGATGCTGTGACCCAGTACTCCGGGCTTGGCAATCAGATCGTGCTTGTTACTGATGGAAACAGTAACTCAGGAAAGGATCTTACGGAAGCTCTGAGATTTGCAAAAGACGCAGATACTCCCGTTTATCTTGTCCAGCCCGAGCTTGAGACAAATGACCTCAGTGTCGAGATACTTGGGGACAAAACAGTTGTTGTCAACAACAAGAACGAGGTTGAGATAGTTGTCCGCCAGGCTTCGGAGCAGAGTGTCAGTTATTTCCTTGAAATTTTTGTGGATGGAGAGCTTATCCAGAGCAGGCAGTTCATGCAGGACGCCCGGGATAATACGATTTCGATTACCTTGGAGCCTTTTACCACCCTCGGTGCCCACAATATGAATGTAAGGATCAGTGATGTGTCCGGAGGGGATTTAAACGAAGTTAATAACGAGTTCTACAAGTCCCTTTATGTAATTCCCAAACCGAAACTCACGCTCGTTACCGGGGAGACCGGTTCTCCTCTCGCCAGTGTCCTGAGCAACCTTTACGAAGTTTCGATTGTAAATGGTTATCCTGGAACAAATATTGCAGACAGTAAGGTCCTGGTGCTTGACAACCAGTTCATAGACACTTTTTCCGAGGCTGAGATAAAGGAAATTAAAAATTATGTCAGCAACGGGGGCGGGCTTATTGTCGTAGGAGGAAATCGGGCTTATAACTATGGGAGCTACCTAAATTCTTCCCTTGAAGAAGTCCTGCCTGTAATTTCAAAACCTTCCGAGTATAAAGGAGGGAGAAACCTGGTCCTGCTTCTTGATGTCTCTCCAAGTACAACTGCTCATGGTACTCAGGGCGATATCCTGTCAAATGCCATTAAGATTCTTGAGAATGACAACATGAAAGATGCAAATGTTGGCGTCATAGCATTCGGTAACGCGGCATATGATGTTTCTAACGGGTTTGTGTTCATGGGGCTTCCGCAGAATCTTGCCGTTCTGGAAGAGAAGATCAGGACATTGACCCCTACTAACCAGACTGAGACCTCTCTTGACCAGGGGCTTGGTATAACAAAACAGATGATTGAAGGCAAGGACGGAGAGCTTGATGTTATTATAATCTCTGACGGAGGAATTGAGGACTCTTATGACCAGAGCCTTCAGACTGCACAAACGCTGAAGGATATGGGTGTAAACATGTACTTTATTCACATCCGTTCTTCTGCTCCCTCTCAGATCGACAAGGTCAGAACCTTCTATGCTGAGAAGCTAATGCAGGAGCTGGGGATTGAAGATAACTATGAGCCTCTCGATATGGGTGAGAGAACGAATATCGTGTTTGAGGATCTTGTTACGACTCCCGGAGAAGAAGAAGAAGAGGAAAGCGAGGACCCCGGTATCTATCCGCTTCTTGAGTACTCTCCGGACCACTTCATTACGAAGAACGTGAACCTTACTACCGCCAGTATCACAGGATATAACCAGGTTACGCCAAAAGCAGGGGCAGAACGCCTGGTCATTACGGCTACAGGGCAGCCTGTACTCACTACATGGCGCTTTGGGCTCGGGCGTGTTGCAGCCTTTACAACGGATAATGGCGGAAACGAAGCTACTCGCTGGGCGTCTGCTCTTTACAACGGGACAAACAGCAAACTCATCTCAGGCATGGCCAACTGGGCAATTGGAAACCCTCAGGCAGAAGAAGGGGCGGTAGTTGAAGCTCTGGATACCTGGCTTGGTACCCCTTCCGACCTCACCCTGATAATGTACGATGAGGGAGTCCCGCAGCTTAAACTGGACGGAGCCCCGCTTGACCTTGCCCTCACAGGCAGGAACACATATGAAGCAAGCGTCAGCCCGGACAAAATCGGGATTCACGATATTTCCGGTTACCCGCTTGCGGTAAACTACCCGCTTGAGTACCTTGAAGTCGGGTTCAATAATGATATCGAACCTCTTATCCTTGCAACCGGAGGGAAGATTTATACTGAAAAGGAGGCAAGAGCCCTTCTCCTGAAGGATGCGAGGCAGAACTCCGAAAGGGAGTCAAACGATCCCGTGAGCCTGAAAGTGTATGTGCTTCTTGCAGCCCTTGTCCTTTACCTTGGAGAAATCCTTGTCAGGCGCATAAGGGAAATGAGAAGGCTTAAACAATCCCAGGGTGAAACAGGAGCCTGAGTAGATTATTTTTTCTTTTTAGGGAGAGCCGCCAGACAGGCTGGCGGCTGGCTACAAGTCCTGTGTAGCGCACGAGGAAAAAACCTGAGATATCTTCGGTATTCCTGAATAGTATCAACCGGTTAAATCAGGGATCAGTTTTTTCTATTTTTATCTCCGCAGGCGGGAAGATCCCTTCCTCAAAAATCTGCATCGTCAGGCGAAGATTTTAGGGAGGGGTAGTTCACAAATGGTAGTTCACAAATGGTAGTTCATAAATGCATCAGTAGAAGCAAGGTCATCTGCCCGAAGAAACCTGAAAAAACTGGTATCACAAGGTTATCATCTATCTTATTTACTGCGGTTTCCGTAAGGGTTGCAAAAAAAGCCATGACGAGGGTCACAAAGGGATCCCCAATTACAATGAGTCCGATAAGCAGATCAATTATAAATTCGGAAGTTGAACCTTCAAGAGACTTATCATTTTTAAAGATTTTTTTGAAAATCCTTTTTTTTCCGTAGAATTTCCCTATCAGGGCTGCAGCCAGGTCTCCGAAGGTGGTCATAAGGATTGCAACATAAGCGATTTCCTTGCTGAAAAGGGAGATTGTTGCAATTGCACCCAGGGCGAAGAAGATGTGCCCTCCACAACTATCGGCTTCATGCTCCCTGTACATCACATGGAAAATGGGAATTTTCATATCCTGTTCGAGGCGGAGGTATTCCAGGACAAGAACAGTTATCAGGAAAAGCATGAGCACCCAGAGGATTGTCTCTTTCCCGTAAAGTTCGTAGATGAGCACTATCAGGACTGAGATAAGATGTACACTTTTTCTAAGGACTTCAAAGATTATTTCTCTGGATGACATATCATAAAGGTTTAGTGAGAATTTAATATAAAATTATACTGGTCTGCGGTTTTCCTCTGGCATTTTCCTTCTGTACAGAGGTTTTTTCCTGTTCAAGATATTTTCTCAGGTGTTGTGCTGGGGTTCGGCGGTATCTCCTATCATTTTCTTAATAATGTCCATGTCCTTAATCACTTTCAGACTCATGAGCCCCCCTATTAAAAGGTTCATGTGGTATGTCAGGGTTCTCCAGGCAAGCACGGTAATTCCCAGAATGGATGAATCTACGAAAATAGAAAAAATAGAGGCCGCTCCTAATTCAGCAATCCCGCTTGCTCCCGGAGTTGCGGGTATTACCATTATAACAGCCAGGAGCACTTGGGCTGCAAAGGCGGTGAGAATTGAAGGTGTTTGTGAAAGACCCGTAAGGATCAGGACGAGTATTGAAAATTCGACGGTCCAGAAAATAAAAGTACAGGCAATTCCCCAGAAAAGCCCTCTCTTTCCTTCTGTAAAAAAGACCCTTATACTGTCATGAAAATGGTCTATTTCCCTGTCTATCTGTTCCATGAGGTGTGAAACTGCAGCATCTGTCTTTTTTCCAAAAAAAGGGGCAATCTTGCTTGTCAGCCTGTGAGTTACGTATTTTACTTTTTCGGGCTTCCAGATCCCGTAAATAAAGAAAACAAGGAGCACAAAGACAAGGACATTTGCTGTTAATAAAGCTGCATCAAATTCATAATTCGAAAGAATGTCCCCAAGAATGTATAAGGCAAAAGGCAGACAGGAGAAGATGAAGATGGCGTCAAGCAGGCGTTCCCCTACAACGATTGCAGTAGCCTTTCCTATTGGAATTTTGTTCCTGCTCAGGCCGTGGACTCTCAGGAGCTCTCCACCTGCAGAAGAAGGAGTAATTCCTGCTAAAAAAGTACTTGAAATAACTATCTCTGTCATTTTCAGGACACTTATTCGGTATCTTAAGGCTTTGCAGAGAGCCCTGGTCCGCAGCCCCCAGATAAAGTATGAGCTAATGTGAAGGATGGCAGCTGCCAAAATGTACTCCAGCTTTATCCTTCGCAGGGCTTCAACAGTTTCAGAGTTAAAAGTCAAGCCTGTAACCAGGGCAATTGATACTGCGCTGATAACCAGCGATCCGATAAGCCATTTTTTATACCTGGTCATAAATCCTCTGAAGGAAATCCGTTAAATCTTTAGATTTAGTGGGCAGTCGACTGAAATCTCTTAATTTTATTAGTTAGTAGGCGTGTTATCTTATTTAAGGAACCCTTTTTCTCCGATATATGCTAAACGGTACAAAAGAAGTTGGGTGTATCTTGTGAATTGTTATCTCAAGTTACTTGTACTAAAAAATAAGGAACTGGAAATCATCTGTATCAGATATGGTATTTGTCTCCCGGCACACGGTTGAGGTCCGGCATCGGGTTTCCAGCCAGTTTTATTTTTTGTTTTTATCTACTGTACGCAGGCGGGACCAAACGAAGCGTGGCGCGTGGAAAGAAGATTTGAAACGTCATATCGGGGCATTTCAGAATAAATACCAGCCAATTAAAAAAGGGGTGCCGAAATGATAATATTCGAATAAAAATCCGGCAGAGAGCCTGTGGAAAATCGCAAAATCACAAAAAAATTTGGATTAGCGTTGAAAACTCAATTTGAATTTGCAAGAAACCCGTATTTCCAGGCTATGAATAATTTATAATTGGGTCCGGAAAAATCTGGAACATATCTTTTGACCTGAAGTTATGAGTTTTACATGGAATACGGGTTTCGATGCAGATCTCTATGCAGATTTTCAGGAGCCTTCGTTTGTAGTATCATATTTCGAATTGACAACAGTATCCTTTATGCTAGAATTCTTCTCGATCACTACTTCAGGCCAGATCTTTACTCCTGAATGTATGGTAGAATTGTTCCCTATAACGACTTTATGTCCGATTACGGTTCCATTCTCCAGGCTGCATTTTTCTCCTACAGCGGTTTCATCCGCAACTACAGCTCCAGAGATATTGGAGTTTTTACCTATGGATACACCATCAAAAAGGTACGAAGAAAGAATCTTTGCATTATTATCGATAGTACAGTTTGCACCTATCACGCTGTAAGGCCCGATAAGGACGCTATCGCCAATTACAGTGTTTTCCCCTATGACAATGGGCCCGACGAGTGAAGAATTCGAACCTATCGATACATTGTTTCCTATGGATAGGGGGCCTCGTATTCTTGCGTTTCTTGTTGTGAAGTTTCCTTCTATTGTGGTTCCAGGAAGTGCATCGAGCATCCAGCGCTGGGCCTGCCTATAGGCTGCCGAACTCCCTACATCAGTCCATTTTCCCCGGACAAGCATGCCGTTAATTCTCTTATCTGCTGCAAGCAGGGCAGGGAAAAGGTCTTTTGCAAAATCATACTTTTTATTTTCAGGGATCCAGTCGAAAATTTCAGGGTCACAGATGTAAATGCCTGTACTTGCAAGATTGCTGAAAATCTGGCCGGATTTGGGTTTTTCGAGGAAGCGGTGGATCCGGTTATTTATATCCATATCCGCAATCCCGAATTCCCTCGGGTCATCAATGGAAAGGAGTCCTATGGTCACTATCGCATCGTTTGTTTCGTGGAAGCGGTACATCTCCCTCAGGTCGAGGTTAAGGACGTGGTCTCCCCCAAGCACAATAAAAGGCTCATTTTTCAGGTATTTTTCAGCATTTTTTACCCCGCCCGCTGTCCCCATCTTCTCTTTCTCATACACATAATCGATGTGTACTCCGAACATGTGTCCATCTCCGAGCTGTTCCTCTATATGTTCTCCCATATATCCCAAGGTCATAACTATTTCATTGAACCCTTCCCTTGAAAGGTGCTCTATCAGGTGCCTGACTGATGGTTTATTGAGAATCGGTATGCTCGGTTTCGGGTGTTTGAAGGTCAGCGGCCTGAGCCTTGTCCCTGTGCCTCCGCACATGATACATGCTTTCATATTTTCTCCGATGTTGTTCTATGGATATATTGTTAACGATCTGTTCTTCCGATTTTATAGCGCTTATTGATGACGATTATTTCAAGGTAATATCTTCTTGCCTTTCTACTATTATTTCAGAACAATATCCTCTTTTCGTTCCACTTTGATTTCCCTTTTTCCTTCATACTCAGAAACAGTGCCTGTTATGTTGATGAAGTCCCCTTCATTGATTGATTCGTTCAGGGCATCAGCACCCGCTGTCTTCGGAATAAATATGCTCAGGACTTCGGAGTTAAAGTTCACTTCTAAAAGCAGGTGGTCTCCGGTATAAGTAAATCGTTTACTTAAAACCTCGGCATCAAGAGATACTTTTTCCCCTACTTCAGATTCGTGGGTGTACTGCAGGGCTTTTCCTTCTGACTGTTGTCCAGCTCCTGCAAGTTCCTGCCCGAAGAACAGGTACGCGGTCGAAAGAGATGACAATGCCATCACGAGCAACACTACCACGACTTTCTCTTCCTTTTCCATCTCCCATCACTTTCCAGTTTTTGGACCCTAAAATTAACTTATAGTGCATTATCTTGAATAAATTTATTTCAAGGATCAACAAGGTGAATTTATTTCAAAGATCAGCTAGATTAATTTATTTCAAGGGTTAACTGTATACATTTATTTCAGGACAAGCTTACATTTCCAGATCCGTTCACAATGGAGACAAGTCTTATCTCAAGGATCAGGGTTTTGCCTGCAAGTTCATGGTTGAAGTCAAGGATTGCGTAAGTTTCCGTGGAATCGATCACTTTAACTTCCCTTCCCCCGGGCGTTATTATTATTTTCCCTGCTTTTGGAGGCTCCTTGAGCTCAAGCCTTGAAAGAGGAATTTTCTGAACCAGATAATCTTTATATTCTCCGTAGGCTTCTTCAGGTGCGATTTTAAGGGTTTTTTCTTCTCCTTCTCGCATTCCAAGAACCCCTGCATCGATACCTTTTATCACCTGACCAGTGTATGCTCTGAAAAAGAAAGGCCCGTATTTTTTTTCTTCACTATATATTCCAGCTTCGAGAGCTTTTTCTTTTAAGGTGGTATCGAATACTGTTCCATTCTCAAGCTTTCCAGTATAATCAATAAGGAGATAATCTCCCTTCTCCACAGTACGAGAGTTCTCCATTATCCTTTCTCCTGATAATTTTTTCTTTACAGTTTTTCTGGCAGTTCTTTATCTTTTTCTGGCTGCCAGTGGGTTCATCTTTTTTAAAAAAATATATGCCGGATTTTAAGTCGGATTTTAAGCCGGATTTTAAGCCGGTTTAACTGACTCAAGCCTCATTCTATTGAAATAAGCTTTATATCAAAAATAAGGGTCTTGCCTGCGAGTTCGTGGTTTGGGTCTAAAGTAACATGCGTTTCATTCACATCAATGACTCTGAAAGTGTTCCCGTACATACTGCTGAATGTCTGTCCTACTTCAGGTTTCACTGACAGGTTCAGGTCCTCAAGGGAGATTGTCTGAATTTTAGCTTCATCATATTTTCCGTAAGCTTTTTCGGGGGGAATTGTAAAGGTCTTTTCTTCTCCTATTTTCATTCCTATTACGCCTTCGTCAAAACCCTTGATCAACTGGCCCGAACCAACCTTAAAGGTCAGGGGAACATAGTTTTTCTGTTCTGTGTATATACCTGCCTCTTTTGCGATTTCTTCTATGGAAGTATCAAAAACAGTACCATCTTTTAATTTCCCAGTATAGTCCACCTGAATTGTGTTTCCGGTTTTTACAACATTACCGTCTCCACTGCCCGCGCATCCACTTCCGAAAAGAATGCTCCCAATGAGCAGAACGCATATTATTAAAGTTTCCCTCCTCCCTGCCCTCATTTTTTATTCCTCCATCGAAACAACTTTTATTTTGAATATCAGGGTCTTGCCTGCAAGCTCATGGTTGAAGTCCACAATGAAGTTTTCCTCGCTTACCTCTGTGATAGTGCCTCTGAGCCCTGTTTCCGTGGCCAACTGCATCCCCACTTCCGGGGTAAAATCAACAGCATTACGTGGCAGTTCTCTTGCGTACTCTTCCATATATTCTCCGTACGCTTCCTCGGGAGGGATTTCAAGAGTTTTTTCTTCTCCCATTTTCATTCCGACAACACCCTCGTCAAAGCCTTTAATCATCTGTCCGGCTCCCACGGTGAATGTCAGAGGTTTGTAGTCTCTCATTTCATTGTATATCCCTGCCTCAGTGGCAGCTTCCTTTTCTGATGTATCGAAAACTGTACCATCTTCCAGTTTTCCCACATAATCAACGGAAATAGTATCTCCGTTTTCGACTGGTTTGTTTGAATCTATAATTATATCTTCAGTCATAACGATCAATATGACAAAATGAGAGCATGTTAGATAAAAGTAATGATAAATAAGGCTTTAGAAACCGGTTAAAATGATTCCCGGAAATGGCAAACACAGGAATCTTTATACTTTATTTTTTAAGTTTTGATCAGGAATTTCAATTTATCTAAGCTCCTTTTTTCAGTTCTTTTCTCTTTTTCACTTCCTTATTTTACTCTCTTTCATTTTCTTTAAGTTCCTTTTGATATTCAACATATGAGTAAACAACAGTAAACCCGGCTACAAATATTACAGGTACAAGGATGAAGTAGATTGCAAGTTCCGGAAAAAAAGCCCCGAAGATTGCTACTATTCCTGCTATCTTGAATAGTTTCCCTCCAAGCCTGTTAGTTCTTTTCCATACCCTATCGCTGCTGAGAGTCCAGGGAATCCTGATTCCGATGAACCAGTTCCGCTCCGTATTTTCCGTAAGGATTCCTATATAATAAAACAGAAGTCCTATCCCTGTAGGAAGTACGACATTGGGGCTGATCCGAATTCCTGTGTTCCAGAGCAGTGTCTGGAGATGGACTGCAACCATAAACAAAATCAGTATCACTATAAACCCGTCATAACACTTTCTGAATTTTGCGATATTTTCTTTTTTCGGGTCAATTTTCGGAATTACCAGGAACATAATTACAATACCCGTTATCAGTAACGGCATGAAAAAGAGCCCCCAGAGTTTCGACATATAGCCGTCTACTTCTCCCTGTGAGTTCCAGTGAGTTGCCATCTGTTCAGGTACATGCGGATAAAAATAGATTGAAAGGATAAAGGAAAGAAGAACCAGTCCTGTTATTGTTACTGTACCTTTTCGCATGTAAATTCTTTAAATTTTTCAGATATTTAAATGTGGAGTTCTTAAAGGCTTGCAGTGCTAATGGACCGTCTCCTGCCCCGGCACGAAATCTGTCACTGCATCTTACATTGCATCTATAGTCGTGAATGCTTCTCAGTCTTCAAGTTTTCTATTTTTAGAATCCTTATCCAGGATATGAAGTGTTTTTCCCGGATTTCATTCTAAACCCGTCAATCAATGCTGCAACCCCGCCTATTACAAGGGAAATCCCGTATATCCAGGGCAGGACAACGGCACCTGCCAGAGGGTTAACCAGCAGGAGTATCCCAAGGACAATTGTCAGGAGTCCGAGGATTGCCATTCCCAGTCCGTCGCCTTTGAGTGCCCAGATAAGTCTTATTGCCCCGTATATAATACTCCAGATTCCGAGTATGATTACGAAAAACGACAGAATTACAAAGGGGCTGTATGGGTACACAAATACCATAATACCGATAAGGATGCCTATGGTACCAGAGAGCAGTTTCCAGCCCATGTTCTCTCTGTCTATTAGCAGTGAAATGATTGAAATAACTCCTCCCAGAAACCAGAAGATCCCGAGAATCTGAACCAGTGTTATGGTTGTTACTACGGGCGAAAATAACAGAAATAAGCCAATGATGACGGTAATAATTCCTTCCAGTACAACCAGCCACCAGGGGACCTGCAGTACCTCATATCTCACAGCACGGTATTCTACAGCTTCCTGTTCCATATACTTACCTCCAGAGTTGCTTTATATAGTAAATTTGATGCCGTCGGCTACCCCGATAAAAAATTACAGGTATCGAAACGTTATGTCTAGCTGAAGTACGAAGTTTTCTGACTCTTCTGCATACCCCACTCAGGTAGAAGAGTAATCTCTAATCTCTATTATCTATTATATATTGGCCCTTATATAAATCAGCGAGTATTTATTTATTTTCTAATGTTCTGTGCTGTGTGCAGTCACACATAGGTCATGCCTCATAACTGGCAAAATTCTTTTTTGAACGCCCCAGATTATCTAAAAAATCACACATTATTAATAAAAATGTAGGGTAATTTAGTTAATTTTATATCACATTGTCAATTTCGTAAAATAAATTAATCTTAAAACTCAAGAAGTATGACTCAAGATGTTTTTATTCTTTAAATACAGTGTCACAACCATACAATGTATCTTATTCAGTTTAAAAATGGGGATTTGTGATAACTATTGATGTTGAGATGCTAAAATAGTTTGTAGGGGTTTTTCTTGTGTGGCAAATAAAAAGATTATTATTGATTCTATTTACAGTGGCTCTTGCACTTCAGGCTATTGCTGGTAGTGCAGCTGCGACTACATTCTACGTGGACGACGATGGGCCTGGAAATTACACGACAATCCAGGTCGCCTTAACTGATTCGGTTGATGGAGATACGATAATTGTAGAGTCAGGGACTTACTCAGGCAGGATTTCTGTAGAAAAAAGTGTAATTATAAGAGGCTCTTCCGACTATCCCACAATTGTAGATGGTTTTGATATATATGTCCCTGAAGTCCAGGTGGATGGATTCACCATCAAAGACAGAGTTCAGTTTGATGGGGGAGGAGGAGCCTGCAAAATCAAGAATAATAAATTTGATGGATGTGGTATAAGTATTGGCAACAACTATGCCTGTGGAAATCAGATCATAATGAATAACTCCTTCATAGACAGCTCAGTTGGCATATCAACATTTGATAGCATTTCTAACATAATTACTGGAAACACATTCCAAAGCTGTGATACGGGGATATCACTTTTATCTGGTGGCGGTGGTCACGTTATTACCGGAAATACCATAACAAACTGTGATATCGGCATACGTTTAACCGACGAATCTGCTACAATTTATAATAACTACTTTAATAATAAAGTTAACCTGTATGCAGTGGATGAATGGGCAACAAGCTCTCTAAATTCTACCAAAATAAAAGAGACTAACATTATAGATGGTCCTTATATCGGCGGTAACTTCTGGGGTACTCCCGAAGGAGATGGTTTCTCTCAAACCCAGTTAGATGTTAATGGCGATGGTATCGCTGAAAAAGCATACCGGATCAATGAGAAAAATATTGATTATATGCCTCTGGTAACTCCCAGGACCGAGCCTGCACCGGTAGTTCCTGTAGCAAATTTCCAGACAAACATCACCCAGGGACCTGCTCCTCTTGCTGTCCAATTTACCGACATTTCACAGGATACAACATCAAGGACCTGGGATATTAACAATGACGGAATCGAGGACTCAATTGAGGCAAGCTTTGTTCATGTATACACAGTTCCAGGAACTTACACTGTTAATCTGACTGCAATCAATGAAAACGGCACAGCCTCAAAAACTGCTGTCATAACTGTGCTGGAGGAAGAAATTGCTATCATTCCTGTAGCAGACTTCAATATGAATGTTACCAGTGGACCTGCTCCCCTTTCTGTTCTCTTTACTGACCTATCACAGGATACAACATCAAGGAGCTGGGATATTAACAATGACGGAATCGAGGATTCAATTGAGGCAAGCTTTGTTCATGTATACACAGTTCCAGGAACTTACACCGTTGATCTGACTGCAATCAATGAAAACGGTACCACCTCAAAACTTGCTACAATAACTGTGCTGGAGGAAGAAATTGCTATCATTCCTGTAGCAGACTTCAATATGAATGTTACCAGTGGACCTGCTCCCCTTTCTGTTCTCTTTACTGACCTATCACAGGATACAACATCAAGGAGCTGGGATATTAACAATGACGGAATCGAGGACTCAATTGAGGCAAGCTTTGTTCATGTATACACAGTTCCAGGAACTTACACCGTTAATCTGACCGTAAGCAATGCAAACGGTACCACCTCAAAACTTGCTACAATAACTGTACTGGAAAGTAGCTCCAGTGACAATAACAGTTCCAGTGACAGTAGCAGCTCCAGTGGAGGAAGCAGTGGAGGAAGCAGTGGAGGAAGTAGTGGAGGAAGCAGTGGAGGAAGCAGTGGTGGTGGTGGCGGTTCTCCTGAATCTTCAAGAAACATTGAAGTAAAGGAACTTTCCCAGGTCTTCATTACAAACGGAAAAGCTATACAGTTTGACTTCACGAAGAAAGCAACCTGTGTTGTGTATGTGGGTTTTGATTCAAAGAAGACCGTGGGTAAAACCACAACCATTATTGAACAGTTAAAAAATAAATCTACCCTTGTCTCAGGGCTACCTTCGGATGAAGTCTATAAGTTCTTTAACATATGGGTTGGCAACAGCGGGTTTGCAACCTCTAAGAATATCGAAAACCCGGTCATCTGTTTCAAGGTTGAAAAGATCTGGATACAGGATAAAATGATAGACCAGGCTTCTATTGCCCTCAACAGGTACAGTGACGAAAAGTGGGAGCAGCTGTCGGTCAAACTTTCAGGTGAAGATGCAACTTATCTGTACTTCACGGCTAATGTCCCGGGTTTCTCCTCTTTTGCAATAACAGGGACATCAAAAGGTGCCTCTGAAAAAGTGACCGAAAAAGGTACTGCTCTGGAAACTCGGTCCCTGCAGGACGGGGGCAATGAAAGTACAGGTTTGGGCACGGATGCAGAGCAGAGCGAGAGCACAAATTTCTCTGGCTCCCCCCCAGTTTATGGTATAATAGGTATACTCTTTTTAGGCTTGATATGTGCTATCATTTATATACAGCTCCCAAAATAAGAAAATGAAAATGGAGTGCTCCACAGCGTTTCATATTATCCCATTTTTTGTGAGGAAAGGTTGATTATCATTTCAACCAGTAAACCGTTTTTACTTTTGGATTTTCTCTTTTTTCATTTAACGGTGGACAATTACTCTTTTCTCATTGTTTCCTTCATCCCCTTCATCCATATATGAGTACCAAAAGTTTCCAGGATTTTTTCGTGATCAGAAACTTGATTGATTCTCCAGAAGCCAGGATTCAAAGAATCAAATTTTTAGATCTAGATCGGCTTATATACAAAACAATTTTAAAAAAGGCATTCTATTTTTAAAAAGGAATTGACCTGGTAAAAAAGAGATACTTCAGAAATATTAATTATTTTTAAGTGGACCGGTCGGGAATTGAACCCGAGGCCTCTACCATGCCAAGGTAGCGATCTTCCCCTGATCTACCGGCCCATGTAACGTTTTGCTTTGTCAGCACTCCCTCATACACTCAGTATCGTATATAAAACTGTCGCCATAAAGGCTCAGCTTCCTGTAAATAAAATTTAGGGTATGGAGAATTTTGAATATTCGAGCAAAAGTTATAAGTAGTAATTCGAGTATTAGAAGTGTTGTCGGATTGGGATGCTTTCCCTAAAAAAGCCTTTCAACTCCGGTAATTCGAAAAAAACCTGATATATGGGCCCGTAGCTTAGCCTGGTGGAGCGCACGGCTGATAACCGTGAGGTCCTGCGTTCGAATCGCAGCGGGCCCACCACAAATCAACAATCTCTTTTCGGAGAACTTTCAGGTTTTTTAAACTGCATTTACATTCATTTCGGGCCCGTAGCTTAGCCTGGTGGAGCGCACGGCTGATAACCGTGAGGTCCTGCGTTCGAATCGCAGCGGGCCCATATATTTATTCACAACTTTTTTATTCATAACTTTTTTATTCATAACTTTTTTATTCATAACTTTTTTATTCATAACTTTTTTATTCACAACTTTTTTATTCATAACTTTTTTATTCATAACTTTTTTAAAGCTGTTTTCTTTTTTTGTACCATTAATAAACGACTTAATCAGCAAATGACGTTTTATGGGTCAGAAATATTGCAGAAAAGTATTGCAGAAATGTATTGCAGAAAAGTATTGCAGAAATGTATTGCAGAAAAGTATTGCAGAAAAGTATTGCAGAAATGTATTGCAGAAAAGTATTGCAGAAAAGTATTGCAGAAATGTATTGCAGAAAAGTTATAGAATCTAAAAAGCTGTTGGTAAGGAAAAAAAGTGAGGGTGGGGGAAGTCCCCTTTAAGATAGAACGGCTTCCCGGTAATAGAAGTCCAGGCAATTTGAGGTATGAAATCCTGCACCTGACTTCAGGCCATTCTACTCCCTATCATAAATTTCAGGCAATGTGCTTCAGAAGTTCAATATTTTTCAGCACAAGTCTGCTTTCGGCTATGATTTCTTCTTCGATCTTGCTGACAATGCAGTCCATTGGGACTGTTAGCCTGTATAGCTTGATCGGTCTGCCCTTACCTTTTGATTTCTTTTCTTCCCGGATGTTAATCCAGTTGTTTTCGCGGAGGTACCGCATTGCAACACTGACTTCCGGCTGTCTCAGGCCAGATACCATTTCGATGCTCTGGGAAGAGATTTCCCTTCCTTTTGCAAGGCAGGCAAGGGTAAGAGCAATTGGTCTGCTGATGTTGATCTTTCTAAATAATTCAATCATTTCATATTCGCTTGATCCCATGGATAAGGGAGCCTCATTCATTATGTTAGTAGTTTCTATAGCTAAACCACTTTCATCTACCATTAAATCACCCGAAGAACCATTATAGAGTGAATTAATATAAATATTTACTTATGCTTTGTTTTTAATATATGTTAATTAATAATTATATTTCCAACTGTCTTCTTTGTTAACATTCCTTCTAATCTGGCGAATGATCATGTTTTACTCAATTGTGAAGTAGTTAACCTGTTCGGGACATTCTTCTACATAAACGGTATGAGTGCCCTGATTATCCAGTAAATAGCTGATTCAAGCAAAAAGAATGTCAAATTATTCGAGTAGAAATTATTTGAGTTGAAATAATAAGTTGTAGAAATAATAAGTTGTAGAAATAATAAGTTGTAGAAATAATAAGTTGTAGAAATAATAAGTTGTAGAAATAATAAGTTGTAGAAATAATAAGTTGTAGAAATAATAAGTTGTAGAAATGGATGATTGAGACCTTGAATTATTAACTGAGTGACCTTTGAGGTCTCAATGGATGATTGAGGCCTTGAATAATTAACTGAGTGACCTTTGAGGTCTCAAACCTGAACTTGAAAAAAAAAGAGAAAGCAAAAAGGATAAGAAATCCTTAATTAAACTGTCCAGTTTGTGGAGAGGTATTCCCCGGTTATATAATCAGATTTTTAATTTGAGAATGAACTTTTTACATATGAAACTGTAGGAATAATCCGCATTAATCTCACCTTTTTTCGCAGATTCTTCAGGAAAGGTTCTTGAGACGTTCTATGTTCTGGAATATGGTCTTGCTCTCAGCAATGACGTTTTCTTCTATTGTGTTAATGATTGTTTCCATCTGGACTGTCAGTTTGTAGAGCTTTACCGGCCTACCCTTGCCCTGGTTCTTTTTTTCTTCTCTCATATCCACCCAGTCATTTTCACGAAGGTAGCGCATTGCAATACTGACTTCTGGCTGTCTCAGACCTGATACCATTTCTATACACTGGGAAGAAATCTCTTCTCCTTTTGAGAGGCATGCAAGAGTTAAAGCGACCGGTCTGTTTATATTAAGCCTCCTCAAAAGCTCGACCATTTCGTACTCAACCTCTCCCATTTTTAAATCATTGTCTTCTGATGTTAGCCCATTATCTGCCACAACTATCATCTGCCGTTTGTACCGGTAGAACGCCTCATATTTGGCTCCGGTATCATGTTTTATCCAGTATCATCAGATCATAGAAATATATTATTTTCAAACGAACAACTTTACGAATTTTTTTATCAATCATTTCAAAGGATAATTTCAAATGGCTGTATTTGAATTTTTATTCCCTTCGCTTAATTTTTCTTCGTTTAATATATCTCTATCTCTTGAAATTTAAAAGCTGAGGAAGTGCCTGACGAATCTGGCATCTCAGTTGGTTTAAATAATAATACTCTCTCCCTATATATAATTATATGCATATAAAATCTTTCTGATAATAAGGGGCCCTAAATTTATTTACAAAATCTATGGGATGGCAGAGTAATGAATAAACCGGGCAATTTGATTTTTTGCAGTTCTTCATCCAGATATATATAGGATTAAAACAATTGATAACATATATTATCCCTAATCTGAGGATTTTTACCAGAGTACAACTGAAACAAATTGGCGTTAAAATCTCTTTTCTCTCTCTGATTTATCCTGATTTTGCTACTATGTCTCATCAAATGTCCTTTTTGGGTTAATTAACCTCCCATTTCCGGCAAACCTTATATACAAATCCCTGAAAGATTTAGAATAATGACTGATGGGACGACTGACAGGCTGGACAAAGCTGCCGTATTTATCTGCCACTGCAGCGGGAACATTTCCGAACACGTTGATATAGATGCTGTAAAAAAAACCCTTAAGGCAGAAGGGGTCTCGGTTTTTGATTATGAGTACCTGTGCTCAAGCCAGGGGCAGTCCCTGATTAAAAATAAGATTATGGAAAGGAATCTGGACAGGGTAGTAATAGGTTCGTGCACTCCTTCCAAGCATGGCACTCTCTTTAAAAAGTGCATTCAGGAAACCGGATTGAACAGGGCAGGGCTTGAAATTGCAAATCTGAGGGAACAGTGTGCCTGGGTGCATCCTGACAGAACAGGAGCTACTGAAAAAGCTCTTTCTCTCCTGCGGGCAAAACTGAAACGCCTGGAAAACATAGAGCTCCTGGAAGAAATTAAAGTGGATATTACTCAGCAGGCCCTTGTTATAGGTGGGGGGATAGCAGGAATTACAGCTGCGCTGAACCTTGCAGATAACGGGATTTCCACCTTCCTTGTTGAAAAAGATTCAAGTATAGGCGGGCAGATGGCGAAAATCGGAAAGATATTCTCTCCTGATAAGCTTGCGGAAGAGTGTGCAATGTGTTCACTCAGCCCGCTGATGAATGAAGTTGCAGCCCATCCGAAAATTACACTTTTGACCTGGACAGAAGTTGAAAGCCTGAGCGGAAGCGCAGGAAACTTTACTGTCAGGTTGAAGAAGAAACCAAGATATGTGAAAGACAGCTGCACAGCATGTGGAAGGTGCAGCCGTGTTTGTCCTACTCTGGTTGAAGATGAGTTCAACTGCGGCTATATGGACAAAAAGGCAATTTCTCTTCGTTTCTCTCAGTCAGTCCCCAAAATCTACTGTATTGATCCCAATTATTGCCTCCAGTTAAAGGGGGAAGCCTGCGGAAAATGTGCAGATGCCTGTAAAAACGGAGCAATTGATTTTTCCCAGAAAGAAGAAATTGTTGAACTTAATGTAGGTGCAGTTGTTGTTGCTACCGGGTTTGAGGAGTATGACGCATCCCAGAAACCCCAGTATGGATATGGGATTTTTGAAAATGTGCTGACCCAGATGGAACTTGCCCGAGTCCTCGGCATCAATGGCCCTACAAAAGGGGAACTTTTGAGAATCTCCGATTTCAGTAAAGCTTCTGCATTTACAACTCCTACAGCCTGTACTTCAGGGCGCGAAAGTTCCTCTGACCCTTCCCCTGATCCTTCTTCTGAACCTTTCCCAGGTCCCGAAACGCCTAAAAGAATAGTCATGATCCAGTGCGTGGGCTCAAGGGACGAAAAAGAGGGGGGAAACCGCTACTGCTCCAGATACTGTTGTATGGCGGCTCTGAAACACGCAAGCCTGGTTAAGAAAAAATATCCTGAAGTGGAAATCACAATTTGCTATATTGACATGAGGGCTTTTGGTTTTTACGAAAACTATTACCGTGCAGTTCAGGAAACCGGAGTCAACTTTGTGAGGGGAAGACCTGCCGAAGTTGTAGAAAAACCGGACAAGAGCCTTGTTGTAAGGGTTGAAGATACCCTTGACCAGAAAATGAAGGAACTTCCTGCCGATCTGGTTGTGCTTTCCGCAGCAATGGTGCCTTCTCCCGGGACCAGGAAAATTGCAAGTGTGCTGAACCTGAACCAGGACGAAAGCGGTTTTATTAAGGAAAGGCACTCCAAATTAAAACCCGTAGACAGTTCCCTTGACGGAATCTTTGTTTGCGGCACTGCCCAGAGTCCTAAAGACGTTACGGATACCATTGCCCAGGCCGGACTTGCAGCTATAAGGGCAAGGGCTTTCATTACGGACAGCCCGAAGGTACTGGATAATGAAATTGCAGTTGTCAACCAGCTGCTTTGCACGCGCTGTGGAGAATGTCTTAAATGCCCCTTCGAGGCTTTCTCCTTGAATGAGAGTGGAAGGGTTGTTCTTGATCCTCTTATCTGCACGGGCTGTGGGTACTGTACCGAGCTCTGCGAGGACGGAGCTGTCCAGATCGCAGGCTTTACGAAACCCCAGCTGAAAGCCGAGATGGAGGGTGTGCTTGAAGAAGGAGATGTGCTTGGTTTTGTAAACAGCGGAATTTCTTCTCTTACCTGTGATAATATCGGTAACAGTGTGCTCACATACCCTTCAAATGTCAAATTGATTAAGGTCCCTACATGTCTGGTAGTGGACAGAGACCTGGTGCTTCATGCTTTTAAGCATGGGGCGTCTTCTGTCCTTTTTGTAGAAGACCCACCTGACAGCCCGAGAGCAGAGATAATATATCCTCTTACTACCAGGCACGTTGAAAAACTCAAAGAAGAACTTGGAGATTCAGGAAACCGGATCTATTTCAAAAAAACCTATGTCCCGAACACAAAAGGGCTTGCAGGAACTTTTACTCGCCTTGCTCGGGAAAGAGAGGTGATCAGATGAAGCCATATGTAAACAAATTCGATACCCCCGAGTGTAAAACTCTTGCAGAGACCGCAAAAAAAAGTATCCGAACCCCTGAATCCATGGGACTGGACCGCTGTATTCAGTGCGGAGCCTGCACTGCTTCCTGTCCTGCAGCCCGGTTTACGGACTACAGCCCCCGGCAGATTGTAAAAAAGGTGATAGAAAACGATCGCAGTGTGCTTGAATCTGAGATGATCTGGTCCTGCTTCTACTGCTATTCCTGCAATTTGCGCTGTCCCAGGAACAACAGCCCTGTAACCATCGTGAAAGTGCTGCGGCAGATGGCTATCAACGAAGGAATCGGGGTTGAAAAGCTTGCCTATTTCCTTGAGATTGGAGAAATCCTTGCAGAAAACGGAGCCAGCAAGGTCCCTGGCGCCGGTGTCAAGAATATGGAAAAAGACCTTGGAGAGCGCTGGATTGGAATTAAAAGGAATCTGGAGCCCATCCGTTCCGAACTGGGGCTCAGTGCCAGGGATGTCAGAAATACCCATGGGGAAGTCCAGGCTATTCTTGAGAGCACGGGTTATTTTGAAAGGGAAAAATGGATTAAATCAAGGATCCAGGAAAACAAAATTCATGGGCCCCTGAAGCCCGACGGGACTAAAAACGAAAAAAAACGGGGAGGCTTCGGCTTTGAAAGCGATAGAGAGTATACCGGACAGCAAGCTCTTACTGTTTAAGAGCTGCATGGTCGGGCAGGAATACCCTGGGATAGAAACCGCCACAGCTTACGTGTTTGACCGGCTCGGGGTAAATTATTGTGTAAACGATGAGCAGTCCTGCTGCACGGGGATCGGGCACTACACCGATGTCTTTGAAGGGCTCACAACAGCAGCCATTGCAGCCCGGAACTTTGCAGTTGCCAGAAGGTGCGGGTATCCCAACATAACCTGTCTCTGTTCAACCTGTTATGCCGTAAATAAGGATGCATGTGAACTCCTTAACAACAACGCTGAGGTCCGGGAAAAAGTCAACTCCATCTTCAGAGAAAAGGGCTTCGATGACCTTATCTATGAAAAGGGCGATATGAACCCGCGGACCAACATCTATCATGCAGTTGAGGTCCTCCTGAGTAAAGTCAGCCGGATCCCTGAAGAGAAGAAATTCGATTTTTCAGGAGTTAAAACAGCTTCTCATCATGCCTGCCATTATTATAAAGTTAAATACCTTGATGTAGTCGGAAACCCCGAAAACCCCCAGCTTATAGATACGGTAGCCGAAGCCTGCGGGGCATCCCCTGTCCGCTGGTACGAAGACCGCTCTCTTACCTGCGGAATGGGCTTTTCTCAGATCCACCTTAATAAAAACACCTCCCTTCAGGTAACCAAAGCCAAACTGGACAGCCTTCAGAAAGTCGGGGTGGAGTTGATGCTTCACATGTGCCCGAACTGCCAGATCCAGTATGACCGCTACCAGCCTGTAATTGAAAAAGAGTTTGGGGTAAAATACGACATGGTACACATGAATATTGCCCAGTTCGTAGCTCTTTCAATGGGAGCAGACCCCTACAAAGTATGCGGTTTCCAGACTCACTCCGTGCCTCTGGAAGGTTTTCTTGAAAAGGCCGGTATAATCTAAAAACCTGATTTAAAGTTTAACCGGTCATCTTTTTTATTTTGATTTTTCCCAATTAATTTTCTGGCTTTGCCGAAATTTTGGTGGTTCCTGCTTAATCGGTTGATATTATTCAGAACATCCTGAGATGAAATCATTTGTTTCTCTCTTCTGCGCCTTACAGGGCTGAAACCGTCTCGTCTGCCCGTAAAAACAAATAACAAGCGAATTCCTGCTGGTATTTACATTTCGACCCCCCCTTAAAAATTAAACATAATTTATTTTTTTATAATATTGATTACAGCCTCAAATGGATCATTTTGTCAAAGTTTTTTAAATAATATCTTTCAAATAATATCTTACATGAAAAAAATGGATCAAAAAGCAAAAACCAAAAAACTTTCTCCTTCTGCAAAAGGTACTAAGAATTTTAAAAAAATGTCTCAACTTTTGAACGCCAAAAATTTCTCCCAAAAAACGGAAACCCCAGTTGTTCTTATCGTTTGCCGCGAGTTTCTTGACATACTCGGCTTTGACGAGATCATCAATGATAATGTTAGATGGGATAAAGATCAGTGGGCAGTTTCTCCTGCAACACTTGCAAGAAGTATCATTTTAACTCCCTTTTTAAGAGATGATAAAAGATGTCCTCTTTACCGAATTGAAGAGGCACTTGAAGGTCTTGACTTGAAGCTTCTTTTTGGTGGGAATTATCTCCGTAGTGATTTCAATGATGATCATCTTGCGAAATTACTGGATCGGATTGCTGAGGCAGGTAGTACTGGATTATTTAGCAGAATAGCAGCCAATTCTTATGTGAATTTCAAAATTCCTGTTAGCCATATACTTCATGCAGACACAACGTCCCATGTATTTTATGGGGAATGTGAGGTCTGTGAACAGGAAGGTTTGAAGGGTTGAATGTAACTCATGGTCATAGCAAAGACAAGCACCCTGAACTGAAACAGGTTATGACTGGAATGCTTACAGATGAGTACGGGATTCCAGTATATGAACAAACACTGGATGGAAATACTGCAGATAGTACCTGGTTTAAGAGTGCAATACAATATTTGCAGGGACTTCTTGGTGATGGTTGTGGTGGCTATACATTTATAGCAGATTCAAAACTGGTTAACAAAAAGAATATGGAGGTTATATACGGAGATAAAGATCCAATAAGGTTTATATCTCGCTGTCCTTCCAATTTTAACTCTAAAACTGCTGAAAAAGCAATAAAACAGGCTTATTTGCTGAATGATTGGGAAGACATAGGAATTTGTTGTGAAGATGAAAAATCAAAAAGAGCTGCAAGATATGACGCTCAAGGTTTTGTGAAAACGATCTATAAAAATAAGTTTCGATTGGTTGTGGTTAAGGGTGATGATGCGGAAAGCAAAGTAAAAAAGAGTATTGAAAAAGAGAAACAAGCGATTGTGGATGATGTAAAGAAGTCGTTTAAGGAACCATTTTCCTGTGAACCAGACGCAGAAAAAGAAATTGGTGCGTTCCTTAAGATGCATAAAAACTCATTACTTGACATTAAACTCAGTGTTGAAAAGATAGTCACAGAAAAAAGGTCGAGAGGAAGACCTTCTAAAGATCAAAAGCCTCCTACTATTATTGAAAAATTTGTAGTCAAGCTGGATAAATTGACCGAAAGTGAGAAGCGTGTGGAAGAGTACAAACAGGACAAAGAATCCTTTGTTTTAATTACCAACATTCCAGTAGATGAAGAAAACAATAAGCAGATACTTCAGGATTACAAAAAACAAAGAGTTATCGAAACCAATTTTGAAGAATTGAAAAAACCTACGATGGTATCTACCATTTTCCTGGAAAAACCTGAGCGTATTGAAGCATTGATGATGTTGCTTCATGTTTCACTGCTCATAAGGGTATTGATGAGGATTATCACCAGAATGAACCTTAAAAATGAAAGTGAGCCACCACTAATTGATTTTGCTGGAAGACCTTTAATGAATCCTACTGCAGATAAATTGTTAAGGTTATTTTCACTGCACAGTATCGTCACTATGGGGGATGAGCATATTATTTATTCAAAGTCTGGGAAAGCAGAACATCTGCGCAAGTTGTTAGAACTGTTGGGAATTCACTCAGAAAAAGGGTAATCCCTTAGTTGTAAAGCACGTAGAACATAAAAATAAAATTCCATAGCTGAAGCTATGGAATTTTGGGTTGAATTCAATAGAGGGAAGATGAACTAATGAATATTTTCAACCAATTCGAATCTAAAAAGGGGCAAATACTGCAAAGTCTACGAAAATTCGGTGGAAAAATTAAAAGGGGGTCGAAATGTAAACTGGTATTAAGAAAAAACGAGTTATAGTGAAATACCTTCCCTGGTCCGAAGAATCATTCCCTTGACCCCGGAAACCGCATTTTAATTCACAGGTAAATATCATACGTATCCGCCAGCTTGTCTGGCGGCCCTGCAAAAAAAGCAGAAAGTTGTAGACGAGAAAGACGTAGAAGAGAAAGAAGAAAGAAGATGTTTGGGGATGTAGCAAAAATCTATAAAAACAGATGTGGAAAAGAGTGTTTTTCAGGTATATTTTTAGCCGGTTCTGACTGCATCTCCCTACTTTTTACTTAACTTTTACTTTATGGCTTTTCTTTCGGGTCTTTTCGTCTTTTTTGTCTGAAAGCCGCTCTCTTGCGTCGAGCGTGACAAAAATGGTTCGGTAGAGCTAATGACGTTGTACGGGTCATAACTATTTTTAAGTAGTCCTCTTGAGCGCAGCGAAAAGGACCTCGTGCTCCCGAAGCGAAACTCTGCAGAAAAGGACCTCGTGCTCTCGAAGCGAAACTCTGCAGAAAAGGGCAGCGTACTCCCGAGGCGCAACTCTGCCGATTCAGAAATTTGAGCTCAGCATTGTTTTTTTCAAAAATATCAACCATGTAACGGTGGACGACCGAAATTTGTTTTCTAACTTTAAAATGTATACCAAACAAATCGACCTCAGAAACGTTTCTCTTAAAGCTGATTTTTTTCAGATAGAGACTGTCCGAAAAGTCATTAATGGCGTGTTGTGAAAGTTATAAGGTCTATAATATTAGAGTATCCGTTTTGTAAAAATTATAACAGGTAACCACCCTCCGGATCGGCTTTAAGACAGCCTCTCAGGTCGTGGGGTCATATGGGGGATAAAGGTAACTGAGCTGTACAGTAAATATATTTTCATTTTGTTCGAGCTCATTTTTTATCCTTATTGCATCCTCTTTCGGAATCCAATACGTCAGGGGTCCATCACTATAAAGAAAACGAATATCACACCAAACAAACTTTTTTGCCCCAATATCATATTTGTCCATTATTGCAAGAAATTTTTCGTCCAGGGTCGCTTGTTCAGAGACCGGAAGAACGTAATAATCTCCTTTTCGGGTAACATCAGCAGGAGAAGATATAGTCCAATCTTTTTTATCTTCCTTCATCTCTTTTACAAGCTCGCGTCTTATGTCACTCCAATTATCTTTGTCCGCCATTATGTAATATTTTTCCGGAGAATTAGTGTCATATGTTATTCTATAGTTCCGAGTCATATTGTAGTTTTGAAGAAGGGCTTTTACTTCTGACTCAGAAATTCCATCTTTAAATTGAATAGTCATACCAGCTACTTGCGATTCAGGATCTGGTGTTTTCGTATCCTCTACCGGTACTTTTACAAGTAATCCCCAAAGCGCTACGAGAGTTAGAAAAATAATAAAAATCGCGATTTTCTTGTTGATTTTGCTCATATTAACACCTAAAAAATGAAAACGATTTGATAAACCCATAGACTGGCTGTTTATACAAAGGGTATATAATCAACTGTTGAAACCAGAGATTTATCGAACTCCTCTGAGGAATTTTGGCTTATATATACGTTTTTTCTTGATTGGTGGCGAAATCAATTTTTGGCGTACTATTCGACCAAGTATTCATTGGATCATTAATGCCAATGTTCGGGTTATCCAAGCCCTGTATTACTTCTTCCCGAGTTTCCGTCCACCATACAGGCAGACCAGACTTCCCAATAATCCGAAACCTGGAGTGGAGTTATTTTTGCTCGATTCATTTTCATTTGAGCTATTACCATTATCAGATTCAGAATTATTATTTTTTGAATTATTGAGTTCGACAGCGTTTATTTCTTCAGATGATGGACTTGCTATATCTCCAACTTTTATATCTTCAGTTACAGTAGAGTTTGTTGTTATAATCGGATCAGTCACATTAGAATCTATAAAGTTCCCAAAGGCAACTTCAATAGGATATTTTCCTACAGGCACTGTGTCTGTAACCCTGTTTGTAGAGGTGTCTATTACAGAAACAGTGTGGCTCGCATAATTCACCACATATACCTTTGTTCCGTCTTGGGTAACTTCAATTCCACCAGGTGCCTTTCCTACAGGCACAGTGGCTGTGACCTTGTTTGTGGCTGTATCAATAATATCAACAGCACCTGTAAGTGAATTGATGGGATTTATCGCTACGTATACCTTTTTTCCATCCGGACTTACCGCTACTCCCTTAGGATTTCTTCCTGTTTTAACCGTACTTACAACAGCATTTGAAATTGTATCTATTATAGAAATACTGCTACTTGCCATATTCGCCACATATACCGTTTTCCCATCCGGACTGATTGCAACCCCAAGTGAATTGTTTCCTGTAGGTATCGTGGCTGCAACAGTGTTTGCGGTTGTGTCAATTACAGAGACTGTACCTGTAAAGTTAGTTGAGTCACCGCCAGAATTCGCCACATATACCTTTTTCCCATCCGGGCTAACGGCAACTCCGAAAGGAAAGTTTCCTACAGGCACTGTGGCTATAATCTTATTTGTGGCTGTGTCAATTACAGAAACAGTGTTGTTGCTGAAACTCGTCACGTATGCCTTTGTCCCATCTGGACTTACTGCAATTTTTTGAGGATAGGTTCCTACTTTCACTGTGACTATAACTTTATTTTTGGTGGTGTTAATTACAGATACAGTGTTGCTACGTGAGTTCACAACATATGCCTTTGTTTCATCCGGACTGATTGCAACTCCAGAGGGATGTTCTCCTACATCTACTGTGGCTGTAATCTTATTTGTGGCTGTGTCAATTACAGAGAGATTATTACTGTCGTAGTTAGTAATGTAGGCAAATGGAGCTGCACCTACGACACCCATCAGTATTAAAATCATAAGTGCAGTTATTCCTAAAACTCTTATGAGAGTATCTTTTCTGCGTGCTTTATTAGACATCACTACAGATGGAATTGTAATAGAAAAAGTGTCAATCGGTATTGTTGATATACTTTTATTTTTCATCTTTTATCCCCAAGCAATGTTTGCCTTTTATACCAGTGCCACTATTAAAAAATTGGACTAAGATATATTTCTAAAAATCTTCATTAATTTAAGTCAACTTCAGGATAAAACAAACGAGCTACAAGACAAAAAATATCAGGAGAAAATATTATTTACTGCCTAATTAGTATTTTGTATCTAAATTTTAGCAAATATATTGAAATGTGGCGAGAATTTCGATAAACCCTACTTTTTGACTGGTTATATATAAAGTGTATATGCAACCGTTTCAGAGATTTCTCGAACTTCTTTGAGGAATTTTGGTTTATATATACGTTTTTTCTTGACTGGTGGCGAATTCAATTTTTGGCATACCATTCGACCCAACAGTCATTGGATCATTAATGCCAGTAACTTCAGATTATCCAATCCAGCATCACTTTTTTCTGAGTTTCCATCCACCATACAGGCAGGTCAAGCTTCCCAATAATCCAAAACCTGGAGTAGAGTTATTTTTGCTCGATTCATTTCCACCTGAGCTACTACCGCTGCTATATTCGGAATTATTATTTTTTGACATATTGAGTTCGACAGCGTTTATTTCTTCAGATGATAAATTAGTTTCTTCGACTCCTATATCTTCAGTTGTATTGGAGGTTGCCCCTGTGCTTTGATCAGTCATATTAGAATCTATAAAATGCCCAAAGGCAACTCCAGACGGATGATATCCTACATTTACAGTGGCTATAACATTATTTGTGGCTATGTCAATTACAGAGAGGTTATTGCTGTCGTAATTCGCCACATATACTTTTGTTCCATCTGGATTAACTGTAACTCCAGTTGGATGAGTTCCTACAGGAATTGTAGTTACAACATTGTTAGTTATTGTGTCAATTACGGAAACCGAATCATCTTCCCAGTTCGTTACGTATACCTTTGTTCCATTCAGAGTGACTGCAACTCCAATCGGAAAATTTCCTACATTTACAGTGGCTATAATATTGTTTGTAGCCGTGTCAATTATAGAGACATTATTACTGCGAGCGTTCAACACATAAACTTTTGTTCCATCTGGAGTGACTGCAACTCCAATCGGAAAATTTCCTACATTTACAGTGGCTATAATATTGTTTGTAGCCGTGTTAATTACAGAAGTAGTGTTGCTGCGACGGTTCGTGACATATAGTTTCGTTCCATCTGGATTGATAGCCACTGCCCAAGGATCAGTTCCAACATTTAAAGTATCTATCACACTGTTTGTGGCTGTACTAATTACTGAGACAGTGTTACTGTCACGGATCGCCACATATGCCCTCGTTCCTGTCGGGTTAATGGCAACTCCACAAGAACTTCCTCCTACATCCACTGTGGCACTTCGTGTATTTGTTTCTGTGTTAATTACAGAGACAGTAGTGCTACCTATACTTGAATCTGTCACATATATTTTCGTTCCATCTGGTGTGGCTGCAACTTTGCCAGGGTAGCCTTCAATCTCCACCATGGTTGTAAGATTATTAGTTTTTGTGTCAATTACAAAGACAGTGCCAATGTTGATGTTTTTCCCCGGACTTGTCACATATGCAAATGGAGCTGCATATGTGATATTCGCCTTTACTATAAGTGCAAGCGCCATTATTACAAAAGCTTTTATAAGGATACGCTGACATGCTTTATCACATATTATTTCTTTCATTTTAGCCTCCCTTTTATAGACTCTTACAGTTGAGATAATTTCAGGATGGAATAACTTTATTTATAAATTAAATTTTATATTTCGGAACACATCTATTTTTTGCTTTTTAAGTATCTTTGTCAATTTTGGCAAAACTTCAACTTAAACAAATATATGAAGTGCCCTTCCTGTATATCATTTCTACAGAGGAAGAAAAGTTCTATGAATTTCCATAGAGCATTATTTCACAGAAGGAGGTAAGAGTAAATTTATAATTTTAGCACAATATTATTTTTGGAATAGGATCTAATAATTAAAGGAGTTCGATAAACTCCACTCTTTGGCTTTTATATATACATATAATCAACCATTGGAACCAAGGTTTATCGAACTCCCGAGGAATTTTACCTCACATATACACGTCCAACTTCTGGGCCACCGTAAGTGCATTCATATCTTACTTGACCGGATGACCCAACAGGCCACGGATCATTAATATGCAAATGGAAATACCCATCTTGATATAGGTATCCTCGACAAAGTCGACAATGTCCAGAAATCATACTGAAAAAAGGTCTTCCGTTGTCAATCTCGGTAACAGCGTCAATATTATAAAGTGCGGAAGTCCTGACAGTTGGCGTTTTATCCCATTTATCTTCAACCCATTCCTCAATGTCATCATATGAGAGCCCATCATCGGGTACCCCATCCAAATAGTTGTAGATAGACGTTTGTGAAGGGGCAGGGTTCGGGTCATTAAAGTACATACAAAGCATTCGGATACTAGTTGGAACACAGTAGTAGTCAGTTTCTTGTCCAAGATGGGGAACATAAATGTCTCCACTTGTTATAGATTTTATCGCTGCATTGCCACTGAGTTTTTCAATATTTTCTTCAGTGACTGCCGCATTAAGATTAATTCCCTTATTAACTGCTGCTTGTTCAATAGATTTTGTGAATTGATTGCTTTTCTCCCATTCCTTTAAATTCTCTTCCACTCCATTCTTTAATTTCACTTCATACATTGACCAAACTCCAGGCTCGGTTTCAGTTGCAGGCTTGTCTTGGACTTCATCAAGGGTGTATGCGTCTACAAATATTCTGGATTCATCTCCTGACTTGTCCTTTACCACAGTCATCGCCCCTATTTTAGGATAACTGTATACAACCATATTGGTTGATTTTATTTCTCCAGTTGGGTAATTTTTATTGGCGATTTCTTTTGACTTCTTCACGGCTTCAGCCGCTTTATAAGGTTCAGGGTCGAATGTAATGTCGTTGAATGAATGTCCCAGCGTTTTATTGGCATAAATGTCAATCGTACCTATCAATTTTTTTTCTTTATAGACTGAGAATTGATAAAATAATTTCTGACCATTTATGTCATAAAGCTCAACTGGTTTGGGGTCAATAGATGCCCCTGTCCAGTTTTCAAAGCCTGGTACATCGGCTGCTATGAAACTTATCATGTTCGCATTGGCATGCTTAAAAGCTTTCTCAGTAGTTACAGAATAATCTTTTTCTTCCTGTGCACTTACTGCCGGTATTAACACCATACCAACCAGCAGTGTTGCTAAAACAAGTATACTTACTCCAATTTTATTACGGTTCATTATTTTATCTCCTGTGTATCTTATACCCAGGAGGCAGAATCAGGCAAGCTAAGCCTTAAATACAGACAAAGCTAACATAACTCATGCCTTTAGGGCGTGTTTTGTGGAGTTCGGGCGGTACCTGGAAAGCACTTCTGAACTCCATAAATCCCTCTTATCTAACTCCTTATAAGCTTTCTGACCATATCCTTTAACTATTCGATTTTCGAACTAATTTTGAGTCTGTAATAGTCTGTAATAATTCCTTGGCCTTTGATAGTTTGATGATTTGGCCAAAAATTATATATATTGTCTCATTATATATCCAATTACTTCTCTATAACCTTTCCAATTCCACTGTATATTCGCATATATTGATATTTATTTAAATGTTGCAGTCTTGCCGCATAAGACCAGTGTTTGTATCTTATGTGAGCCTGTATATGCCACAAACCTTCTATTTTTTGGCAGATCTAGTTAAAAATTAGGTAACCTATATTTTAGACAAATTATGACAAAATATCGCTCACATCCTCACCTGCGGAATTGGTTTTTCCCAGTTCCACCTTAACAAGAGCACCTCTCTCCAGGTTACCAAAACCAAACTCGATAGCCTCCAGAGAGCCGGACTGGAGTTACTGATCCATATGTGCCCGAACTGTCATATCCAGTACGACCGCTACCAGCCCGTGATTGAAAAAGAGTTCGGGGTCGAGTACGACATGGTGCACATGAATATTGCCCAGTTCGTAGCCCTCTCAATGGGAGCAGACCCCTACAAAGTATGCGGTTTCCAGACTCACTCCGTGCCTCTGGAAGGTTTTCTTGAAAAGGCCGGTATAATCAAAACCTGATTTAAAGTTGAACCGGTCACTTTTTTTATTTCGATTTTTTCCAACTAATTTTTTGACTTTGCCGAAAGTTGTTCCTAAATGAGCAAGTCCTACAGGCACTGTGGCTGTAACAGTGTTTGTAGTCACATCAATTACAGAAGTAGTGTTGTGCTAACGACAGCAAAATCCATTTTGGCACTTACTTCTTCCTTAACTTCCATCCACTATACAGGCAGGTCAAGCTTCCCAATAATCCAAAACCTGGAGTAGAGTTATTTTTACTTGATTCATTCCCACCTGAGCTACTGCCATTATCGGATTCTGAATTATTCTTTTTTGAATTATTGAGTTCGGCAGCGTTTATTTCTTCAGATGATAAATTAGTTTCTTCGACTCCTATATCTTCAGTTACATTGGAGGTTGCCCCTGTGCTTTTGGCAGTCATATTAGAATCCTTAAGAGGTACAATTACAACATTAGTAGGGTAGACTCCTGCATTCACCGTAGCCGTAACAGTGTCTGTGGCTGTGTCAATCACTGAGACATTATCGCTTTCAGCGTTTGCCACATATACCTTTTTTCCGTCCGGTGTGATTGCAATTCCCATGGGCCATTCTCCCACAGGCACTGTTGCTATGACAGTGTTTGTTTCTGTATTAATTACAGTGACACTTTTATTGTAGAAGTTTCCTAAATAAACCTTATTTCCATCTGGACTGACTACAATTTCACGAGAAGAAGTTCCTACAGGTACAGTGGCTATTACATTATTCGTAGCTGTGTCAATTACAGAAACAGTGTTATTGTTAGCTACATATACTTTATTTCCATCAGAAGTGACTGCAACAAGATTGGGCGAGTTTCCTACAGGCACAGTGGCTATTACATTATCCGTGGCTGTGTTAATTACAGAGACAGTGTTGCTGTCATAGTTGAGTACGTATATCTTTTTTCCGTCCTGTGTGACTGCAATCCCACAAGGGGAGTCTCCTACAGATATATTGGCTGTAACTTTATTTGTAGCTGCATCAATTATAGAAGTAATGTTGCCGCGAAAGTTCGTGATATAGATTTTTTTTCCATCCGGTGTAAATGCAACATCATGAGTACTCGGTTCCACAATAATCGGTGCCATTAAGGTGTTTGTCGCTGTGTTAATTACAGAGATATCGGTGTTGTCACGCTGCTTCGTCACATAAACTCTTGTTCCTGCAGGGTTAAATGTAATTCCCGAAGGATAACTACTTCCTATATTCACTTTGGCACTGACCATATTTGTGGCTGTGTCAATTACATAAACAGTGGAGACGTCCATAGGTGAGTCCACCACATATACCTTTGTTCCTGCAGGGTTGACTGCAACTCCTACAGGCCATCCTCCACCGAGAGGCACTCTGGCTGTAACATTGTTGGTTGCTGTGTCAATTACAGCGACATTAGGAGTAGGCACGACAGGGGCGACACTACCATTATAATTCGTATCGTTATAATTATTCCCAAGATTCGTCACATATGCAAATGGAGCTGCGCCTGCTACGCCCGCCAGTATTAAAATCGCAAGTCCTGTTATTCTAAAAACTCTTATGAGAGTATCTTCTCTGCGTGCTTTATTAGACATTACCACAGATGGGAGTGGAATCGAAAAAGTGTCGATCGGTATTGTTGATATAGTTTTAATTTTCATCTTTTTTCCCTGATCAGTGTTTGTCTTTCATGCCAGTGCTATTATCAAAAGATTTGGACTTAAGATATTTCTCTAAAATCTCCATAATTTAAGTGAATTTCAGGATAAAAACTACTTTTTATTACTCTCCTTTATCCAGAATGCAGCTAGCAGGCTTACAACCCAGTAAACTATTTCGAATCCAGGAGTTATTTTGCTTTCTTTTGCAGGAGCGCCTGTATCTTTTGTTAAGATTACCCCGTCACCACCAGTTTCTTCGCTTCCACTACTGTTTTCTTCAGCAGAACTGCTTGTATTCAGCACGAATATCTTAGCCACTTTTGAGGCTGTTCTGTTTTCATTGATTACTGTCAGGTTAACAGTATAGGTTCCTGCTGAAGAGTAAGTATGGATCGGATTTTGATTTGTTGAATTATATCCATCTCCAAAGTCCCAGTTCCATAAAGTTGCGTTCTGAGAACGGTCATTGAACTGGATCGAGAGAGGAGCGTAACCGGAGGTGATATTGTTACTGAAGTCTGCAACAGTAAATGCTGATTCTGGATTTGCTTTCAGAATAACAAGACCATTAACACCTTCACCTGCATAGACATAATTGCCGGAAACTGCAATATCTCCAGCAGAACCTGCATAAAGCCCTTTAAGAATTGGAGAAGAAGGATTGCTTATATCAACAACCACAAGACTATCATCAACGGCTACATAGGCGTAATTGCCTGAAATTGAAACACATTCAGCATATCCGGAAGTATTGTAGTTTCCCATAAGAATTGGAGAAGAAGGATTACTTATGTCAATAATCGCAAGCCCATTTTTGCTATCAGCTACATAGGCATAATTTCCGGAAACTGCAACATCGTAAGCAAGTCCGGCAGTATCGTAGCTTCCTTTCAGAATTGGAGAAGATGGGTTGCTAATATCAACAATCAAAAGACCATTTCCTTCATCGGCTACATAAGCATAATTCCCGGAAACTGAAACACTCCAAATACTCCCGGTATAATCATAATTTTCTATGATAATTGGGGAAGTGTCATAAATTCCCTCAAGAATTGGAGAAGAAGGATTGCTGATATCAACGATGAAAATACCATTAGCCATATCGATTACATATGCGTAATTGCCGGAAACTGTAATACCTTGAGCCCATCCGCCAGTATTGTAACTTTTATTTAGAATTGGAAATGAAGGATTACTAATATCAACAATCACAAGATCATTCATATCGGCTACATAGGCGTAATTCCCGGAAACTGAAACATCGTTAGCAGATCTGGGAGTATCGCATCTTCCTTTGAAAGTAGGGGAAAAAGGATTGCTTATATCAACAATCACAAGGCCATTATCCCAATCGGCTACATAGGCATAATTTCCTGAAACTGCAATACTTTTAGCCCTTACGATAGTATCGCAACTTCCTTTGAGAGTAAGAGAAGAAGGATTGCTTATATCAACAATCACAAGACCATTATTGCTATTGGCTACATAAGCGTAATTCCCGGAAACTGCAATACCGTGAGCATATCCGGTAGTACTGCCGTTTCCTTTAAGAACTGGAGAAGAAGGATCGCTTATATCAACAATTACAAGACCATTATCATTATCAGCTACGTAGGCGTAATTACCCAAAACTGAAACATCACAAGCAATTCCGGCAGTATTGTAGCTTCCTTTGAGAGTCGGAGAAGAAGGATTGCTTATATCAACAATCACAAGACCAGTATCGCCATCAGCTACATAGGCGTAATTCCCGGAAATTGAGACACCGTAAATATCTCCGGCAGTATCGTAGCTTCCTTTGAGAACTGGTGAAGATGGATTGCTTATATCAACAATCATAAGACCATTACCCCAATCAGCTACATAGGCGTAATTGCCGGAAACTACAACATCGCCAGTAGGACCTGCATAACGTCCTTTGAGAATTGGATCCGAAGGATTACTGATATCAACAATCACAAGACCATCATTATCAGCTACATAGGCGTAATTGCCGGAAACTGCAATATCTCCAGCAGAACCTGCATAAAGCCCTTTAAGAATTGGAGAAGAAGGATTGCTTATATCAACAATCACAAGACCATTATCGTCATCGGCTACATAAGCATAATCTCCGGAAACTTTTATGTCCCTTACAAAACCTTCTGTCATAATCTTACTCACTAAAACAGGTGAAGAGGGATTAGTAATATCCAATAGCAAAAGATCCTGTCCCTGGCCAACGTAGGCATAATTGCCAGCGACATCAACAGCGTCTGTCGTCCCGCCAAAATGTCCCACCAGTTCCATGTTTACTTCAGGAGCAGCTGCTGCCTCGGCAACTGACCCTGTTATCGTTACAAAAAAAGCAACAAAAATAAGCGGATGAATTATTTGTCTATTTATTTCCATTAATTACACATCCTGTCCTTCAAGTTCTCACGCTCGTATTTTTCAAAGATTTCAAACCCTTAACCACAGATACTTTTTTACTTCCATTTTTTATACTTCCATTCAAACAGAATCCAGCTTTCCAAGTATACATTAAGAAATGATAACGGATTTAGAATTAAACTGAAAGTCGTTGACTGACAACCATGGCGTTTTATTGGCATAGACATCTATTCTACTTACTGTGCTGTTATATTTAGTTTGGATGGCATGGAAAGTACTTTTGAACTCCATAAATTCCTCTCACCTAACTCCTTATAAGTTTTCTGTGTAAACTCTCGAACAATTGTTTTTCATACTCATTTTGAGTCTGTAATAATTCATTGACCTTTGATAGTTTGATGATTTGGCCAGAAATTATATATGTGAACATATTGCCTCATCCTATATTCAAGAATTTATATACAAACGTCAGGAGCACAATTCATACTTACATATGGTGATATTTGTGAATAACTAACAGTCTAACAGCAAAAGATCAGCTTTTGTATCCAATACGAGCCTGTAGAGCCTGTGAATATTCTAAACTTTGACCGGCATCGCCAAAAATTAGATCCTCTCTATTAGACAAATTCTGATAAAACACCGCCCTCATCCTTATTTGCGGAATGGGCTTTTCCCAGCTCCACCGTAACAAAAACACCTCTCTCCAGGTCACCAAAACCAAGCTAGACAGCCTCCAGAGAGCCGGGGTGGAGTTAATGATCCATATGTGCCCGAACTGTCATATCCAGTACGACTGCTACCAGCCTGTAATTGAAAAAGAGTTTGGGGTAAAATACGACATGGTACACATGAATATCGCCCAGTTCGTAGCTCTCTCAATGGGTGCAGACCCCTACAAAGTATGCGGTTTCCAGACTCACTCCGTGCCTCTGGAAGGTTTTCTTGAAAAGATGGGAATAATCTAAAGCCCCGCTTTAAAGTATAACTGGCTACCTTTTTTATTACAATTGGAGTGAAGAGGGTCACGGCTTGAAACGTTTTTAAAAATATGTATCTAAATTACTGATCATTAATGTAGTCAATAGATACGGTAAAAATACTTTCATTATTTTCAAGCTCGTTTTTCATTTTGACTGCATCTTCCTCCGGAATCCAATACCTGGATCCGTCCGACTTTTCAAAGCGAATATAGCACCAGACGAACTTTTTCACCTGAGTGTCATATTTATTCAGTATTGAAAGAAATTTTTCATCATTGACAGCCTGTTCGGATACCGCGATTACGTAAGAATCTCCTTTTCGGATGCCAGTAGCAGAAGAAGATATAATCCAATCTTTATTTTCTTCTTCCATCCCTTTTCTCAATTCGCGCCTTATATCCCGATTATCTTTGTCTACCATAATGTAGTATTTGTTTCCCACAGAACCCGTGTTGCAATCTATGCTATAGTTCGTAGTCATGTTATAGTTTTCAAGAACAGCTTTAACTTCCGATTCGGAAGTTCCGTCTTCGAATCGGATGCTCATGCCACCCATCTTAAGCTCATTGTTAGCTGGCGTTCTAATATCACTTAGTGCGTTTGTAAACAATCCCAAAAGCACTACGAGAGTTAGAAATACAATAAAAATAGTTATTTCCTTGCTGATTTTCATACCAACACCTAAAAAAGATGTGAGGTTTTAATCCCTCACATAACATATATACGCCAAGTTTCATCGCCATACGTTTCTGTAAATTGGCGACCAGATCCGACAGGCAATGGATCATTAATCTTCAAATAGCGTAATCCATAACTAGTATATGTATATCCTCTACAAACTCGGACATGTCCTGGAATCATACTAACTGCAGGCCTTCCATTGTTAATCTCAGAAACAAGTGTATTATATACAGGATTTCCATCGTCGTCGTATGAACCAGTTTTCCCTAATCCTTCAGCTGACGTATAATATTGTAGCTGTTCATCAACGGTTCCAGGACCATCCATTATTCCATGGATGTAATCTTGGGTATGGGACACATCATAGTATTCAGCAATCATTTGGGCACTTGCCGGAGCACAATAAGAACTTGTTTCTTGTCCACACAAGGGAACATCGAGTGTTTCACTTGTGACTGTTAAAGTTATCGCTGAATTATCAGTCAGTTTTTGCATGTTTTCCTCAGTAATTGGCACACTGATATTAATTCCATTATTAGTTGCTTCTTGTTCTACCGATTTGGTAAGTTGGTCACTTTCCTGCCACTCTTTTAAATGTTCTTCCACCCCATTCTTCAATCTATGTTCATAAATTGACCAAACTCCAGGTTTGGTTTCAGTTGCCGTTTCATCTTCTACGATATCAAGACTATATGCATCTACAAATATCCGGTATTCATTTCCTGTGTTTTTGTCCTTTACTACGGTCATTGCTCCTATACTTGGATAGCTGTATACAACCATAATTGTTGACTTGATTTCTCCAGTTGGATATTTATTTTTGGCGATTTCGATTGATTTTATCATGGCTTCCGTTGCATTAAACGATTTTGGATTGAATTCAAAGGCTTTGACTGAGTGTCCCAACTTTTTATCAGCACAAACGTAGATTTTACCTATTGTGTTATTATCTTTATACACTGAAAATTGATAATACAATTTTTCACCGTTTATGTCGTAAAGCTCCAGTGGTTTAGGATCAATAAATGCCCCATTCCATTCTTCAAAGTCAGCATCGGCTGCTATAAAACTTATCATGTGCGCATTGGCATGTTTAAAAGCTTCCTCAGCAGTTACAGAATATTTATCCCCTTCCTGTGCACTTGCAGCTGGTATCAACACCATACCAATCAGCAGTGTTGCTAAAACAAGTATACTTACTCCAATTTTATTACGGTTCATACTTTAATCTCCTGTGTATCTTATACCCAGGAGGCAGAATCAGGCAAGCTAAGCCTTAAATACAGACAAAGCTAACATAACTCATGCCTTCAAGGCGTGTTTTGTGGAGTTCGGGCGGTACCTGGAAAGCACTTCTGAACTCCATAAATCCCTCTTATCTAACTCCTTATAAGCTTTCTGTCCATGTCCTTTAACTATCCATTTTTCATACCTGTTTTGAATCTGAAGTTATCTCCTGATCGTTGATAGTTCGATGGTCTGGCCAGAAACTATATAACGAATACTCGACTGCAACCATATTCTGCATATTATAATAATCAGAAGTAACACAAAATAAAATATACTAAGCCAATACCTGTATTGATTTATAGTATTCTTGAACTACTTTGCAGTCCCTTACTGCGAGATCATGCACAGGCTGGTACGAATCCCCACTTTTCTCCGCAGAACCTGTAATAATCAGTCCATTCATTATGCGCATTCAGGTAGGGAAATGCTGACGTTTGCATTCGAGGAGATTTCATAGGAGGCATACATCCGGCTTTCATAATCAATTGATCAGACGTCCGTGAATAAACTCTACTGGCTTTGACATTATGCGTAAGATTGTATTGAGCATAAGAACCATTTCGTTTCCCACGGGTTTATTGCGTCTATGGGCGGGTTAGAGAACACCGTTGTACTGAGATCTATACCTCTTGGCTTCTCATTTTTCATAGAAAGCATGAGCCTATGTTCCGTATCCAACAGGGCGTATTCCCATAGCTGCAATCTGATTCTCCAAGTCCTGCATCACTTTTTCCTGAGTTTCCATCCACCATACAGGCAGGTCAAGCTTCCCAATAATCCAAAACCTGGAGTAGAGTTATTTTTACTTGATTCATTTCCACCTGAGCTACTACCATTATCGGATTCTGAATTATTATTTTTTGACATATTGAGTTCGATAGCGTTTATTTCTTCAGATGAGAAGTTCGTTTCTTCAGCACCTGTATCTTCAGTTGCATTGGAAGTTGCCCTTGTGCTTTGGTCAGTTATATTAGAATCTATGAAATGCCCTAAGGCTATTTCAACAGGATTATTTTCTACTTTTATAGTAGCTATAACATTGTTTGTGGCTGTGTCAATTACAGATACATTGTTGCTATCGTAATTCACCACAAATACTTTTGTTCCATCTGGAGTGACTGCAATTCCAGTTGGGTGAATTCCTACAGGAATTGTATTTATAACATTGTTAGTTGCTGTATTAATTACAGAAACCGAATCGTCGCCCCAGTTTACCACATAAACCTTTGTTCCATCAGGACTAATTACAACTTCTGAAGGGTGAACTCCTACAGAAATGGTAGTTGTAACAGTATATTTGAATGTATCAATTACAGAAACCGAATTGTCTTCTTGATTTGCCACATAAATTTTTGTTCCGTCTGGAGTGACTGCGACTCCAAAAGGGGAACTCCCTACGCTAATTGAATTAGTAACATTGTTAGTTGCTGCGTCAATTACAGAGACATTATTGCTGCGAGTGTTTATCACATAAACTTTTGTTCCATCTGGAGTGACTGTAACTTCAATTGGAAAATTTCCCACATTAACAGTGGTTATAATATTATGTGTGGCCGTATCAATAACAGAAGTAGTATTACTGCGACGGTTCACAACATAGGTTTTTGTACCATCTGGAGTAACTACTACAGCCCAGGGATCAACTTCAACGTTTAAAGTGGCTACTACACTGTTTGTGGCTGTGCCAATTACTGAGACAGTGTTGCTACCACGATTCGTCACATATACCTTTGTTCCTGCTGGATGAACCCCAACTCCAACAGGATAACCATCTACATTCACTGTGGCATCAAGTTTATTTGTTGCTGTATCAATTACAAAGACATTGGTGCTGAGTAAGCCTGAGTCCACTACATATAGTTTTGTTCCGTCTGGGGTGGCTACAACTTCGCAAGGATATCCTCCCAGAGCAATTGTAGTTGTAACACTGTTGGTTTCGGTGTCAATTACGGAGACAATGCCACTGTTCGAATAGTTACCAGTACTCATCACATATGCAAATGGCCTCGCTCCTACAATATCCACCAGTATTAAAATCACAATTGACATCATTCCTAATACTCTTATAAGAGTGTTTCCTCTATGTGTTTTATTGGACATTCCAACAAACAATAGTGGGATAGAAAAAATATCAATAAGTATTGTTGATATGGTTTTACTTTTCACTTTTTAGCCCCTAGACAGTGCTTATCTTTACTAGTGTTTTGATTCCATATTGATTGAAAAATTCGTGATAGTTGGGTAGATTCACCCGTTGATTTCTGTGAACATACTTCGGAACCGCAGTACTAGCTTCGATTCCAAAAATAGACCTATCCTTATGAACGTACTTTGGAATTCTTTACCAAGCATATTAAAAAGAACGAGAGTTTCGATAAACCTCACTTTTAGATTGGATATACAACGGTATTTAAACAACCATTGAAACCAGAGGTTTTATCGAACTCCTCTGAGAAGTGTTACTCCCTCACATATATACGTTCAACTTCGCTACTACCATAGGTGCGTTCAAGTTTTGGTGTACCATTCGACCCCACAGGTAGTGGATCATTAATATACAAATATGTATACGAATTTTGGATTATGTATCCTTTGCAAACTCTACTATGCTGCGTAATCATACTAAAAAAAGGTCTATTATTGTCAATCTCATCAATAGCATCAACGTTAGTAAGATGTGTATATATTACTGTCCCAGACTTTCCTAACTCATCTTCACAATAATCCTCTGCATCTTCATCAAAAAGAGGTATTTGATTTCTTCCACCCTCATATTCATAGATGTATGTTTGGCTCGGAGTCGGGATTTTGTCATAGTAAATGGCAATCATTTGACAACTTGCCGGAATACAGTAATAGTCAGTTTCTTGTCCACGAAGAGGAACACCAAGTATTTTACTTGTTGAATCCGTTATCGCTACAGTGCCACTGAGTTTATTAATATTTTCTTCCGTGACTGCTACACTAATATTAACTTCCTTATCAGTAGCTGCTTGTTCTATAGAATTTGTGAGTTGATCACTTTTTTCCCATTCTTTTAAATTTTCCTCTACTCCATTCTCCAATATCATTTTGGACATTGACCAAACACCAAGCTCGGATTCAGTTGCAGGTTTATCTGGTACCACGTCAAGGGTGTATACATCTACAAATATCCGATGTTCAACGCCTGACTTGTCCTTTACTATGGTCATTGCCCCTATTTTGGGATAGCTATATACAACCATCTTAGTTGATGTGATTTCTCCATCTGGGTAATTTTCTTTGGTAATTTCTATTGATTTATCCATAGCTTCGGTCGCATTATACGGGTATGGATCAAATGCAATGTCGTTAAGTGAATTTCCAAGAGTCTTATTGGCAAAAATGTCAATTGTACCTATCAATTTTTTTTCTTTATATACTGAGAATTGATAAAATAATTTCTCACCATTTATGTCATAAAGCTCCTGTGGATTGGGATCAATAGATGCCCCAGTCCAGTTTTCAAAGCCTGGTGCATCAGCTGCTATAAAACTTATCATGTGCGCATTGGCATGCTTAAAAGCTTCTTCAGCAGTTACAGAATAATTATCCTCTTTCTGTGCACTTACGGCTGGTATCAATGCTATGCCAATCAGCATTATTGCTAAAATTAGCGATCCTATTCCAATTTTGTTCTTAATCATTCGTCTAACTCCTAGTTATTTTTTCCCTAGGAGGCAGGATCAAGCAAGCTTAAATATACGCAAAGCTAACATAATCATTGCCTCTTAGGGCAGAGTTATGGAGTTCGGGTGAACTTGGAAAGTACTTTTGAACTCCATAAATTACTCTTAGTTAGCTCCTTATAAGTTTTCTGTGTAAACTCTCGAACAATTGTTTTTCATACTTATTTTGATCCTGTAATAATTCCTTGACCTTTGATAGTTTGATGATTTGGCCATAAATTATATATATGAACATATTGCCTCATCCTATATTCAATAATTTATATACAAACGTCAGGAGCACAATTTATACTTACATATGGTGATATTTGTGAATACCTAACAGTCTAACAGCAAAAGATCAGCTTTTGTATCCAATACGGGCCTGTGGGGCCTGTGAATAGTCTAATTTTTGACAAGCCTCTCCATAAATTAAATCCTCTCTTTTTAGACAAATTCTGACAAAATACCGCCCGTAACCTTGCCTGCGGAATGGGCTTTTCCCAGCTCCACCTTAACAAAAACACCTCTCTCCAGGTAACCAAAACCAAACTTGACAGCCTTCAGAGAGCCGGAGTGGAGTTAATGATCCATATGTGCCCGAACTGCCATATCCAGTACGACCGCTACCAGCCTGTAATTGAAAAAGAGTATGGGGTAGAGTATGACATGGTGCACATGAATATTGCCCAGTTCGTAGCTCTTTCAATGGGAGCAGACCCCTACAAAGTATGCGGTTTCCAGACTCACTCCGTGCCTCTGGAAGGTTTTCTTGAAAAGACCGGTATAATAAAAATCCCGTTTTAAAGTTGAACCGGTCACTTTTTTTATTTTGATTTTTTCCAATCACTTTTTTTGGCTTTGCCGAAAGTTGTTCCTAAATGAGCAAGTCCTACAGGCACTGTGGCTGTAACAGTGTTTGTAGTCGCATCAATTACAGAAGTAGTGTTGTGCTAACGACAGCAAAACCCATTTTGGCACTTACTTCTTCCTTAACTTCCATCCACTATACATGCAGGTCAAGCTTCCCAATAATCCAAAGCCTGGAGTAGAGTTATTATTGCTCGATTCATTTCCACTTGATCTACTACCGTTATCAGATTCAGAATTATTATTGTTAGAATTATTGAGTTCTACAGTGTTTATTTCTTCAGATGATAAGTTAGTTTCTTCAATTCCTATGTCTTCAGTTGCATTGGATGTTGCCCCTGTGCTTTGGGCAGTCATATTTGAATCCTTAAGAGGCACAATTACAATCCCAGTAGGATATATTCCTGCATTCACCGTAGCCGTAACAGTGTTTGTGGCAGTGTCGATCACTGAGACATTGTCGCTTTCGGCGTTTGTCACATATACTTTGTTTCAATCCATGAAAATAAATTACTTTTTCCTTTTTTATCCTTCGGCTTTAAGCTATCAACTTTCCCTTCTCCATTAGCCATATAATAGGACTCAGCAATCAATTTCTTTAGTTCTGGTGTTTCTTCAGTGAGATTCGCCATTCCCCTGATTCCATAATAAACTATGAAATAATCTTCTCTCTCTTTAAGGAAAGAATTCTTGTACACCAGAAAATATCCTGATGTTTCCGGACTCATATACCCAGTTGCATTAAAGGAGTAAGGACCGTAAATGGGTCTCCAAGAATTTTTAGCTTCACGCTTTTCAATTACCTTCTGAAGTTCTGCACTAATATTCAGCCCCTGATGGGATACATTACCGTTTTCTTCCAGATACTCATAAAGGGTATTTTCCCCTTTTAAAAATTTAGATTCATCGTCAAAGTACCAGACATTTATAAATTTTCTTTCAGAATAGTTTCCTGCATTACAGTAAGGAGAAATCTTCGGAAAGAGTGGTGTACAGCCCAGTTCATTCCCCTGCCAAGCTCCTGGTATGTACCATCCTGGCATGCCCTCTGAGGGAGGCAAACCTGGACCAATTGAAATAACATCGAGAATAAACCATACTCCAATAAGAGCAATTATCAAAAATATCAAAAATGCTATTTTTTTACTTATTTTCTTGTGAAACATTTATGTGCCTCAATTCAATAAAAATATAATGGGTGGTTAAGGCCTCACCCATGTTGCCATAGCTCCAGTCCAGCTCCCAAAAGTTAGGTAGTGTTTATTACTCGTGTCCCATGTATCATGGATATATACATAATCGCTACTTCCATCATAGTATCCCACACAGGTAACACTATGATCGCCATATGGCTGAGTGTAACCATTACCTGTCCCACCGTTTAGCATGCTAAGCACGAAAGGCTTGTCTGCATTCACTTCGGTTTTTACCTCAGACCATGAGACATAGATATCATTGCTTGCATCAAAGTTATTATATCCATGGTTATTGCAAACTGTCTCTATACCATCGTCAATCGCCCATGGCCAGGTTGCTCCATTTCCCGGCCACTCTGTACCCATCGCAGTAGCTAATCCCCTAATTAGATCAGGCCCCGTTATTAAGTAAGAATATCCATGGCTGGCCCAATATCCTAATACCATCCCAGACGCAGTTGGAGAACAACCACAGAGCCAGCCATACTTAGGCACACCACTGATCGTTTTTGAACTGGAAGACGTAGAATAACTTGAGGAATTAGCTATTTCTTTTTCTAAGACAGTCCATTGTGTGTTTGAATTTTGTGTTCTCATTTCTTGTTGCTGTTGTAAATATGTGTTGTTAAATAAACAGTCTTCTTCATTTACGGGAATACTCTCATTTGATTTATTAAAATCTACTATAGTTGAAAATGGTAAATCCACTATTACTTTTTCTTTAGCCTTACCTTCAGTATCGATTAGTGCATACTCTGCGTAGTAGAAGGTTGGGCCTAAATAAAGAGGTTTCATCTTTCCAATAGTCAGTTCTTCTTTATCATTACTTTCGAACTTTATCTTGTTGGCGCGTTCTTGTGCCAGTGATTTTGAACGGGTTGTATATTCTGGTATTTCATTAGGTATTTTGCCTTTTGAAAACTCCAAAACAGGATAGTTATCCTTCGTCGCTGAAATGAATATATATCCAGCTTGTTGCTTGTTTTCGATAACGTTATATGAATAAGCTGATATTTCACCATCAAGATCGTAGTAAACAGTAGATAGTTTCACAGTAGCGTCTTCCCATTCTTCAAAATTAGGTACAGATCCGGAAATCTCTTTTATAGAGTAAGATGCAACGTCTTCCGCCTGTTTTTCGCTGATCATACCTAATGAGTAAGTCACATTCGACGATTCTTCCTGTGCACTTCCTGCCGGCATTAACACCATACCAACCAGCAGAATTAATAAAATTAGCGTTTCGATTCCAATTTTGTTCTTAATCATTCGTCTAACTCCTAGTTATTTTTTCCCTAGGAGGCAGGATCAAGCAAGCTTAAATATACGCAAAGCTAACATAATCATTGCCTCTTAGGGCAGATTTTATGGAGTTCGGGTGAACTTGGAAAGTACTTTTGAACTCCATAAATTACTCTTAGTTAGCTCCTTATAAGTTTTCTGTGTAAACTCTCGAACAATTGTTTTTCATACTTATTTTGAGCCTGTAATAATTCCTTGACCTTTGATAGTTTGATGATTTGGCCAGAAATTATATATATAAACATATTGCCTCATCATATATTCAAGAATTTATATTCAAACGTCAGGAGCACAATTTATACTCACATTTAGTGATATTTGTGAATACCTAACAGTCTTACAGCAAAAGTTCTGATAAAATACTGCCCGTACCCTCACCTGCGGAATGGGCTTTTCCCAGCTCCACCTTAACAAAAACACCTCTCTCCAGGTTACCAAAACCAAACTCGACAGCCTTCAGAGAGCCGGAGTGGAGTTAATGATCCATATGTGCCCTAACTGCCATATCCATACGACCGCTACCAGCCTGTTATTGAAAAAGAGTTTGGGGAAAAATACGACATGGTACACATGAATATTGCCCAGTTCGTAGCTCTTTCAATGGGAGCAGACCCCTACAAAGTATGCGGTTTCCAGACTCACTCCGTGCCTCTGGAAGGTTTTCTTGAAAAGGCCGGTATAATCTAAAAACCTGATTTAAAGTTTAACCGGTCATCTTTTTTATTACAATGGGAGTGAAGAGGGTCACGGCTTGAAACGTTTTTAAAAATATGTATCTGATTTACTGATCATTAATATAGTCAATAGATGCGGTAAGAATACTTTCATTATTTTCGAGCTCGTTTTTCATTTTGACTGCGTCTTCCTCCGGAATCCAATACCTGAACCCGTCCGGCTTTTCAAATCGAATATAGCACCAGACAAACTTTTTCACCTGAGTGTTATATTTATTCAGTATCGAAAGAAACTTTTCATCATTGACAGCCTGTTCGGATACCACGATTACGTAAGAATCTCCTTTTCTGATAACATGTGAAGGAGAAGATATAGTCCAATCTTTTTTCTCTTCCTTCATCCCTTCACTTAGTTCGCGTCTTACATCCCTTTCATCTTTGTCTAACATAATGTAGTACTCGTCCGCCATATAATCAATATTGTACTTTATGCTATAGTTCATAGTCAGGTTATAATTTTTAAGAATAGTTTGAACTTCCGAATCGGAAACTCCATCTTCAAATTGAATATATATACCACTTACTCTGAGCTCATCATTAACTTGTGTTTTTTTCATATCTACTGGCGTTTTTATAAATAACCCTGCAATTATTACTAAAATTAGAAAAACAATAGAAACAGCAATTTTTTGGTTAATTCTACTCATACCAATCACCGCAAAAAAAGTGAAGAGTTTTAGCTCTTCACATATATATGACAAGTTTCGGCACCCCAGGTTTCTATATATTGGGTACCTGATCCAACAGGCATTGGATCATTAATCTTCAAATAGTATAAATCCAACACCAGTATCTGAATACCCCCTACAAACCCGAACATGTCCTGGAATCAAACTAACTACAGGTCTATAGTTATTAATTTTGGATTTGAGTTGACTAAAAATTGGAGTCCCATCGTCAAATGTACCAGTTTTCCCTAATCCTCCTTCAAATATGCTTGTTACATAATAATATATTTGGTCGTCAATAACTCCACCTTCATCCATCATTTCATAGATGTGTGTTTGGGTATGATCTACATTATAGTATTTAGCAATCATTTTGCCACTTGCTGCAGCACAGTAATCACTTGCTTCTTGTCCATATAAGGGAACATTAAGTGTTTTACTTGTAACTAACTTTATCACTGAATCATCAATCAGTTTTTGTATCTTGTCCTTAGTAATTGGCACATTGATATCAATTCCCTTATCAGTCGCTTCTTGTTCTATATACTTCGTGAGTTGATCACTTTTCTGCCAGTCTTTTAAGTTCTCCTCTGTTCCATTCTTCAATCTATGTTCATAAATTGACCAAATCCCAGACTCTGTTTCAGTTGCAGGCTCATCTTCCACGATATCAAGAGTATATGCATCTACAAATATCCGATGTTCATATCCTGTCGTTTTGTCCTTTACTACGGTCATTGCTCCTATAGCAGGATAGTCGTATACAACCATCTTAGTTGATTCGATACTTCCATCTGGACATTCATTTTTGGCAATTTCGATTGATTTCTTCATGGCTTCGGTAGCATCAAACGGTTTTGGGTAAAACGAGATTAATTGGACTGAAGCTCCAAGCTGTTTATCGGCCCCTATATAGATTCTACCTATTATGTTGTTATCTTTATACACTGAAAATTGATGATACAATTTTTGACCAGTTGGATCGTAAAGCTCCAATGGTTTGGAATCAATAGACGCCTCTTTCCATTCTTCAAAGTCCGCATCAGCTGCTATAAAACTTATCATGTGTGCATTAGCATGTTTAAAAGCTTCATCAGCAGTTACTTTGTTCTTAATCATTCGTCTAACTCCTAGTTATTTTTTCCCTAGGAGGCAGGATCAAGCAAGCTTAAATATACGCAAAGCTAACATAATCATTGCCTCTTAGGGCAGATTTATGGAGTTCGGGTGAACTTGGAAAGTACTTTTGAACTCCATAAATTACTCTTAGTTAGCTCCTTATAAATTTTCTGTGTAAACTCTCGAACAATTGTTTTTCATACTTATTTTGATCCTGTAATAATTCCTTGACCTTTGATAGTTTGATGATTTGGCCAGATATTATATATATGAGCATATTGCCCCCTTATATATTCAAGAATTTATATACAAACGTCAGAAGCACAATTTACTCTCACATGTGATGATATTTATGAATGCCTAACAGTCTTACGGCAAAAGTATCTATGTTTATGTCCTATATGAGCTTGTAGAATATGTGAATCCCCTAAATTTTGACAGGCTTCACTAAAAATTAGATTATCTACATTTTAGACAGATTCTTATGAAATACTGCTCGTACTCTCACCTGCGGAATGGGCTTTTCCCAGATCCACCTTAACAAAAACACCTCCCTTCAGGTAACCAAAGCCAAACTCGACAGCCTCCAGCCTTACTTCCGCATTTTTATGCGCATAAATGTCGCATGATGACGATTAATGCACTTAAAATTAAGCACATCAAATGCAAAGTGAAATCTTTAAACCACAATCATCTGACCTCATAAATTTGCGGAAAAGCATATATGCGCCCAAAAAGGCGGAAGTTAGGCTCCAGAGAGCCGGCGTGGAGTTAATGCTCCATATGTGCCCGAACTGCTATTAGTACGACCGCTATCAGCCCGTGCTGCAATACAATCATTGCTGCAATAATCAAAAAATAGAATACGGCGGGTAATTACCTTTTCCCAAGTTTCCATCCTACATACAGGCCGGCCAGGCTTTCCAATAACCCGAAGCCTGGAGTAGAGTTATTTTTGCTCGAATCATTTGCATTTGAGCTATTACCATTATCTGGTTCCGAATTATTGTCCTAATGATTAAATCCAACAGCGTTTATTTATCAGGAGACGATAAGTTCGTTTCTTTAACTCCTTAACTTCCAGTTGCATTGGAAGTTGTCTATGTGTTTTGATAGTCATGTTCAAATAAATAAAAGGTCTACTGGCAACTCCAGTAGGGCAGATTCTGCAGTCACCGTTGCCGTAACAGTAATACTGTCAAATCAAGGATAAAGGTAACTAAGCTGTACAGTAACAATATTCTCTTTTTGTTCAAGCTCGTTTTTTATTCTTATTGCTTCTTCTTCCGGAATCCACCATTTCTTAGATCCCTCATAAAAACGAATTTCGCACCAAACAAACCTTTTCAACTGAAGATCGTATTTGTCCAGCACCTCAAGGAAATTTTTATCATAGGTAGCTTGTTCATATACCGTAATAATATAATAATTTCCTTTTTTGATAGCAGGAACAGACTTAGTCCAATTGTTTTCTTTCCCTAATTCATCTCTTACATCCGTTATTTTATTTTTGTCTACCATTATGTAATATATTTCATCTGTACTATTTGTGTCATATTCCATTCTATAGTCTACAGTCATGTTAGAGTTTTGAAGAATGGTTTTTACTTCCGACTCAGAAATTCCATCTTTAAATTGAATATACAGACCACCTACTTGCGATCCAGGAACTGGAAAAGATGTATTAACTGGTGGTTTCGTATCAACTGTCATTTTTATAAATACTCCTGTAATTATTAAGAGAGTTAGGAAAACAATAAAAAAAGCAATTTTCTTTGAGATTTTATTCATATCAACACCTATCAAAAAGAAGAGAATCTCGATAAACCCCCCTTTTTGGCTAGCTATATCTAAGAGACATAAGTAACCGTTGAAAGCAGAGGTTTATCGAACTTCTCTAAGGAATCTTAGTCCCTCACATATACATGTCTAACTTCTGAACCATAGGTTTCCAATCTAAGTGTACCAACACAAACAGGATATGGATCATTAATAATCAAACGAAGTGTCTCACCAGAATAATAGTATCCCCTGCAAAGTCGACAATGTCCGGAAATAAAACTTAAATAAGGTCTTCCATTGTCAATTTCAGATGTAGTCTCCGAAGCAGTAAAACTCGAATCAATATATGAGCCACGTTTCGATAATCCTGAATATGATCTACAATAATCTTTTGCGTCGGAATCTGAGAGCCCATATGGAATTATCCCGTCTTCCAAGTTATAGATGTAGTCTTGGGTATGAGTTATATCATAGTATTTACCAACCATTTGACAACTTGCTGGAACACAGTAATAACTAGTTAATTGTGCATATAAGGGAACATCAAGTGAATTACTACTTGTTGTAGATTTTATTGTTGCATCGCCACTGAGTTTTTCAATATTTTCTTCAGTGACTGCCGCATTAATATTAACTCCCTTATTCGTCGCTGCTTGTTCAATAGATTTTGTGAGTTGGTCGCTTATATCCCATTCCTTTAAATTCTCATCTACTCCATTCTCCAATCTCATCTCAAACATTGACCGCACTCCAATTTCGGTTTCGGTTGCGGGTTTATCTGGTACCACGTCAAGGGTGTATACATCTACAAATATCCGATGTTCAACGCCTGACTTGTCCTTTACTATGGTCATTGCCCCTATTTTGGGATAGCTATATACAACCATCTTAGTTGATGTGATTTCTCCATCTGGGTAATTTTCTTTGGTAATTTCTATTGATTTATCCATAGCTTCGGTCGCATTATACGGGTATGGATCAAATGCAATGTCGTTAAGTGAATTTCCAAGAGTCTTATTGGCAAAAATGTCAATTGTACCTATCAATTTTTTTTCTTTATATACTGAGAATTGATAAAATAATTTCTCACCATTTATGTCATAAAGCTCCTGTGGATTGGGATCAATAGATGCCCCAGTCCAGTTTTCAAAGCCTGGTGCATCAGCTGCTATAAAACTTATCATGTGCGCATTGGCATGCTTAAAAGCTTCTTCAGCAGTTACAGAATAATTATCCTCTTTCTGTGCACTTACGGCTGGTATCAATGCTATGCCAATCAGCATTATTGCTAAAATTAGCGATCCTATTCCAATTTTGTTCTTAATCATTCGTCTAACTCCTAGTTATTTTTTCCCTAGGAGGCAGGATCAAGCAAGCTTAAATATACGCAAAGCTAACATAATCATTGCCTCTTAGGGCAGAGTTATGGAGTTCGGGTGAACTTGGAAAGTACTTTTGAACTCCATAAATTACTCTTAGTTAGCTCCTTATAAGTTTTCTGTGTAAACTCTCGAACAATTGTTTTTCATACTTATTTTGATCCTGTAATAATTCCTTGACCTTTGATAGTTTGATGATTTGGCCAGAAATTATATATATGAGCATATTGCCTCCTCATATATTCAAGAATTTATATACAAACGTCAGAAGCACAATATACTCTCACATGTGATGATATTTATGAATGCCTAACAGTCTTACGGCAAAAGTATCTGTGTTTATGTCCTATGTGAGCTTGTAGAACATGTGAATCCCCTAAATTTTGACAGGCTTCACTAAAAATTAGATTATCTACATTTTAGACAGATTCTTATGAAATACTGCTCGTACTCTCACCTGCGGAATGGGCTATTCTCAGATCCACCTTAACAAAAATACTTCCCTCCAGGTAACCAAAGCCAAACTCGACAGCCTCCAGAGAGCCGGAGTGGAGTTAATGATCCATATGTGCCCGAACTGCCATATCCAGTACGACCGCTACCAGCCTGTAATTGAAAAAGAGTTCGGGGTAGAGTACGACATGGTGCACATGAATATTGCCCAGTTCGTAGCTCTTTCAATGGGAGCAGACCCCTACAAAGTATGCGGTTTCCAGACTCACTCCGTGCCTCTGGAAGGTTTTCTTGAAAAGGCCGGTTTAATATAAAATCCCGTTTTAAAGTTCAACCGGTCATCTTTTTTATTACATCGGGAGTGAAGAGGTCACGGTTTGAAGCGTTTTTAAAAACATGTATCTAAGTTACTGATTATAAATGTAGTCAATAGATACAGTAAAAATACTTTCATTATTTTCAAGCTCGTTGTTAGCTGGCGTTCTAATCTCACTTAGTGGGTTTGTAAACAATCCCAAAAGCGCTACGAGAGTTAGAAATACAATAAAAATAGTGATTACCTTGCCGATTTTACTCATGCCAACACCTATAAAATGAGGGGAGCATAAATCCCACTTATATACGGTTGATTTTTGAATCAGAGACTTCAATTATTTTTATTTCGAACCAGAATCTAAATGCATATACTTTTCCAACGACTTTTGCTTATCCAATCCACTGTAACTTCTTTTTGAACTTCCACTCCCATATTGGCAAGCCAAGCTTCCCAATGACGAAGCTTGGAGTATTACCCTACAATATCATCCAGACCTACAATCAAAACTTTCTCATTTGTTTCGAGTTCATTTTTTATCCTGATTGCATCCCTCTCCAGAATACAATTCTCTCCAACAACCCAGGGCGCTGATCCATCTCCAAACTGGATATAACACACAACAGCCTTTTTCAACTGAAGGTTATTTTTTTCCAGCATTGCGAGAACATTTTCATCTGGAACAAATTCTTCAGATAACATAATTATGTTATAATTTCCTTTTTTGATTTCAACTACAGAAGTCCAGTTTTCATCTTTCCTTAATTCATATATTTTATCTTCATCAACTTCTATGTAGTACATTCCTCGCCCAATATTAGAATTATAGTCTATGGTATAATTCACGGGTATGTCGTAATTTTCAAGAATGGCTTTAACTTCCGCCTCACTAGTTTCATTTTCAAATTGAATAAGTAAACCAGGTGTTTTAACTTCTTGAGATTGCATCATCAGTGCTAAGAAGGTTAGAAGAGCAATAAAAACAACTACTACTTTGCTAATTTTATTCACATCAATCACCGAAAAAAATGAGGAGTTTTAACTCCTCACATATATACGTTTATTTTCAGAACCGAATGCTTCCCAATAAGGTACACAGAAATATATGGGATTAGGATCACCTATACGCAAATATTCATTCGAACCACTTATTTTGTATCCACGACACATTCGAACATGACCTGAAACTCCACTCGCGAAGGGTCCACCATTGTTAATTTCATTCATAGCTCCAGCAAAAGATACAGTGTCTGTACTGAATGAATCAGGTTTATTCATTCCGTTGCTTGAACAATAATAAAGTAACTGATTGGGATAAGTAACCCCATTAGGAGCTACCCCATTCATCATTTCATATATAGTAGTTTGGTGAGGACTTTCATCATTGTAATATTTAGTAAGCATTTTGGCAGTTGCTGGAGCACAGTAGTAACTCGTTATTTGCGCATACACAGTAGCACCAAGATCTACTTCAACATCAGTTCTCGATTTTGTTATATCGGCACTGAGTTTTTTAATATTTTCTTCAGTGACTGCCGCATTAATACTAACTCCCTTAGTAGCTGCTGCTAAAACAAGTACACTTACTCCAATTTTATTACGGTTCATACTTTAATCTCCTGTGTATCTTATACCCAGGAGGCAGAATCAGGCAAGCTAAGCCTTAAATACAGACAAAGCTAACATAACTCATGCCTTTAGGACGTGTTTTGTGGAGTTCGGGCGGTACCTGGAAAGCACTTCTGAACTCCATAAATCCCTCTGATCTAACTCCTTATAAGCTTTCTGACTATATTCTTTAACTATTCGTTCTTCATACCTGTTTTGAATCTAAATTATCCCTTGAACGTTGATAGTTCGATGGTCTGGCCATAAAATATATTTATAAGTATTCGACTGCAATCATATTCTGTATATTTATAAAAATCCGAAGTAACACGAAATAAAATCTACTAAGCCAATACTGACATTGTCTCACAATATTCTTGAACTACTTTGCAGTCCCAGGGTCCCGGTATTTTCATCAGGACAAAAAGTAATCTGCAGCTACTCTGCAGCTTTTGCCATCATGCAGTTTTTGAGATATGCAGAACTCGAAATCTGGCACTAAGTTTTGTTAACTTTATAACTAAGGTGGATAAAATAGAGGCAGAATAAGAGGACTGGAATCGGAGGATTAGAAATACGGCGGAACAAATTGAAATTTCCCAGGCCATTTTCGAAGATGCAATTCAAATCCTGGCCCTTCAGAAACTGGCATACCAGAGTGAGGCTCGGATTTACAATGACTGGACCATACCTCCTTTGCTGCAGACCGTCGAAGAGATTCAAGACGAATTCGCTACCCATAAATTCCTTAAAGCTGTCAGCAAACACTCAATTATAGGATCTGTACGAACTCGTGTAATGGATAACACTTGCCATATAGGCAGGCTGATTGTGCACCCTGAATGGCAGAACCTGAGGATAGGCACTCGTTTGGTGACAGAGGTTGAACTTATGCACCGGGATGTAGTTCGATTTGAACTCTTCACCGGATCAAATAGCATCAGAAATCTTCATCTCTACCATAAACTGAGGTATCAGGAGTTAAGGCGGGAGCCGTTGGACAGCAAAGTTGAACTTGTATATTTGGAAAAGATAGTGATTGGAAAAAAGAAAAGTATCGGATATAAAAATCCTTGATTTTTAATATCCACTATAACCCGGAGTAGTGGCGTGATACCCGCTACTTGCAGCCGGGTACGTCACCACAACTTTTATTTTGATTTCCTATTTTGATTTCCATAACTTGAAAACTCAGATCGATTTCTCCCAGCCCTGTCCCATATCAACGAGAGGCCTAAGCTCAATAATCTCGAAGGTGGCAGTTGCGTATATCATCTTTGCCGCTTCCTCACCGGCCATTTTTGCGATCTGGCTTTTGATCATATCAAGCATTTCTCCTGAAGTCGCAGATTCCTTCATCTTCAGATAAACCCTGATCCCTTTCCATGCCATAATATCTGCTCCTGGTTCCATTATCAGGAACATTGCGTAAGGGTTCTCCTGAAGGTTTGCAAACGTGCGGTTCTTACCTGTTGCAATTACAACGGTCTTTTCATCGGTCATCTGAGGCGAGCCTAAAACAGCCGAATCTACCTTTCCGTCTTTACTCGCTGTGCTGAGAACCCCAATTCTCGGTTGCTTGTTAAAGTAGTCCATCAATTTTGACGTCATATTAAATCCCCTATCACAAACTTATTTTTTCGCTCTTTCCTTTAAAAATTGAATGAGCAGGCCGCTTGATCCGAAAGTACTGCCCGGAAAAGAGCTTTATTGGATATACAAGCTGCGATAAATATGAGTCGTAAGTATTTTTAAAACTTCGCCTGATGAGTGAAAAGTATTTTTAAAATAGGTGAAAGGAAGAAAAGGAGACCGGGGTCGGGGAAAGAGAAGGGGGAGAAAGGCCGGAAGGGCGTTTTAGATTTATTTCAAATTCAAACAAAATGTCCATAAATAAAAAGTAAAAGTGAAATACCTCAGAAGCACAATTTTTGTGTTTCATGTGTTATTTATTCAGCCCTTTAATTTAAAAACTTGCTATAATAGTCTACTTTCCAGCTTGCAGGTTCCTCGAATGGGATTTTCCGGTGGTTGTCAGAATGGCTGTCAGAATAATACTTATATTCTTTATTACTTCTATCTTCATTAATGAAATTTAATCTTTTGACCGATCTGCTGATTATTTTTGGTCTTTCGATCCCTGTTGTTTATATTTTTTTCAGGTTGAAGATATCTCCGCTCGTGGGTTTCTTGATTGCTGGCATCCTTGCGGGGCCGTATGGGCTTGGACTGATTCATGAGACTGAGAATATTGAGGTTATGTCAGAAATCGGAGTTGTCTTGCTGCTCTTTACTATCGGGATAGAGTTTTCCCTGCGCGAGCTCCTGAAAATAAAGAGGATCATACTCCTGGGAGGGGGGCTGCAGATATCTCTTACGGCTGCTGTTGTTTCTCTTCTCTTATGGTGGCTTGGTTATTCTCCTGAGACTGCGGTTTTCATGGGGCTTATTGTAGCGCTTAGCAGTACTGCTATTGTCCTGAAATTGCTGCAGGAAAAAGGGGAGATCTATAGCGCTCACGGGAGGATAGCACTCGGAATTCTTATTTTCCAGGACATAGCTGCGGTTTTGATAATCATCCTTGCCCCGCTGCTTGCAGGAGAGGCGGTGGTCGGAAGCGATCTTCTCGAGCTTTTATTCAGGGGGATAGGGCTTGTCCTTCTCACTCTTGTAAGTGCGCGTTACGTAGTTCCTTTTGTCTTATTCAATATGGCAAAAACACGCAACAATGAGCTTTTCCTGCTGAGCGTAGTCGTAATAGGGCTTGCTGTTGCCTGGATAACTTCCATAGCCGGGCTTTCCCTTGCACTCGGGGCTTTTCTGGCAGGGCTTATTATCTCCGAGTCCGAGTACGCTGCACAGGCTCTCGGGACGGTTATTTCTTTCAAGGACATGTTCATGAGCATCTTTTTTATTTCAACCGGGATGATGCTGAACCTTGACCAGATGTTAACTCATCTCCCACTGATTCTTACAGCCACTGCCCTTGTTCTTGTCCTGAAAACCACAGTAAACGCTCTCACCACTTTTCTCATAGGTTTTCCCCTGCATACCATGATCCTGGTTGGGTTTTCCCTGGCTCAGGTAGGAGAATTTTCTCTGGTCACTGCGCAGGTAGGCTTTGAAAATGGGATATTTTCTGAGACAATCTACCAGGAGTTCCTTGCCGTTACTGTGCTTTCTATGGTGGTAACTCCTTTTTTCACGGAACTGGGATACTATTCTGCAGTTTCCAGCCAACAACTTTCCCTTCCCAAAATATTGACAAATAACCGATACAGTTTGCAGGACGGAGGACAGGAAGAAGAGCTTGAGAACCATCTGGTTATAATAGGCTACGGAGTAAGTGGAAAAAATGTTGGAATTGCCGCAAAAAAGGCTTCTATACCCTATATAGTAATCGAGATCAATCCAGAGACTGTCCGGCAGGAAAAACTGAACGGGGTAAACATTATTTATGGGGATGCCGCTCAAAAAGCCGTGCTTGAACATACAGGCATCAAAACTGCCAAATCAATTGTAATAACTGCAGGCAATCCTGTAAGTACCTGGAAAATCATTGAAGTGGCTAACAGACTGAATCCTGACATTCATATTATTGCAAGGACTCACTTTCTGGACACAATTGACAGCTTTTATGCTCTCGGAGCTGATGAGGTTATCTCGGACGAATTTGAGTGTTCTATAGAGCTTTTCTCCAGGGTCCTGAACAAGTACATGGTTCCGGTTAAAGAGATTGAAACCATGAACAATCAACTTCGAGCTGATCATTATATGATGCTGCGTGGCCCTGAAATTCAGAGGAAAAATGTATCCGGACTGTCTCTTGACTTTTCTGGTGTGGAGGTCAAAAGTATAAGGGTTGAAAAACACTCCAAAGCTGCAGAGAAAACTCTTGGAGATCTTGATCTCCGAAATAAGTATGGGGTTACAGTTATTGCAATTTCCCGAAACCACAGGCTTATGTACGATCTGAGAGCTGAGACGAAATTTAGTCCAGACGATATCCTGCTTGTAATCAGTCCTCCAGAACAACTTGAGGAAATAAGGGAACTTTTTGAAAATGGTGCATGACAATACCATTTCTAAGAAAATGGCTTTGAAAGCTTTCACTCCTGGGTTCAGAATCTGTAGGAAAGGAATAAAATGAGAGGCAGGGATTGGAAAAGGAAAAGGGTAAAAAGGGAGAAAGGAGACATGGGGTAGAAGGACTGAGCTTCTTCTTGACCGGCCCGGCATGAGAAATATCTGTTTTCCAGGTTCCGCAGGGTGCGTTTAAAAAAGAAATAGAAAAGGATTCATTGTTTATCGGTTACTAAAAAAGTGAAAAAAAGAAGTTATGCTGTTCAGGCGGGGATCCCCATGTAAATTATATGAAGTTCCCTGGCAACATCCTCAGCACTATTATATTGCCTGTCCGAAAGCATGCCAAATTCCTGTAGTATGTCCGGGATTGCTCCAATCTTCCTTGCTTGCCCAATAATGTCGTTCCTTTTTACAGGAAAATCTATATTTTTTAATATCTCTTGAGTTTCCATGGGAAGTTCTGTAATAAATCCGCTTTTACTCTTAGTTTCCATAATATTTCCCCTTTACTTTTGTTTAGTCTACTTTAAATTCCCTGGCAACACCTGCAGCGTTTGTATACTCCTTTTCCAGGATTATTTCTATACCGCAGAATGTCGTCCCTGGCGTTACTATCCTTAGCGCCTAACAACATCTTCCTTTTTTGCAGGAAACTAGATGCCTGTTAAAGCTTTCTGAAGGAAACCTAACTTTTTTGTTAGTATTAATATCAATGATGATCTACTATTTAAATCTTAACACGTTTGTATAAAAATATGCTAAAAATTAATACATTTTTGTATTTTTGTATTAATATATATTTTTTATCAGTACTATTTTATGACAAAATTAACAAAAAAGAAACTAATCGGAATTCTTTTTCCTTATAGATAGACGACCAGCATAGAGTCCTTAGTGTCTCCAATCATTGATCTATTGCGGCGGTCTCTATCTCTCAAATTCTTGCCCTGTACTTGCGCCTGGAATTCCCCACCTGCCTGCACTTACAGGTAAGGAATTCCCGGAGTTGCAAGTTTGTTTATGGATTTAGAAGGCCTTTTCTGTTTTTCGGTCTGTTCGTATAGGCATTTGTATATATGATTATCTCTTATTTAATACTTATCCTCCTTTTCATATAATTTAATGTTATTAATTTGAATTTTTGTATTATTCTCTAAAAGAAAATCCATTTTTGTGGAAAGATGATGTAAGTGCTCATATTCAACTTAACAGCATCATTACCTTAAGTAATTATAATTTTCATAAACCTTCAACAGGAACCCTCTGAGTTTTAGCTCAGGGGTAGTTGACGTAACTCTCAAATCAGGTTCTGGTAACGTCTGTATAAGTTTATTGTACTAAAAACTCTTTTTGCTGATTCGAAAACACTATGATGACTTTTGGCCAGGTTTAGTTTCCCCTTCCTGTAATTTTCTAGAATAAGCATTGTATTGTGAGCTGGAATAACAGTAACAGAACTCTTGATATACTTTCTTGCCACACACGAAAAGTAGGTATTATGCTGAAGATCTTTTCAAAATAAATCGTTTGATATATTATTTATATATTATTTTTGTTGTTATATTGTTATGGATACTCATCTTCTCGATACCAAACTTTTTTATATTAGTTAGTATGTGAAAAAAACATATATAGTATTATGCATAATTACTAAAGTGTTATCTTACAACTATATTTGAGATCACTTGGTGGGTAATATTATGGAAACAGAACTTATGAGGATAGGGGTTTCCCTTCCCGATACTCTTCTTGGTAAGTTTGATGAGATTATTCAAAACAGAGGGTATTCTTCCCGCTCGGAAGGCATCAGAGATGCCATCAGGAGTTATATTTCCTACTATGAGTGGATGAATGACATTAATGGTCATCTTGTCGGAACAATTGCATTTATTTACAATCACACAAAACGTGGGCTTTCAAATTCCCTGACAGATATTCAGCATCACTACTCTCACCTGATAAAGTCTTCCATGTATGTTTACCTCGACCATGAAGACTGTTTTGAAGTAGTCGTTCTGGAAGGGGAAGGCAAAGAAATAGCAGAGCTTGCTGAAGCTATGATGGCTTTTAAAGGAGTAAAATTCTCAAAACTAATAACTATGGAATCAAACGAAATATCTGACCTTTCCATAGAAAATGTGAATCAATACTTCTGAACACCTGAGGAAACCAAACCTGAAAATAGGTGAAATCCATTTTGATTTTTCAGATTTGACTTTTTGATTGTCCTCCATATTCGGTTGACTTCCAAAATATTACTAAACATTTCTCTAGATAGTGCTGTTCCATACTTCAGGCGGCTGAGCCTATCTTCTTTGGCGCACAAAAACTCAAGCATTCTTTCCACTGAAAATAGCTATAAAAACTTCAATATCATGAGGAAAGAGATCACACGGTCAAACCGGCTAATCCTAAAAAAATGAAAATGCAAAGTGATAAAGAAAACTACTATCTAAGTCTAGAGTATCAATCCTGAAAACCCGTATTCCTGCCGAAGGCCGAATAAAAACACCCCATTACATATCCGGGAAACCTTCTAGCAACCTCGCCACAATGTCTGAAGCTGGATTTTGAGTATTTGAACCATCCAAAGCATTTACTTCTAATAAGAATTCTGGAAAGGTCGACGAACTCCCTGGTGGCTACTGTTTTATCTGTTTTAAGTCTTTATTTTGTCTAATTGAGATGAATACAGCCTGAATGTTTCTCCTGAAAAAGAGAACATTCTGGCGTCCCCTGAGGAAAACATAGTTATCTCAGGGTCTCCGGAAAAAGTGATGATCCCCGAAAAAATAAAAGAAGCTTACGGAATAGACGTCGATATCCTGGACCATAAAGGAAAAAGAATGATCGTTCCTGAGATTTAAACTCCAAATTTCAAAATCAGGCTAAGATCCTATCATGATCTACGTTTTAGACATTTAATGTTTTTATGCTAACGTTTTTCAGTTTTAATGCGAAGTTTCATAACTCATAAGAAACGAAAATTGAGTGTTTCAAACATATAATTTATTTGACGCAGATAGAGATTTATTTTGGGTCAGAGGGCGTCTAAAAAGTGAAATAACAAGTTATTCAGGGATTAAAAACAAAATTATATATATTTCTTTATAGTGAATTCTGAAACCTGAATTTCTTCACCATACCTATTCATTATTATTTAATTATCGAAAATTACCTTTTGATTATCTGAAAGGAGGCTTACTTTTGGGAACAATCAGCGAGAAAATCTTTTCCCGGGCAGCGGGAACAGAGGCAAAGGCTAACGATTTTGTGCTGGCAGATGTGGATTACGCAATGGCTCATGACGGCACGTCGGTGCTTGCCGTGAACGCTTTTAAGGAAATGGAGCTAAAAAAAGTCTGGGACCCTTCAAGGATCGTAATTCCTTTTGATCATATCGCGCCTGCAAACACCGAGACTTCAGCCACCCTGCAGAAGGAGATCAGGGAATGGGTAAAGGAGCAGGGAATCCCTAACTTCTATGAGGTCGGGGAAGGGATCTGCCACCAGGTCCTTCCAGAAAACGGCTTTGCACTGCCTGGGAAATTGATTGTTGGGGCTGACTCGCATTCTTGCACGTACGGGGCTTTCGGGGCTTTTGCAACAGGGGTGGGAGCTACCGATATGGCTGAAATTTTTGCCACGGGAAAGCTCTGGTTTAAGGTCCCGGAAAGCTTCAGGATGACGGTTGAAGGGAACCTTCCGAAAGGGGTCTATGCAAAGGACCTGACTCTTTACCTAATCGGAAAGACCGGGATTGCTGGTGCGACCTACAAAGCAGTTGAGTTTTACGGGCAGGCTATCAGTGAACTTACGGTTGCCGGCAGGATGACGCTCTGCAATATGGCAATTGAGATGGGTGCAAAGACCGGGATTGTCCCTCCCGATGAAAAGACCTTCGAATTCCTTAAAAACAGGGCAGTTGCGTCTTATGAACCTGTCTATGCTGATCCTGATGCGGCTTATCTGGAAGAGTTTTCTTATGATGCCGGAGATATCGAACCTCAGGTAGCCTGCCCGCATCAGGTGGATAATGTAAAGTCTGTAGGAGAGGTTGAAGGCACTCACATAGACCAGGTCTTTATCGGGACGTGCACGAATGGGAGGCTTGAAGACCTCGAGGTAGCAGCATCAGTCCTGAAAGGAAAAAAGGTTGCCGTCAGGACAATTGTGATTCCTGCCTCCCGCACTACCCTCCTTGCAGCAATCGAAAATGGGACGATGGAAACACTGCTGACAGCCGGGGTGACCCTTGCAACTCCAGGTTGCGGGCCCTGTCTTGGCGCCCATCAGGGCGTTCTCGGGGAAGGAGAGGTCTGTGTTTCAACCGCAAACAGGAACTTCAAAGGCAGGATGGGAAAAGACGGCCTTATTTATCTTGCGTCCCCTGCAACCGCAGCAGCCTCGGCCCTGACAGGCGAAATCACCGATCCGAGGACAGTTTGAACCGACAGTCTTTTAACAATATACAAATTCATCTTAAATCCAGCTAAACAAATTCATCTTAAATCCAGCTAAACAAATTCATCTTAAATCCAGCTAAAATTTATACCATGAATTCTATATTCTTAAGTAGGAGGGAATAGCTATAACTGAAGAACTTAGCCATGATAACCTTTCCCATTTAATTGAGCACTGGATCGAACATAACGAAAGCCACATAAAGAGTTTTAAAGAATGGGCTCAGAAAGCCAAAAAAGATGGTTTTCTCGAAGCCTCCGCAGATATTCTTGAGGCTGCCAACAAGGTCGAGGAAGCAAATGAGCTCCTTAGCAAAGCAAGAGAAGGACTTTTCCATCTCCACAACGAATAACTATAATAGCTAAATGTCCATAACTTTTTCTTCATTATTTATGTGCCGGGCCTGTACCCGCCACTTTTTTTCTTTTTCTTTTTTGTTTGCCTCTTCTTACCTGCTTTATCTTCTCAAGATTTCACCCTGCATGTTCTGCACGGACCAGAAGTGCCTTTACATTTTTTAACTCAGTAAGCAGCTCTCCAACTTCCGGCTCTTCCAGATCTTTCATAAAGCTTTGTTCCTCTTCTGGGTACAGGTCATCACTGTTCAGCAGCTCTTCGATCAAGTTATTTCCAAAAAGACTCGCTGAAGAGTTATTTTTGTTTTCGGGCTTTGCTTTATCAATGGGAATTGAGCTGGAATTCCCGCTTGAAACTTTATTCTCGCTCATTTTTCCTATTGAGAAAGGATCTGCAACTTCTATTTTTTCTGCATTCTCCAGATAAGTTTTATCTTCCTTTTTTTCACCGGCTCTGCTTTTTGGGTTTGCTTTTTCTGCATTATTTACTACAATAGTTTGGCTGGTGTCAGATATCATATCTTCAGATGTTTTTACTTCAGGTGTTTTCTCTTCAGATTTCTCATCTATTCCCTTAACCTCGATCTCCATCCCACTAACTTTTATCTCTGAAAATCCGGTATCTGCCGTGTGCAAAGAATCATTTTTGGCTTCAAGGGTTCCGGACATTTTTACACGTACTTTTCTGGGAAGTGGGGGGAAAATTTCTTCCCACCAGGGTAATTCTGATATTTCTTCGTTTTTTTCTTCTTCTGCTTTCTGGATTAGATCAATGCGGGTCTCAATCTCTTTTTTTTCTTTTATTAGCTTTATTATTTTTCTCTTAACCGGTTCTCTCTTCTTTGTTAAATAATCCACATTTTCGACACGTTTTTTGATATTTGCATCAGCTGTTCTTGGCTTGAATATTAAAGCCTTTAAGCCACTTACTCTCATACCCTTTAACCCATTTTTTCTCAGTTCTTTTAATCCGTTTGCCCTTAAATATTTTATACTGTTCATCAAATTACCTCCCACAAAGTCTGATTTATTCTGGTTTCAAAACTTTCTTTCGAAACCTTTCTTTATGCTCAACTAATTATATTTTCCTCAACTGAAAACTTCTTTCAGATCTCAAATGTGAATATCCTCGATACAACCGGAGGTATAAGGATCATACAAAATCCTGAAATTCCGGACATCAGGCCCCCATAGAAAAAAAGTTTATAATTTCCTCCGCCTTCCACAATCTTTACTACGAGAGTGTTTGAAATCGTAAGGATAATTATCACGGAAAAAGTGAATTTATATAGTATAGGCACGCTTCCGGCTACACTGAACATGCTCACCCCCATTTCAGATATCCCACTCATCCCCCCTTCCATGTACATATAAGGTTCGCTCATCCTGGATACGAGCCCGCTGAATTTGGAAATAATTTCCGTTATAAAGATCAAAAGTCCAACCATTACAGTATGCAGGATTATGGCAAGTCCCCTGAAACTGGAACTGATTAGCTGTCGTTTCATTCTCAGGAGAACAATTGATAGGCTTGAGGTTGAAACTATGTTTCCTATCTCAGCCGGATCCCCTCCAAGTTCGACTGCGTCGGTAAAGGTCCTCGAACACCTGTTGATAAGTTCGGAGCCTGTTTCTCCTATGAATTTCTCCCAGCAAAGCCTGGATTTAAATCCCATGGAAAGTCCCATGTGCAGTTCTTCAACTCCGGGCTTGAGACAGCCTATGTTTTCCCGATCAAGTTTTTCCATTGCACTATTTATAGTGGTTCCCGTCGCTCCGGCAAGGGTCCCCAATGCCTTTACGAAAGCAGGAAAACTGCTGTCTCTTTCATCGATTTTTCGATCATCAACCATAGCAAGGGTTCCTATCGGAAGAATAAAAAAAGTCACTCCAACCAGAATAAATTCCAGTCTTATCCCGAGCAAAATTAGAGCAGTAAGAAAAACCGAACCGAGAGGAAGCAGAATCCGGCCCAAGAACCTGATCTGCTCCTGTTCCTTTGATTTACAGCTAAGGGTATGTACTTTTTTTTCGGCAGGAGCTGACCTGTATATAATGTAAATGGCAAGTCCACATATTAAAAGAGTTAACAATACTATCAGGGAAGCAAGGGTTTCTATATCTGCGGTATTATAGATCATGACCGAAACAAGGACAGTAGTAACAACGAGAGTTACGGAGACCATCAGGGCAGTATAACCCTCGGTCCATTTTTTTAGAGACTCAACACTTCTTTCGTACTCATTAGAGTAGATCTCTTCCCTTGTGATTTTTTCCTGTTTCAGGAAGTTTTTCTCAGGCTCTCCCGAAGAAAGGATATTTGACATCGTGCCAAATAGGCTTGAAAGATAGGTGTCCTTTAATTTCTGGGAAATATACTTGCAGGCCTTTGCATATTCGTATCCCCACTTTGAGGCAAGAATATGTACCTGCCTGAAATATTTTGAAGCCTCGTACTCCTTCTGGCGCCCGGCGTAATCGAATATTCTGTTTCTTTCAATATCCGCAGTTGAAATAGCTGCCATATACGTTAGCAGGAAAAGCATATCATCGTTGACTCTTTCAGTAATTTTTGTGTTCTTCTGCTTTTGGGCAAGGTTAATATATCCTTCAACTCCCGGTTTTGCAGCATTTGTTTTTAAGCTTGGAGCCATCTGCACACACTTCATGATGTTAACCCCTCTCCTCTAACTGGATCAGTGTGTCGAATAGTTCATAAAAATTGGTAATATTTGCCTGGTGAATTTTTCTCAGGATTCTTGCCCTTATGTCAAGTTCAGAGTAAATCTTTCGTGCCTGGTTTTCTGAAATTCCGAGGCGTGGGGCAATTTTATGTTCCAGAAGGTAAGAGTTGTTTTTTCCTGTGAACTTGAATGTGTCTGTACCAGGGTCCCATTTGAATATATCCATAAAATTGAAAGCCTGATTCACAGAGTCATAGCTTATGATCTCGTTTATGCTCATGACCCTTCTTCCAAGCCCTTTTCCCGGAACGTTTACAGTACTCAGGACAAGAACAACATTCAGGTTATCCACATAATTTTTGGGGACATTTATAGGGTCACCCGTCAGCCTCTGGATAAGTTTCTCTACTGAGGCGGCATGGAACGTGGACATTACAGGGTGTCCTGTTTGCATTGCCTGAAAAGCAATATTTCCTTCAACCCCACGGATTTCTCCTATTATAATCTCATTTGGACGCTGGCGCAGGGATGCTTTTAACAGGTCAAACATAGAGATATCAGACCCGCTACCATCTCTTGTAGTCCTTGTAACCTCCCGGGTCCAGTTTTTATGGGGAACCTGTAGTTCCGGGGTGTCTTCGATAGAAACTATTTTTGAATCAGGTGGAAGAAAAGTAGCCATTGCATTCATCATTGTGGTTTTTCCTGAGGCTGTTTCCCCTGAGACAAAGCAGTTCATTCCTGCCCTGAGCATTATCCACATGTATGCAGCCATCGTGTAGTCAATTGTTCCGAACTCAATAAGTTCGAAGATTGAAATAGGGGTTCTCATAAATTTCCTGATGGTGAAATTGCTCCCTCGCCTCGATACATCTTCCCCGAAAACGATATTAATCCTTGATCCGTCCGGAAGAGCGGTATCGACTATAGGGTTCCTGTAAGTGATTGGTTTTCCTACTTTTTCGGATATCTGTATGACAAAATAATTGAGTTCTTCAATTTCCTCAAATGAGATTGTTGTTTTAAGAGATGAAAATACCTTATGCTCAACAAAGATCCTGCCAAGCCCGCTGCAGCTTATATCTTCTATATTTGAGTCAAGAAGTAAAGGTTCGAGCACTCCCATCCCCATCTTGTCCCTAATCATCAGGTATTTGATTGCATTGAATTCTTCAGGCGTTACGGGAACTTTCTGCAGTTTTCTTGTTCTGAATGCTTTGCCAGCTTCCTTCAAGTTTTCAAAAATACTGGATTTTTCGTTGTTATTTTCGTTCTTCAGGTTTTTTTTTTCTTTACCTGTATTTTTCTTCTTTCCCCCTATTTTTCCTCCCAATGTCCTGTCATTTTCCTTTAAATTTTCTTCTACTTCACAAGTTTTTTCCAGGGTTTTTTCCAGGAGCTTTTTCTTTTCTTCAGGGTCTTTTGTAGTAATATCCTGATCATGTATTACATCAATGAGTAACTTTTCTACTGCCTCAATTCTACTTTCCAGGTTCTGGAAAAGGCAGGGTTCTATGGGAATATAATAGTTTCTTATGTCTTCCTTATCCGGATATATGTGAATGGCAAGCCCTTTCCCGGCAGGATAGATCAGGTTAGGGTGTTTGATGTTTTTCATGGATCTCGAAATCCTTGGATAGAATTCCGGAAATCCTATTTCTTCTGTAGGGAGCCTGCAGATATAATCAAAGACATGGAGGTTTTCTTCCCTACCAATAAACTCCTGCAGTTCTAAGGAGAGGCTTGAGAACATCTCTTCTCTGGAGCGCCCCCTATTTTCCGGTTCAGGCAATGGGTCAAAAGGTAGAGCTTCCATCACAACTCCTCATTCGGTTTTTTTCTCCGATTTCCATCTTTCCGGACACTCTTTCATTTTTTCAAGCTTTAACCTTCGAATAAGGAATTATTTTTAACCCAAATTCACTGTCCACATCAAAACTCAACAGATTTCCTGTAATTTTTCTTGCACCTCTCAGTTTCTGGATTTCCATAGTTTTTACCCACTGATCCCCTACCTGCTCTATTCTGAGCTCAAAAAAGGCACTGCAAACTGACCTTAGCCTGTAAAGCACTGCCTGCGAAAATGCATATTCATGCACGCTAATGAGAATGGTCTTTCCCCTGTCGCACAGCTTTACGCATTCAGTAAAGAAGTTTAACACTGCATTTTCCGAAGCGTTCACCGCAAAGATTGTCAGGGAATCTATAAGGATCAGTTCTTCATCGCATCTTTTTACACATTCCAGAAGTACCTGAAGCAGGCTTTCACTCAACCGGGGATTTTCCTCAACATAGCTTGCATTAATTTCGAATATCTTTGATCTCCCTGTTATGAAGTAATCCGAAATCCCGAGCTTCAAGCTCTCCATCTGGTCAAGAAGTTCTTTTGAGGTCTTTTCCGTCGTTAGAGCAAGAACCTTTTTATCTTCGTTGAGGGCTCCCCATATTATCTGCTGCAAAAAAATAGACTTCCCACTATCTTTTCCTCCTTCGAGAAGGCAGAGTGAGCCTACAGGAACGCCTCCCTCCAGTTTCCTGTCTATTTCCAGGTTTCCGGAAGATATGAACTCCAGTAATACTTTCTCTTTCTCTTTCTCTTTCAGGTCACTGAATACTTCTTCATAGACCAATTCTTTTTCAAATAGTACTCCATTACCCTTGTTTCCTTCCATTTCTCTTTCCACCTTTCTCCGGGATCCCCACAAAATCCCTTAATTTTTCTGTCAGCCTATTTTATCGGAATAGTCTTTGATCACGGAGTCATAACTGAAATGTTATCCTTTGAAATATCGTGAAGCTTTCACTCCATTGGGGACAGTTACCAGAAGCCAGTTTATGCTGGAGTTTTCCGGGGGATCTGAGGCATTCAGTCGGATCTGCAATTTCATTTCCTCTCCCGGATCAAAGACTCCAGGGTTTATCAGGTCAGGAACAATATCTAATTTTGTCCACCTGTTCTCAAAAAGGACTTCGCCTTTCTGGTAAGGAATCCAGGCCGTTTTCATAGTGCCTGCTTTATCTTGATAAGCAACGATTACGTCCATATAAGTAAAATCCTCAATTTTTATCGAACCTGTGTTCTGCAGGGATACCAGAATATCTGCTTTGTCTATAGAGACGCCTGTAATCTCTATTTCTGTTTTTAATATCTCGTTCCTGTTTTCCTGCATCTCAACGACTGAATTAGAGAGTCCGTCTGCCATGTAGAACCCTCCCTTCGAGCAGACATACGATGCCAGGAGGATGGTTGCAACTGAGATCATCGCTGCAATTATTGACCCGAACCCCATCATGACACCGTGAAATAGGTCTCTTCAGAAACCCCGTTGTATGTACTGAACTTGATGAAGTATTTCTTTCCGCTCACAGGCAACTCTACAGGTTTAATTTTTATGCGCAGTGTCTCCCCTTTATCCCAGTTATCGTCCCCATTCTGTTCGATCAGGTAGCTCCAACCCGGAGTCAGATCTCCGTTTTTATCATATGGTATGCGCTCAAAGTTTCCGGTCTCCCCAAAAAAGAGGTCAGATGCAGGAATTATGCCTGAAGATATTTCCTTGCATCCCACATTCTTTATCCAGACATGTATTTCAGTGCCTTCAGCGCTTGTTGCTTCATGCAGAATTTCTATATCTGTCATGATCTGATCTCTCATAGAGTCCGTACGGCTCATTATTGGGTCTCCGGCAGAGATGACTGAGGGGTACACAGCTGAAACAAAAGCAAATGCACAGATAACGGATGCTATTGTCAGAATTGCAGAGCTTATCGATTCCCCACTCAAATTTCGACCCTCGCTTTACTTATCCTTTTTTTCAGATCGGATAAGTTGATATTAATCGGTTGATGGTTGGTTAATTGATTCCATACGAAAAGGATTGAAATTAATTCAGACTAGCCGGATCAGACCCTGGCCAAAGCAGTTAATTTCATCATCATCTTAGTTTTTCCTTATTTTCAAACTCAGTTGAAGACAATCCCTGTTTTCTTCTCTTTTTCTTTCCAGCCCGGAGATGTTTCATAAAGTGGTTGAATACTCTTTCTAGGGTCTTCCGGGTTCAGGATTGCGCTTAACTGTGAAATCACCATGATGTTGTCCTTCATACTAACCCTTTCTTCTACAGTGGGTTCTTCAATTGAAAGGTTTGCAATATTTTCAATAATCCTTTTTGTATCTTCAGGGAGCTGTCCGATAAGAGTATAGAGGGTCAGCAGTTCTTCGAGGTTGCTGTGTCCTATTGTTCTGACAGCATAATCCACCCATCGCATAAGCTCTACAAGCATGAATGTGTCAATTTTTCGGGAACTCTCAGGGCCGGGTATCTGTATTTCTTGTTTCTGAACATTCTGGCCAGAATGTTCCTGGCTAGTCATGGCTAATTTCAGGGACGTTTTGTTATTTTTTGTAGTTTGGTTTCTAGACTCCGAAATTCCTGGAGTGGGCTTGAGTCCATTTCCTCCATCATCAGTCACAAATAGCTGGTTATTTGCAGATTCCTCTTTCTCCGGTACTCCAATCTTCAATGTTTCAAGGCTCGAGATGCCGTAGAAAGGATTTTCATTTTTGTTCACCATATCCCTTATATCCACAAGTAATTCTTTGATTTCCCCTTTAATGATTTTAAGTTCGGTTTCTATTTCGTTCACTCTTTTATCCAGTTCCATACTGACCACCTGAAAACGAAAATGAAATTTTTCCCGTTTTCATAACAGTAAAAAAGGGGGAAGTATCCCTGACGTACTAGGGATTACTTCAGGTTCATGACGTTGTCAATCTGTGGGGGTGTGATTCTGGAGATAGGGACGATTGCACCAACCTTCGGTTTTACTTCAAGCCTGAACTCTCTATTAACCACATCGGTCGTGTTATCTCTCTGCAGCATTGCATCTTCGGGGACCTCAACGGTGATTTGCACTTTTTCGTGCTTCTCCAATATGGTATCCCCATCGTTATCCCCTATAAACTCTTGAGTCCAGGTTGTATTTGCTTTATAAGCAGCGCTATCGGAGTAGGATATAATCAGCATTCCTTCGCTACTGTCAACTCCTATATCCACCGGGGACTGACCTGCAGTTAGTTGAAGAGTCAATATTATCTCGTTCACTTTATTTTCGCTACTTTTTGCTATCACGTCGCCTGCAAGCCCAAAGGAAGACGTTGTCTGTTTTACACCCTCATCAATTGTTGCCTTAGCGGTATCAGAGGTCGTAAACCCAGCCCCGAGGATTACATAAGAGAAAACGGCTGCCACCACCACAAAAGCGGTCAGCACGATTGCGGATTCAAGCCCTGTAAAGGCTTTTTCGTCTTTTCTAAAGATGTTAGAAATCCCTTTCATTCTGTTTTCACTCCATTATTGTTTGAGTGAAGATATATAGAAAAGTCAAAAGTCTCCATTTTCCAGTTCCTGAAATTCTAAATTTTTGGACTGTAGTTTGCTATACGAACTATCTTCTCAGGAGCTGATGCTTATGGTTCCCGGTTAACTGACCCCCCTATAAACATACTCGCAATTTTACAACAGATATTCAATTTTACAACAGATATTATCACTCTTCTAATTTATTAACTTTTGCTAGAATATTCTACAGTTCTTTATATTAATCTTTATTTAATATTTTGATGGCTCATCTTTATCCGATTGATGCTTTTAAACACCTGAATGTCAGCAGTTCCTTTAAAGTCCATTTTGAGTTTACAATTCCTGCCTCTCTTGTAGGTGTACTTTTGCATTCAATCCCTCTTTCATCTTTGTATCTTAATCCTCCATGCCCTCTACAGAAGTTAAAATGCGCGCAATATAATCTCATTTGATATTCTAACCATTCTTTCGCTTTCGAAAACCCTATATTTTTCCTCGAAACTCTGTTGTTATTTTGTCTAAAAGTCAGATTTTGTCTTTCTTTGTTTCTTTGGTTTTCCACTTTTCTCAGTTCTTGGGAACTCTCTCAAAAATCTAAATTGTTTCAAAAGAGCTTCTATATAAAAGTTAAGCTCATCTGTGACAAAAAGAAAAATTTTATCTGAAAGATGTTTATTAACTAACTCAACCAGTTTGTCTGCAATATGCTGTTTTCTTGGACTATTGTAAAGTCAAGTATTGGCCTACAACCTGGTGCAAAGGCTACCCACATCCATAAATCAAAGATATCCGGGTAGAGTATTTTGGGAAAAAAAGTAGAATCTCGGACTGAGTTCAAATAATTGATAGAAAGATTCCCGGACTGAGTTTTATTTATAAAAAAAAAGTAAGTGAGGTTTTTTAATAAAATTTCTCAATCTCATGTTTTACTTCTTCGATTGAAAACTTTTGCCTCACAAGGGGCTCTTTACGAATTGTCGGCACCATTTCTTCCAGGGTTTCCTTATCATTTTTGTAAAATATGCCGTTAGGGATTTTGTCTCCCCATTCAAGAGACCTTTCGAAAGCTTTTACGCGGTCGTAAGGGTCATAGTCATCTTCGAGTTTGTAAACTCTGTCCCGGTACCACCTGAAGGTATTCACTTTATTAAAAGTGACACAGGGCTGAAGAATATCAAGCAGGGAAAAGCCTTTGTGTGTTATGGCAGCCTTCATAAGCTCTTTTAAGTTCTCCTGGTTTCCTGCAAAACCTCTGGCAACGAAACTACAGTCAAGGGAGATTGCCATAGCAAGAGGGTTAAGAGGCTCGGAAGGGACCCCGCAAGGCTGGATTTTTGTATGAGTTCCCCTGGCTGTCGTAGGTGAAGCCTGCCCCTTTGTAAGCCCGTAGATCTGGTTGTCGTGCACTAAAAGTGTTATGTTCGGGTTTTTTCGGATTGCGTGGAGGAAATGATTTCCACCTTCCCCGTAACAGTCCCCATCCCCGGCAACTGCAATCACATGCAGGGAATGGTTGGCAAGTTTTGCAGCCGTGGCAACAGGCAGGGTTCTTCCGTGCAGCCCGTTGAAGGTGTGGCACTTCATGTAGTGGGGTAGTTTTCCACTCTGGCCGATTCCCGAAACCAGCAGGACTTCCCATGGCTCGATTCCAAGTTCGATAAGTGCCTGCTTGACGGTTGAGAGAATCTGGAAGTTTCCGCATCCTGGACACCAGGCAGGTTTCTGGGCTTCATAGTCTTTAGAGGTAGGCATCTACTTCCTCCTTCAGGTTTTCAATGGTAAACGGCCTTCCGTCGTACCTTAAGATCTGGTGGGTAAATTCAAATCCTGTTTCAGCTCTGATGAGCTCTGCAAACTGGCCTGTGGCATTATTTTCTATGGAGATGGCAAGCTTTGCATTCTTGAGAAGTTCTATATAATCAAACCTATCCCTTTTGGAAAGCGGGTAGATCTGGCTGAAATGCATCATGGCAATCTTCCTGTCCTTTGAGAGGATATCCACGACCTCTTTTATCGCACCGTAAGTAGAGCCGTGTCCCACAAGCACTATTTCTGGAGAGGGGTCTCCATACATAAGTGGGGCTTCGATTTCTTCTTTTATCAGCGGCATTTTTTTGAGCAGCCTTTTCTGGACCATTCTGATACGAGTTTCAGAGTCCTCTATAAGGTGTCCTTCTTCATCGTGCTCATCGCTATCTGCCACAACTAGATGTTTTCCTGCTTCTCCGGGAACTGCAAACAGGGAAATCCCTGTATCCGAGTATTTGTAGCGTTTGTACTCCTCTACCCCTTCCAGATCTTTTTCCCTCAACCGGTAATCATTGTAGATCAGGTGCTCAAAGTTGAAGTTTTCAAAGGTCCACTCGGAATCTCCAAGGTACTGGTCGGACTGGATAAATACAGGGATCTGGTATTTCTCTGCAAGTTCGAAAGCCCTGTTAGTGAGATAAAATGCCTGTTTTGGAGTCCCCGGTTCAAAGATAACCCTTGGAAACTCTCCGTGCCCTGCGTATAAAATAAAAAGTAGGTCCGCCTGTTCAGTACGTGTGGGCAACCCAGTAGCTGGCCCAGGGCGCTGAACTTCTGCAATCACAAGAGGAGTTTCGGTCATCCCTGCCAGGGAGAGCCCTTCTACCATCAGGGCAAACCCTCCTCCTGAACTTCCGGTCATTGCCCTTACGCCTGCAAAAGAGGCTCCTATTGCCATGTTAATTGCTGCAATTTCGTCTTCAGCCTGTTCTACAACAAGACCATATTCTTCTGCTTTTGAGGCAAGGTAATTCAGGATCCCTGTCGAAGGCGTCATGGGATATGCAGAATAAAACTTGCAGCCGGACATGAGAGCCCCCATTCCGATTGCCTGAATCCCGTCTATAAGCATGAGTTTTTTTTCTTCCGGCTCCTGGATTTCAACAGCTTCACAGCGGGGGCAATTTGAAAGGACATAGTCATATCCTGCTTTTGCACAGGCTATGTTTTTCTCAATTATTTCGTTCCCTTTTTTCTTGAAAGTGCTTTTAAGGATTTCCTTAAGGCGCTCGAGCCCGAGGTCAAGAATGCCAAGCACCGCCCCGGTAGCTACGGTATTTGCCATGATACTGCTTTTTCCTGCATCAAGGGCTATTTTTTTGAAGGGAACATCTATAAATTCAGGTCCTTCAAATTTCTTCTTGATAGTTTCTGAGTCATACAGTATAAATCCATCGTCTCTTACACTTTTTTTGTGAATTTCGATCGTGTTCAGATCAAGGGCGAGAAGAATGTCGACCATATCCCTGGAGGCTGATACCTTCTGGTCGGAAAAGCGGATCTGGTAAAAGTTATGCCCTCCGCGGACCATGGACATGTAGTCCTGATGTGTAAATACGTGGTATCCTGTTCGGGAAAATATTTTTGCAAGGGCTCCTCCTATGGTCTGCAGCCCCTGCCCGGCCTCTCCCCCTATTCGAAGTGTATAGTCCAGAATCTTAACCTCCATTATTTCTTTATTTTTTCTGATTTTTCAGGCAATTCTTGCATTTCTTAACTGCAAGTTCACATTTCTTAACTGCAAGTTCATATTTCTTAACTGCAAGTTCACATTTCTTAACTGTGAATTTAATACTCTCTAATAGTCACGAGAGCGCATAAACAATAGAGTTTGCAGCCTCTCTAAAATAATTACAGTAAAACAGAAATCCCCCTTGTATCGTTTCCTTTCTTTCCCTATTCTCTCCACCTTTTTAGGCATTTACCCTTTTTAGCCCCTAAGAAGTATTAATATTAAACTTTAAATAATCTTACTTCCGAGCCTTATCAGGAAAATATGTGGTTAATCCGCGATAAAACGTGACATTAAAGTACTAGTAAAATAAGTTCACATATGAATACAAAAGATGAGCAGGACGTTGGGATCAGGTCTCTGGTCAGATGCCTTCCTTAATTTATATGTTGAATATATCCTGCTTATCTGAAATGAAGTCTCTAAGAATAAAATGTTTTTGAAGACTATTTGCGGAGTAGAAGGAGCTAAAATGTTGTCTAAAGATGCAGTAAAAGACTTCTTTGCTAAAGGCCGGGGTGTTTTGCTGGGTTTTTCCCTCATACTTCTTGGAGCTCTTCTGATTACGGTTAACAAAATTCTTGGCTCAATTGCGGTCCTCATCGGAATTATTTTACTCACGCTGAGTGATTATATCTCGGAAAGTGAAGAGGAGGAATTGCCCTGGAACAAGACGGATGAAGATGAGCCAGAAGAGTAAGGCAGGGTTAAAATAGGCTAGATTTGGGGTAAAACGGGATTATTCAGAGCCAATTTAAAGACGGAGCAAATGGGAATCAGATTCAGGAGAGTAAGTTCCTTAAAAAAATGAGATTGGAACTGACTGAAAAGACTGGCTGAATAGAACAGACTGTCGTGAATCAAAAAGTACTCACTGTTAATATAAATATAAGGTTTTTCCAATAAGAATACAGCCTATTAAAGCAATTCCCAGTATCAATATCTCTGTCTGAAGTACAGCGTATAATATGAAAAAGCAAATTATTGAGGTGACCGCACAGGCCAGAATATCCACAGGATTGCTCATGCCTGCCTCCATATCAAGCCTATAAACTCACATCATGATAAGTATTTCTACTTTTGATAAATCTTTAATAATAATTTGATGTATAATATTCAGGAAATAACTCTTCAACTAAAATAGTTGAAATGCTTTTCTGTGGCCTGAATTACTTAAAAGATCACCTTAGTTTTGAAAGGTAGCCTGAAGACCTCAAGAAGTATCCCGAATATCTCGGAGGGAGTCTGAATATCTAAAGTGGTTAAGCAAAGTGAAAAATGTAATCCCCTCCCGACTGCTTTCATTAAGGAGGGGAATTTCTGGCTTCAGTGCAGATTCAGGGTATTTTTTATTTTCCTGAGCGCATTTGGCTGAGTTTCCCTGTATCTTTTTCCGAAGCTTCAGAATTTTCCGCGTCCGAGCTGGGCATGGGCGCGGGCGAGGTGTCCGGCAGCCTGGGCTCCGATGAGGGAAATCTCTCCTGCAAGTACGGCAGAAGCTACAATTTCTGCAAATTTCCGGGAGTTTATTCCAGGAGTATCTCCTGCCCCGGCAACGCCGAGAATATTCAGGCAATCTCTCTGGGTTCCAAGGCCAGTGCCTCCTCCGACTGTACCTACAGGGAGGGCTGGCAGGGTGATAGAACAGTGAATCTCTCCATATTTTGTAAGTTCCATACTCATAATTGCGGTACTGCCTTCGACAACGTGGGCAACATCCTGTCCGCAGGCAAGGTAGACGGCAGCGATAACGTTTGCGGCATGGGCATTAAATCCGATAGCTCCTGCTCTTGCCGAACCAAGAAGGTTTTTACTGTAATTTACCTCAAACATTGACTCTGGAGTACACTTGAGGGTTTCTTTGACTATCTCTTCAGGAATGGTAACTTCGGCAACCACAGTCTTCCCCCTCCCAAGAATGGTACTTATGGACGCAGGTTTTTTGTCGGTGCACATATTTCCCGAAAGGGTAACAGGCTGTGCGCCAAACTCGTCTTCTATGAGGTGCATCACTGCATCTGTGGCTATGGTCACCATATTCATGCCCATTGCATCTTTTGTATCATAGGAAAACCTGAGATATACATACGTTCCAGTCACAAAGGGCTTTACAGAGAGCAGTTTCCCAAACCTTGTAGTCTTTTCAGCAACTTCTTTCATCTGCTCGAAAACTTCAGGACGTTTCACCCAGTCGTAAAATTTTTTGGTTCTTTCAAGGCTCTCAAGCTTAAAGACCGGGGCTCTGGTCATTTCATCTTCAAAAACTCTAACATTTGCCCCCCCTGACTTTGTGATAACTGAGCAGCCGCGGTTTACGCTGGCAACAAGGGCTCCTTCCGTTGTAGCCAGAGGTATATAGTATTCAGAGCCTGCATATTCTCCGTTTACTTTCAGAAGCCCGGCAACCCCAAGAGGAATCTGAACTGCCCCTATCATGTTTTCAATATTCTTCTTTGTTACAGTTTCCACGTCTAAAGAGAAATTCTGGATGTGTTCAAATTCGAGTTTTGCGTACTCCTGAATGGCAAGTCTCCGGATTTTTACGGCTGTTAACGGGTCTGCAAACTCTTCTATCTTACGAAAGGCTATATCCCCGTCAAGAACCTTCTGTAAAAGAAGCTTTTCTTCCTCACCAAGTTCATAATCTTTTAAATACATGAAACCACCAACTGATATTTTTATTTTTACTCTAAATATCTGCATATTAACATATAATTCATTCCTCAAAATAAAAGAAAATAGCCAATATAATATAAATAATATTAAAAGAGAGGTTCATAAAAGACAATCATTAAAAAATGATTCTAAATAATTATTTTGAAAGAGATCTTAAAAGAATATTAACTATTCTTTCAAGTTGATTATTGACTCAACTGTTAAATTCAGAAGTTTATAATCAGCTGGTTTTCCTCGCTGTATGTTAAAAAAAGTTCAGCCACGTCTTTTGAGCAAATAAACTCAATTCCAGGGATTAATTCTTCCTTCTTAAGGCCGATCATATCTGAGGCAAGCTGACAGCATCGGAATTCTATTCCCATCTCGATGCATTCCTGAACAGAGGCATCGTACTTGGGTGACCCTCTCGTTTTATCTTTCTTTGCAAGCAATACTCCCATAGGTCCCCACAGAATAACCAGAACATCGAGCCCTCTACTTCTATAATACTTCGCGAACTTGAGAGTTTCCTGCGGGCTGGTGCTTTCGTACACCATATTTTTTAGTAGCAGTAATACCTTTTCGACTTTTGTCATAAGAACCCCAGGTCTGAACAATACTTTTCTGAAACAGATTACCTGGATGTATATAAAGTTTCACATTGAAACCAAGGGTATATTCATTTTTTTTACTTTATTTAAATAATTCTGTTCATCCCTTTGGAAACTGACCGAATCTCCAGGTCTGTACATAATTTAACTAGTGTCTTAACAATTTAATTATTCTACATAACACTTTGACATTTTCTCATCGGCATTCTTCTTTGTAAATTTCCATTCTATTTTTTTTCTTGTTCGTTTCTCCTCTTCGTCCATGCATCCACTTCATGGGCAAGTTTATCTATGTCACCGATCCTTCTGTCTGTATATTCGATATCCGTCACCGATCCTTCTGTCTGTATATTCGATATCCATCACATTGATCTCAGTTTCTGTGGCGTTAAGCCAGCTTGCATGTTTTGGCGTGTAATGGAATTCTATCTTGTCCAGGATCCGCTTTGCTTCCTCTTCGCTGAATGTTTCGTAGAATGACTTTTCCTTATGGATATTGAGATTACCCGTAACAGTCTGATGACTTCAGCTTCAGAATAGTTTTCGTTAACGAGAATTTTCACGAATTGTGCAAAATCCTTCATAGTTCTTCTTTCAGTGATTTGAGTTACCCCTTTTCCCGCTTTAAACTCTACTGCCATGAATACGTTTGCAGTTCCATTCCCAACATATTCGTAATCACATTTTTCTGGGTTTCCCGGCTTCATTGGAATGGACTTTCTCTTATCTTTAAGAAGTTGTTTTGGTTTCTCGTCAAGGCAGACAAGAGGGTTTTTAGAATCGTAATACTCTTCGTACAGATTAAGAATGTCGTACATACTTTCTCTATTTTACAGGTTGACCGGATTTTGGCTTGTCCATAAGAGCGTTTGGTAGACCTTCTTCAACATACCTTTTCCTTATATTCAAAGTAGTATTTCTGGAAACACCTTATGTTTTCGCTATCTCGATTACTCCTTTTCGCTGGTTTGACAGGAGAATGCGAGCTCAGGTTAGTTCTCTTGCATTTTTATGTCCCTTTTTCACAAAGTCCATAAGGAAACTTACTTCATTATCTTCAAGTTTAATTTGTAGTATGAAAGTATAAAGAGATTCAAAGCTTATTAAAATGACCAATAATTTAATGGTTGAAACACTAGTTCTATTGCAGCTTGAAAACATGTAGTTGCTTTTTAAGTTTCAAAAGGTCTGAGTATTTTCAACTCAAAAAACTTATAAAGTTTCGGGGCGATTATAGAGCTCGAGTTTTTGATATTAGATCACAGAATTATTAGCTTTTTTTATTGTCCAAAATGAATAAATTGTTAACAATAGTTGAAATGTCATTATTTGTAATGGTTTTACTCTCACCTATAAATTTAAATACTTCGTCTAATTATAATTAGAGTTATTTATATAAATAATTAGAGGATTGATTCTAAATACCTTTTAATGATCTTGATTTAGGAAATGTGATGCAAAAAAAACTCTTAAAATATTTGGTTTATAATGGCGATTCAACGGCGAAGGAGATAAGCTTGCTGATAGACAACCATCCGGTAACAGTTTTTTGAGTGTCGAGTGAGTCTTCCCGGGCTATACATTACATCGGCAAAGGTGTAGATAAACTAACCGGTTATTCTAAAATGGAGTTCATTTCCCAAAAATTATCGTGGTCTGATATTATTCTTTCAGAGTGTCCTTCTACCAGATTTGATTCCGTTGTAATGTTCTATGCAGCGCTTCTTATCTTCTCTTTTTCAATGATGCTGGTAAAAAAGTAAAATGCCAGTTAAGAAGTAAAACAAAGGTAATGACTTAAAATACAGATCAATAAATAACTATTCTCTGAAGATTTCAAAAAACCTGATAATTAAGCATCATGTGTAAGTTCCAATTGAAATTTGCCGGAATTACAGGTTAATTGAAATCCTTTCCCACAGCTGGTTCCTGATTAATTGTTTGATCTATTCCGGAGTCCTGGAGGAACTCTTCTAGTTTTTTCTCTCTACGCCGCACCGGGCCTGTGCCAGCCGCCAACCAGATAAAAAGTAATCCGCCAACTAACCCCGCAATTGAGGAAGATAAAATACTAAAGGAATGCACTCCGGTCTTAGGTCAATACTTTCCTTAATCGAGGAATTGATTTTCAATTTAAAGCTAAAGATAGGATATCCACGCCAGCCGCCTGGCGACCATCAAAAAAATAAAAAAGTTAAAAGAAGCAGACAGTTCTCGATTTCCCTGGAAAGACAGCTCTCCTGTGTCGAGCGTGACAAGAACGATTTAAAGCAGTGAATGACGTTGTATAGGTTAGAGATAGTGTAGCTTAGCCCTCCTGAACGAAGCTCACTGCTCTAACCTATAAATTAGTCCTCTTGAACCCAGCGAAAAGGATCGCGACCTGTTGCACTTGCAGTGCAACTCCCAGAAAATCTCCGATTTCCTGAGATCCCAAACCGCAATTCGGGAAGGTAAGCTTCGGCTTACCTGACAATTACGACTACTGCACCTTTTACATCAAGAATGTCTACCTCACGGCCACCGGAGATTACTTCTTTCCGGACTTCAACCGCCTCGGGTTCGAGTTCTATTGCTTCGCCTTTTACAGTAACGGTTATTTTTCCTGAAGCTGCTTGAGCTTCAATTGCAGCAGGGTCTTCTGCCTGAAGAGCTTTCACAACGGCTCCGGCATCTTTCCTGAAGCGTGGTCCTAGGAAGCCCATATTGGGCTTTACTTCCACAGGCACGTACTCAAATGAAGGAGCACCTTCCATAAGCTCTACTTCAGAGTTCGTAGCTCCTGCAATATCCCCTGTATCGATCTTTACATTATAGATCTCTATTTTTTTAAGGGGGGAGTTCAGAGCCATTCCCTTGTCTGATTTATATCTGCGGACCTCACTCGTGATCTCTTTGATCATTTCGCCAGCTGCTTCTGCTTCTTCGCTTATCAGGCTTTCATCAACTGCAGGCCAGGCCTGGATATGTACACTTTCACTGCTGAACCTGGAGTACATCTCTTCTGCAAAGAAAGGTATGAACGGAGCAAGCAGCAGGGAGAGAGTCCTGATTGTTGTGTAAAGTACATACCGGGCTGCTTTCCTACCTTCCGGTTCTTCCCCATAGAGTCTACCTTTCACAAGTTCCAGGTAGTTATCTGCAAGGACTTCCCAGGCAAAGCCCCTTATGGCTTTGAATGTGGAATCAAACTGATATCCGTTAAGCTCGTTTGTGGCAGTGTCCACAAGCCTGTTAAGCTTACTCAGGAGCCACCTGTCAATTGTAAGGAGGGAATCCAGAGGGAAGTTCTCGGCATCTTCAGGCTTAAAGTCCTTTAAGTGTGACATTGAGAATCGGTAGATACTCCACATCTTCTGCAGGAAGCGAGAGGCTGAGACCACATCTTTCCAGTGGAACATAACGTCTGAGCCTGTGGAACCTCCAACAGCACCCCACTGCCTGAAAGCGTCAGCACTGTGCTGTGCTGTCACTTCTTCGGGGGAGATTACGTTTCCGAGAGACTTGCTCATCTTATGCCCATCTGGCCCGAGCACCATCCCGTTGACCACTATAGAATCCCAGGGTTTCTTGTCTTCAAGAGCCAGGCTCCTCAGGATTGTGTAGAAAGCCCAGGTCCTTATAATATCATGCCCCTGAGGGCGGATCTGTGCAGGCAGGCGGAGCTCATGCTCGCTTTCCCAGCCCGATACGTGCAGTGCAGTAATCGAGGAGTCCATCCAGGTGTCCAGCACATCTGTCTCAGGTTCAAATTCGGTTGATCCGCAGGTACAGGCTCTCTTTGGTGCATTTTCGTTGGGGTCGATCGGGAGCCAGCTTTCTTCGGCAATCATAACCTCCCCACACTTTTTGCAGTACCAGATAGGAATCGGGGTTGCAAAGATCCTCTGCCTGGAGATACACCAGTCCCATTCCATTGTGCCTGTCCAGTTCTGGAGCCTGACCTTCATATATTCTGGGTACCAGTTAATCTCATCTGCAGCTTTCAGGATACTTTCAGGGTTAATTTTTACGAACCACTGGGGTTCGGAAAGGATTTCGATAGGCGTGTCGCAGCGCCAGCAGAGCCCTACATTTTGGTCAAGGGGCTTCTGGTCATAAAGGAAACTCCCGGCTTTCAGGTCTACAATTACAGCTTCCCTGCATTCGGCCAGGCTCATTCCCTCATATTTGCCTGCTTTTTTTGTCATCTTCCCCTGTTTATCGATGGCTTTTACCAGAGGCAGTCCATACTTTAACCACCAGCGCACGTCCTGCTTGTCCCCGAAGGTACAGATCATCACAGCTCCTGTCCCAAATTCTGGTTCAACATCTTCGTCTTCAATCAGTGGTACTTTCTGCCCGAAGATTGGCACTGTGAGGGTTTGTCCTACGTATGCTTTGTATCGTTCGTCTTTGGGGTTAACGGCCACGGCAACACAGGCCGCCATCAGTTCTGGCCTTGTGGTTGCGATGTCTACTTTGTCAAAGTGGACGAAGTTGAGTTTCGTTTGCCTGGCATCATACTCTACTTCTGCAAAAGCAATGGCAGTTTCACAGCGAGGGCACCAGTTGACAGGGTGGTCTTCGTGATAAATATGCCCACCGTTGTACATCCTGACAAAGGACTTCTGTGTCTTTACGAAGTATGATGGCTCCATGGTTACGAATTCGTTGCTCCAGTCCACGGAAAAGCCCAGGCGCAGCATTGTTTTGCGCATCTTGTCGATGTTTCCTCCCGTAAGCTCTCTGCACATCCTGCGGAACTCCGCCCTTGAAACCTGGTTTTTCGTAATCCCATGGATCTCTTCAACCTTAACTTCCGTTGGTAGACCGTGGCAGTCCCAGCCCTGAGGGAACATTACATTATATCCCTGCATACGTTTGTATCTGGCGATAAAGTCGATATAACACCAGTTGAGAGCGTTTCCGATGTGGAAATTGCCTGTAGGGTAGGGAGGTGGGGTATCAATAATATACTGAGGGCGGGTATCTTCTCCCCAGTTGAAGTGGTACATGGAGAGGTTCCACTTCTCCATCCACTTTTCCTCAACCTCGTTTGCATTATATTCTTTTGGAATTTCCGATTCTGTCATAAAGACACTCCATGATTGGGAAATAAGTGTAAGAATTTCTTGGGTTTTAGAGTGCTTGCGATTATTTAAATATATCTGGTTTTTGATGTATGGAAATCTCTGACTGTGTAGGAACTGTCAGATTATATGTTTCGTTTTTGTTGATTGCATTTTTTGTCCGGGGAACCTGCTGACCGGAATGAATATATTTATAATTGTTATACAACAGTCAATCTAACGGCAAACAAAAAAGAAGCAAACAAAAAAGAAGCAAACAAAAAGGAAGCAAATGGGAAAACAGCCGTAAAAATTATATAGCTAAATTAAAAGGTACTGTTCTTCTCCTTTACGCTTTCTTTTGTGTTCTCATGCCCTTATGCATATTTCCACGCGCTGTGTATGTGCATTGCATTCATCCCGAGGCTTTGAGGTGGATATATATCGTTTTCCGGGGTGTCACCGATAGAGAGCACTTCCCAGGGTTCAAGCCCAAGACCGTCGAGAGCCATCCTGAAGAGCCGGATGTCAGGCTTCTTGATACGATGGTCTGAAGATATTATTACGAAATTAAAGCGGTCGTACAGGCCCAGGAAACGAAGCTCCTGTTCCGTAAAAACCCTCTGGGCATTGGAAACAATGCATTTAGGGATATTTCTGTATTTTTCAAGCAGGCGCAGACTCTGAGGGTAAGCTTCCAGTTTCTTTAAAGACGCAGTTCTGAAGACCTTGGCTGTTTCAATCCCAAGCCAGAAAGGATCGATTTCTCTAAAGGCATTTTCGGCACAGATCTCAGTAAAAATCTCTTCTATGCGGATATCAGGATGTTGCTGGCCTGAGTTCCCAAGCCTGCCTATAACTTTCCATCTGTATTCTTCCCGGAGCCGGTTGGGTTCTATCCTCACCCCCTGATAGAGTAACCATTTGCTTACCCTTTCGTTTGTTTCCCGGCCTCCTTCATCTGTTTTGATATCGATGAGAGTTTTATAACAGTCAAAGATTAAACCTTTTATTTTTCCGTTCTGGAGCATAGGAATTCTCCATTTATTTTATTGATATTTTCAATTTTTCTATCTCTTTCTTCTTATAATCTAAATACTATTCTTCAATTATATATTCATTTCGTAAATACTCTTATTATATTCAATTTTTTGAAGGCATTTCTTTATATCTATATATTTTGTTTCAGGTCTATACTCAGGGCTAAATTCTTGAAAATGATAGGTTTCGACATTCCGAAGGTACCCTGGCTTTCTAGCGAAAAAAGTAATAGAAAAAGTTGCTCGTAAAGTGTATTCCTACCAGGTGAACTACCCCGCCCTGCTTTCTGATGAAAGCGAGGACGGAGTTTCCTTCGAGTGATTACGTTACTTGGATATTTGCATAATGCAAGTATCCATCTGTAATCCTGTTTGTCGAAGATTATCAGAAAACCTCTGATAGCCTGTCCACAAAGCATTCTGTGATAAGAACCGTTTCATGATGTTGATAGCACTATTTCTATCCCTATCAATTACGTTTCCACAATCACATTTCATAATTCTTTCCCAAAGAGGCATGTCGTGTCTTTTCTTCAGTTGAATTGATTTTTATCTTCTTCGCCAGATGCATATTTGCCCTGGTTCTCCACACATTGCTTCAGTATATCTAAGGTTACTTGTCCTTCTAAGGTTACTTGTCCTTCTAAGGTTACTTGTCCTTTTAAGGTTACTTATCCTGTTGATGTGATAAAATGTGATCTTGACCAGAAAGTATCTTTCCATAACATAGTTTTTACTTCAGGGAAGTTTTTACGAATCTCCCTTGAAGTTATTGTTTTTATGGTGTGATATACTTTGGAATATCAAGCGAAGGTTTTGCTGAAAATAATAAGTGAAAATGGTCTTTGTCACACTCTATATTCAGCACTTCAACATCGAATGTTTCACTTATCTATGGATTTTTGTTTTGAGAAAATCAATTATCAGAGGATTCGTTAGATCTTTTCTCCTATATTTCACACACTGAACGAAAATGATAATGGGATGAATATGTAGAATGGCTCCTAAGATCCATTTTATACTACATAGTTATAACTTTATTGATATAACTATATGTATAAATAATAATACTACTGTTGTTTTGTAGAAGCTGACGGCTTTCATCTCACTTTCCGAAGTAAATTTTTGCATATTCACAATTTTTCCTGCTATCGATTTTCACTAAAACGTGGATTTATTGGACTTTTATGCAGGAGGTAAAGCAGTTATACGGTGTATCATAGAGACAAAAAAATGATATCATTCAATTTTCACCAGGTTCCATTAAAAATCCAAATTAATTTGATTTGTTTCAAAAACGCTATCAGAGAAATTATTGATTTTTGAAAAAATACTGCGGAATGTGGGTTTTATCCCTCACCTGTCGCTTACGCTCCGAGGAAGGGGACTTCCCGCCTTAAAGTTATCAGTCCGTCAACCCGTAATGTTTCCAGGCTTCTTCAATGGTCATTGCCTGCATCCCGAGCTTTCTGGCCGGAAGGATCTCGTTTTCGTAAGAGTCTCCGAGGGATACAACACACTTGGGTTCGAGTTCAAGTTCCATCCTTTTGAGTGCGGTCATAAAAAGCCTGAGGTCAGGTTTCTTGTATCCCACGTCGGAAGAGAAAATAACAAAATCAAAGTAGTCGTAGAGCCCGAGGAATCGGAGTTCCAGTTCGGAAAAAACCCTCTGTCCGTTGGAGATTATGCATTTGGGGATGTTTATGCAGTGTTCAATTAGTTTTATGCTCTGAGGGAAGGGGCGTAGTTTCCTTATAGAAGCTGCCCGAAAAACTCTTGAGGTCTCAATTCCGAGGAGTTTTTCATCAATTTTCCAGATCGAGTTTTCCCTGCAGATCTCGGCAAAGATGTCCTCTACCTTCACCTCGGGGTATATCTCCGTTGAGTCCTCCATCCTTTCTTGCACCTTAAACATGTACGTGTCCCATAGCTTTTCCGGTTTTATTTTTACCCCATGGTAGGCAAGCCATGAGCTTACAGTCTCGTAAGTCTCGATCCTGTGTTCTTCGGTGTGGATGTCGATAAGCGTCTGGTAGCAGTCAAAAATAGCACCCTTTATCTGGCAGCTCTCAAATACATTTTCCCCTGCTTCGGCAGGAGTGCCCAGAAAGGTAATAGTTCCCTCGCTGGTTTTCGATTCATGTTCCCTGGAAATGTTCTTGCCTCCCATATCCCCTTAATGATTGTTTTTAATTCCCTTAATTTTATCCTCAATCCCTTTAATTTTACCCTTAATTTCCTCTATTAACTGCACTTAAACATTCACGGGCTTCTCTTATCAGGTAATTCCTGTAATTGCTCTGATGAAGCCTTGCCGAGCGAAGCAGCCCTATACTCATGAAAAATGGCAAAATTCTGGTAACGTGGTAAAAGTCTTTTTCTCCGCGGCTGTACTCCCAGAGGAAGTTCCCTATATACGGTTCGGCTTTCCAGCCTCCTCCTTTGTGTAATTCGAACTCGTTCTTAAGTTCCGCAGTAAGAATTCCGAGGTCTCTGACAGGATTTGCCTCATACCAGGAACTCTCAAAATCAAGTGCATAGGGCTTTCCTTTGCAAAAAATATAATTGGAGGGGGTAACATCCCTGTGGATCATACATCCGCATTCCCGGTCGATCCAGGAACTGTACCACCATTCACCAAGGAGTTTGTTGAACGTCTCTCTGGTGTTGTAATCCAGATTCAGGTGGTTCAGCACGTCATGATAGTTCCTGAACTCATTTTCTTTATCATAAGTGTATGACTGTGTATTGTCATGCAATTGCCTGAGCATGTGAGCCACCGCAGCAAGCTTTTCATAAAGGTTCTCTTCACGTTTAAGATACCAGCCCAGAGATTTTCCAGGTATGTGTTCGGTTACGAGGACACAATTAAAATCTTTATTTATTGCAAGAGGCTTTGCAACATTTATTATCAAAGCTGCTTTTTTCAGGTTCCGGTACTCATTCATCATGCCTTTATAAGTGTTGTAAGCTTTCAGCTTCCCTGTGGGTTCGGCAAAAAATTTTGCCATTACGCTGAAGTGTTCCCCTTTGAACTGATACCTGCAGACGGTATGAGAGGAATTATACTTAAAAACGTCTACACGGCATTTTTTATCGCGAATCCGGTGCCCTACAACTTCTTCAACAAGCCAGTCCCTGAATGGATCCCCAGGGTACAAAGTATTAATATGGCTATTTGCCATTTCAAATTACCCCCATTTTTCCAGCCTCAGTCTCTACAACTATATTCTTTATCTCTCAGTTTTCTTTTCCTCTAAACAGACTGCAATGAGATACAGACCATGAAGCGTAACACTCACTATGAGATACAGACCATGAAGCGTAGCACTCACTATATGTAGCTCTCATGAATCATATAACTCATAATTAATGAAATATAGTGGAATAAAAGACAGAATTAATCAAATCCTGTTATAATCAAGTGTAACCAGGGACAGGATTTGATTCCTTGTTTTGAATTTCCAATATTGATAAGAGTATACTATAGCCCGTGTATCTTATATTATTATTGGTGTTTCAATAATTATTATTGGTGTTTCAATACTGACTTTTACTCCTCCTTTCAAAAGCAGATCCACCAACATCAGCTGTGTTATTGTACCCGAGTTCTTCCCAGTACCCTCTGTAAGGTGAGTCGCTGAGTTCGATTCTTACTATTCATTTCGCTCATTTATACCCATATTTGTCTTCAGCTACGAGCTTCAGGGGAAACCCTCCTTCAGGCGGCAGGGTCACATCATTTAGGGTCACATCATTTAGTTTATATGCCAGTATAACGTCGTTTTTCAGCTGATATCTTTTATAAAGGGAGTGGAGTACGCGCCGGTGTTAGATAAAATTTAAGGTGTTTTCCACAAAACCATCAACCTGCAATCTGTAACTCTTCTTGTCAATATACTGGGTGCCTTTGATGGCATTGTTGCGCTGCTGTGCAGTTGGGGTTAACTGTTTCCCCTTATAAGAAAACGTTTCTGTCTAGTTGTCATAACCCCTCGTTCCTCCCTTTTCGGATACACAACCTGAAACGACTATAAAGGCAACTGAAAATATCAGAAGAATGGATCAGTTTCATAAACCCTCAGCAGGAAACCCCTGAGTTTTAGCTAAGGGGAGGAATGCGTAAACTTCCCTGTCCTGCTCTCTGTTAAATTAATATACCTGTCCTGCTCTGTTAATTAATATACTATTCCTATGCCTCAATCGATTATTTTTGTAATTCCTATGCTGTCGTGGATTATATAGGTACATATGTCTTTTTCCAGATTATTTTTTGCAATATCCGGGCCTTCTTTCCCTCTTTCAAAATCCTCGTATTTTTCGTACATGGCAAGCGTATCTTCAAGTTCTGAGATATATCTGGAAAGCAGGATCTCTGCAAGTTTCCTGCTTTCTTCCGCAGAAATGTGATCTCCAAGCCCTTCACATTCGCAGGTATACAGTTTAAGCCCTTCAATGTAAAAAGGATAAGTGCTGCAGAGCATCGGACGTACAGGATATATTCTGCATCTGTTTGTGTCCTTTTCGAGGAAAACACAATCTCCATTCCTTTTTCGCCTGAGCATCCAGCCGTAGGTATGGATATTTCCATCGGAGTCAATATCCTCCTTTGGGAGTTCAAACAGCTGGAAGGATTCTGAGAACACTTCTTCATCTGGTTCTGATATTTCTGGTTGCACGGAAGAACTTTCTTTGTCCCTGTTTTCTTCCTCCTTTTCGGTTTCTTCGGGTTGGCGGGCTTCAGGGATAAGAGGGCCCGCAACTTCAAGTTTTGAAAGCCCCGTATGTTTCTGGATTTTCTCAATCTCCGGGGGAGTCAATACTACCCGGTTGTCCCCAAAAGCCCGTCGGCAGCACTTCCCGCAGTACTGGCAGGAAAAACCTATTTTTTCGATTTCAGATGCAAGCTTTTCAGGGTCAAGCCTGCGAGCCATCTCAATTTCTTTTTTGAGGGAGGCAATAAGAATGAGCTGATATTTTGTTTTTTCGGATTTTTGCTTACTGCTTGAACCTGGAATTTTCATGTACAGGTTCCTGTCCTGCAGGTACATCAAATTAACGCAGGTGGTGATTGATTTTTATAAAATACGTAAAACTCAAAAAATGTATAGAATATTTTTTCCTGGACTCTTTTTTAGGTCCAAGTACGTAACAATCAGTAAAGTATATATTAGGGAACTCATTTTAAACTTAAGTTTATATGTGGCAGAAACTACTCAAAAAGTTTGAAAAATATCCTGCTCAGGCAAAAGTGCTTAAACTAATTTTTGAACGCGGGTTCCAGGTGAACGAGGAAGGAAAAGTAACTTCCGGGTCCATTGAGATCGCACATACTCAGCTTGCAAAGGAAGCAGGAGTGGACCGGCGGGTGGTTGATGCGACCACAAAAACCATTATTTCGGACGAACTTCTAAGCACAATTTTTAAAAGTGTTCATTCTATACCTTTTCTCAGGGACGTTGCTCCTTCCCTTGGTCTGGGAGTGATCATTATTATTCCTGAAGATGCTTCTCATGTTGGAATCCTTGCAGAAGTCGCAGGCCTGATTTCCAGAAATAATGTAAGCATCCGCCAGGCTGTATCCGACGACCCCTACCTGACTGACAACCCCAGGCTTACCATCATTACCGACCACAAAGTCCCAGGAGATCTGGTGGATAAAATCCTTGACCTGCCCTCAGTAAAGGGAGTAAGCATTTACTAAAAAACTCCATTTTTACAAAATCCAAGTTTAATGAAAGCTGGACTGGGATTACAGCTTTTTGAGAGTTCCAGCCAGAAGGGGAAAATGCATACTGGACTGGGATTACAGCTTTTTGAGAGTTCCAGCCAAAAGGGGGAAAAAGTAGAGGTTCAAAAAGTCCCGGCTGCGATTTTTCTAGCTTTTAGTTTTACCACTCGATTCTTAGTCCTAGCCATTTAAAGGGTGGGGGTCTTAACAAGAAAACTTACCTCTGCTCCAGGGTAATTTCACCTTTTGCAGCTTCATAAGAATTGTGGTTTTACTTCAGAGGAGGCAGATATGAAAAGATGAAATGAAGGGGATAGGGGGGTTTACTGGAAAATGAAACTAAAAATCCTCTTTCTCTTTAAGCTTTTTTGAAGATCAAGAAAATACCTTATAGACCGAACTTTTTTCCGTCCAGCGGCCGATAAACGAGGGGGAAAGGAGTGAATAAGGGAAGATGAACCCCCGCCAAGATGAAAGACCCGCTTGATGTGATTAACGTGTCAAAAATTACGTGTGAAGAGTTGTGTGTCAGAAGTTGGCGGGAGCGCAAACAATACATAAAATACAGTTTTATTAGTAACTATTCAGCCACTGATAAAAAAGTATGTTTTTTCAGCAAAATGCTGAAATTCTCAGAATAATAGCGGCGCTCCTTTGAGCGCCGCGAGAATACCGTCTATAACAGGTAAATCGTTCTTTTTAATGGTTGAGATATAAGCTCTAATTCTGCAGAAAGCTTCCGCTCCTTGTATAGTTCTGAAAGTTCCTGATATTTTCTGCTGTAATTTCATCATCCTTATGTCTCTTTCTGCTTGGTTATTCTCAAACGGAACTCTCAAGTCATTGAGGAATCTCAGGATCTGTTTTTTGTTTTCTATAAACCTGTCAAGTAGGTTCCTTGCTTTTGTTTTTGGATTTTTACCACGTTTTCCTTGTTTTTCAGGGTTTAGAGAAGGTGGATTTTCTTCAATCCCTTTCATGACTACAGCATCGAACCTTTCTTCTAACACTTTAATTTGCTCAAAGTCCAGATCTTTGACCTGCTCTTTACACTCATCAGTATACTTTTTCATTTCTGTTAACAGTTCATTCATCTCTTTAGCCCATTGCTGTTTATAGTTCTCCTCAATTCCAGTAAGTTCTCTCTGGAGATGAGCATTGCAAAGAGCATGATCACATTCATAACTGTTATAGGGTTTCCATCCGTCATGAACTGCTATTCCTTTAAACTCTGGAAGAATTCCCATGGCATTAATTGCTTCTGATCCTCTTTTTGAGTGAGCAAAATAACAGGTGTATTTGTCATTAGAAGCTACATGAAGCCAATGCCTTTTTCCTTCAATTTTCATCCCAGTTTCATCACAATGGATTACAGGAGAAGTTATTAACCTCTCCTGACTCACATTTTCAAACTCCTCTAAATTCCGGAAGCATTCTTTTTCTGCTCTGATTATCGTAGCAGAACAGATTTTTATCCCCATAACGTCATCAAAAAACTCTAAAATCCTTTTATAGGGAATAAACTGGTAGTTTTTACAGTAAATTGCTGAAGCTAAAATATTAGGACCATACTGGACGGGATATTTCACAAATTCTGGAAAAGAAGCTTTATTTGATTTTCCACAGTGAGTACAGGTCTTAATCTGACTTCGATGTTCCGTAACAATTAGATTTACAGGAGGAATATCAAAAATTTGTCTTCTCTCATAAGCTTCAACTTCAACATCCTCAAGAGTATGTCCACATTCTTTGCAGCAGGTCAAAGAATGTTCAATTACCTAATCAGGATCATTAACCATATCAAGAGTTGTGCCTGGATGACCTTCTTGACCTCCAGGTTTCTTCCCACTCTTTTTCCGGAGACTCTTGGGATTAGGTTTTTCTTTGACTGAAAAGTCAGTAGAAGGAGGTTTACTGCTGTTTCTGCTATTTTGATTTAAGCGAGATTCTAAAATCCTTACACGTTCTTCTAGTTCAGCAATTCGAATAGCTTGTTCTTCTATGATAGTTTCAAGTCTCTGGATTACAGAAATTACAGCTTCAGGACCAGCTTCATAGATAACGAGGATCTCTTCACGTGTAAGCATAATAACGAAACAAAATAGGATTCAATTTATATGTAATTTTTCCTCGAAAAGAGGAAAAATTGTAGCCTTTCAAAGGCTACCTGAATTGTTACTTTTATTATTTAATTTATATTATTTTGCTAATAATTGTAAGTAACAAGGATAAGAACGCATTCACAGAAATGGTCTCAAGAAGTTAAAGATTGTTAACCGGGAGCTAAGGATCCATCGCGAAATAGCATAAGTAACTTTTTAGATTGTACTCAATCATCTTCACAAGCAAGCAACTCAATTAACTTCTAAAATAATTATGTGTCACCTAGGTTATTTCGTAACGAGCCCTAAGGGAATAAGAACCGGGGTAAAGTAACAATTTTAATAATCAGAATTTTTGCTCGAGTTCAATAGTTTTGCTTAAACACCTGATTGTCCGATCCGTGCTTTTATGCAGGATAGCTGTCCCTCCTGCTTCTTCCCATTCGCGGATATTATCGGAGTTGTCATCGATCAGGACCTTGGAGGTTCCAGACTGGAGAGCTTTTTCCGGGCGGAAACAGAGGATTGCATTGTTTGCGTATGGTGTTCCGAGTTCTTTTTTCAGCCAATCTATTTTGCCTTTTCTGGCATTAGCCAGGGCAGTCTTTCTTTCCGGATTGGGGAGGGCAGAAAGGATTGTAGGGTGTAAGCCTGAACTTTTAAGAAAGCCATGAAGTTCCTTGCCTCCTGTCAGCCAGTGCATATCAGACCAGAAATCGGCTCCTGCGGCTGTAATGTGCCTCCAGAAACGTTCCTTATCGGCAGTGTACCAGAACATCATGTGTTCACTTAATCTCTCACATGCGCCTGTAAAATCCGTAAGTACTCCATCCATATCCAGAAAAACCTTCAGCCCTGAATGTTGCCCAAAAAAGGGTAAAACAGATATATTGTCTGGAAGAACGGGGTGAAAACTAAGGGAGTTGCTCTGAACCGGACTGCACTGAACAGGATAACCCTGAAAGGAACCATTTTGAGCCTGGCTACTCTGAACTGGATTACTCGGACTATAATCTACAGGAGTTGAGTTGTTCTTTACGGAACTTTTCCTTGTAAACCTGCGCTGATCAACATAATTGGACATGGCAACCGTTCCTTACCTTTTCTGACGGCAAATAGATTCCTACTTACTATAGGGGGTATTATAATTATATTTACTCTTTCTAAATAATATAATTAACTGAAGGGCTCAAAAATGCTAGTAGTGTAAAAAATGCCAATCGTCACAAAATAAGACTAAATGTTAAGATGGGTAGAAACACGAAAAAGGGAAATAAAACAGAAAGGAGCTATTTAGGGTATAGTTAAGTTTCGGATTTTGTTTCTATGAAGAAGCGTAAAACCCCTGAGTCTTTAGTTGAGTGGTAGTTCACACCCTGTTAACCCAATCCATACTTATTTTGTATCAGGTATTTCCCGGATGAAATAAACGTCCTTTTCCTGGAAGACCTCTCCGAAGAATGCCATTACATAGCCCTGATTATCTATTTTCTGCTCCTCTCAGCCAGAGGTCTGACCATGATTCCCTCGACTCTCCTCCTCCTGGCAGGGTTATTGATCTTCGATCCCGTGGAACTTTTTGCAGTAAACATGGCAGGGATACTGAGCTCTTCTACTATAGTTTGCTATTTCTCAAAATACCTGGGTTTTGACGTATATTTCGAAACAAAATACGGCAAATATATCCGAAAAATAAGGGGTGGGCTAACGGACAAAGAACTTCAATTGTTGGCTGGAGTTTTTTTTCCGCTCGTACCGACGGATTTGATTGTGTATGTGGCATCGAGCCTTAGAATACCCATTCTCAAATGTCTGCTGGGAGTCTTCATAGGGGAAGCCGTAATTAATACATTTTACATACTTTCGACAACATTGATCCTTAAGCTTTGAAATTTTTTAATCATGGCAAAAATAAGTAGCAGGATTTTCCTGAATATTTTAGTCCTGCACGAAGCTTATAAAATCACACGAACCAGGTAAGTAATTGCTAAATAACGCTCTTCGTATACCTCTACCCATAGTAAGCGAAAAACTTTATACATATCTTTTTATAGATCTTTTTCCTTATTGTATGCCTCTACCCATAGTAAGCGAAAAGCAAAGGATGAGAGCCAGTGAAAAACCATCAGATCTTCCCCTTACTTCTGATTATTATCAGTATTGTTACTGTCATTTCCGGCTGCATCGGAAGTAATGGAACCGGTTCCGATAAATTCAACGAAACTTCGGAAGAGGAAAGCCAGCAGATTGCCGAAACCTATGTCAGAAACCTGGATTTCTACAGGAAATATAATTTAACCGAACCGATCCTTGTAGAAACCGTGACCCTTCGTTGCCCTTACTGCTGGGAGTTCGTCTACAATTTTGATCTTATTTCTGAAAAAGATCCGGATGTAATCGATACAGCTACAGTGACAGTCACAGTGACTGAAGGTGAGGTTGTCGATGTGGTCTATGCTCAGGGAAGCAGGTACTAACTGGAATTCAAACTAACTTCGTGGACGCTGCATCCTTGAGAAAGCCGAAAATGAGGCTAAAGAAAGAGAATAAAGGAAGAGGTTAAGGGAAAAGGGTGAGGGAAGAGAATAAATAAGGATGAAATAAAGGAAGAGGATCAAAAAGAGAAAGTAAAGACGAAGAAAACCTCTACCTTCTCGTCCACTATCTCATCTGTTTTTTTCTTTTAAATTATCATTAGATTTTTTCCATTAATTTTTTGATATCTGCCTTGATATCCGATGCAAGCTTTTTTGCACTGTCTCCAGTCGTGTCAACCAGCTTTTCAACCCTGTCGGTAGTACTTTTTACCTCGTCTTTTACATCAATGGACTTTATTTCCCCGAATAGTGACTTTATTTCCCCATTTATGCTCTTTTCAAGTTTAGAGGCTTCATTCCCTGTTTTTTTTGCAAGGCTGTCAACATCATCCCCTAGCTTTCCAATTTTTCCCTGAATATCGAAACTTTTTTTACCGGTTTCTTTTGTTTCAGTCTCAACTTCTTTTGTCATATAATCCCCTCTAAATATTCAATAATGATAATAGATTTTTCTCGTGAAGAGAGCTTGTTTTTTAGATACTTATATCTCGGCATCCAGAATTATAACATTATCCTTGGAAGTTAAGGTTTCTTCGGGATTTGTAAAAGAATCCTTTTCGGGTAAAAAGCCAGCAGCCGAAATTTATAAAGCGAAGATATACTTTATATAGAGTTCCTGCTATGTTAAAAGGTTTGATCATTTTACAGAATTTCAAGTAGCTTGTGTGTGCAGTTCACTATATAAACTATAAATTGAAATAGTATGCTTGTAAAGAGTAAGAATATTCAACAAATTCAAAGAGTGTATCAGGCCAGGCATAAATTTCCGGAAAGAAGGGGAAAAAATCCGGCGAATATTATAACCACGGCTTCTGTAATGCATTCCCCGGCAAGCCGATAAGTCAGAAACATGATAAGATACATTTTTCAGTAGAGAACTGGATCTCCGGGACAGAATACCTCCATAAAAATGATAGAGGAGACATGCAGACCTTAGTTATATGCATAGACAGGGATAATGACCTGGGCGAAAAAGCAAAAATGGGAACTCCCATAGTAGGGAGGGAGGCAAATGTTCAGGCAGCAGTTGCACTTGGGATTGCTGACCCTGAGGATTCGGACACAAATACGATTTTCGGAGGGATCCGGATCCTTGACGAGCTTCGGGCAAAAGGAGTTGACGCTGAGATCGTCTCTTTTGCAGGGGATAAGAATGTCGGCGTGATCTCAGACCAGAAGATTGCTGAACAGCTTGAACTCTATCTCCAGATGAACGAAGTAAAGGGAGCAGTCTTTGTTTCGGATGGGGCAGAGGATGAAACTCTTGTCCCTATTGTGCAATCTAGAATGAAAATCGACTCCGTAAAACGTATTGTTGTTATGCAGAGTGAAAACCTGGAAAGCACATATTATATCCTTAAGCACGTCTTCAGTGATCCCAAGATATCTCAAACTTTTTTTGTGCCTATAGGTCTTGCTTTTCTTATCTATGCCATCTTTTTGCTTGCCCGCTATCCCGAAGGGGCAGTTGTGGGAATTCTTGCGGCTGTCGGGCTTTACATGCTGTACAGGGGCTTCGGGCTCGATGATATTGTTGCCCTCGAAAAAGAAAGGCTCTGGGATGCTTTTCTTAAGCAGAAGATGGTTTTCATCAGCTACACTGCTGCCCTGCTTATCAGTCTTGTGGCCACTGTATACGGAGCTATGGAGGTATGGAAACTCTACTCTGCAGAAGGGGTCTGGTATCACGGCACCCTGACACTTATTTCGGTCTTCATCAATGTCTCTGTATGGTGGTACGCAGTAGCCCTCCTTCTTGCGGACCTGGGAAAGATTTTCGATCTCAGGATGGATGGCAGGTCCATATATAGAAATGTCTCCATCTCTCTCTTCGTGATCGCAACCGGCCTGCTTTTCTGGGGAGCAAGCACATACATCCTGGCAGCAGCCTCCATATCGGATGGGATCTTAAGTGATCCTTCCCTTGCACTGCAGTACTTCGTATATTCGATTATAATTGCAATCCTCATTGCACTTGCAGGGATTAAATATTCTATGTCAAACCAGACTCTGGAAAACGAGAAGAGAGTTAAAGGAAGAAGAAATAAGAAAATCGCATGAACTTCTGAGAGACCAATCAGTTGAAAATTAATAAGTTTAGCATTAAAACGCGGGAAAGGAGATCTAAAAATGGAGAAGGCAACTGAAATTGCAGAAATTGCAATACTTGGAGGTGTGGGTTTCAGCTCATACAGGGACTGCGAAAGCCAGCAGGTGAAGACTCCCTATGGAGGGATTACCGCATATATAACCAGTATAAAAGGAAGAAGTGTTGCAATAATTCCCAGACATGCCGAAGAAATCCATGTCCCGCCGCACAGAGTTAACTACAGGGCAAACATCTGGGCTGTCCACTCCCTCGGCGTAAAGCGTGTAATCTCCACAAACTCGGTTGGGTCAATGCGAGGGCATCCAGTGGGCAGTTTTGTCGTGCTTGACGATTTCATTGATTTTACCTGCAAAAGGCCCTCTTCCTTTTATGACGATCAAACTGTTCATGTTGATGTTACTGAGCCATATTGCCCTGAAATAAAGGCAGCTCTTAAGTATGCCCTGGGAAAACATGGACTTTCCTATACCGAGGGAATTTATGCCTGTACTGAAGGTCCCCGTTTTGAGACTCGGGCTGAAATCCGCATGATGAGCAAGTTTGCAGATGTTGTTGGCATGACAGGGGTACCGGAAGTAGTCCTTGCAAAGGAACTCAGCCTTTGTTATGCTTCCCTTGCCATCGTTACAAACCAGGCATGTGGGATGACCACGCAAAAATTAACGGCAGATGAAGTCACAGAAGTTGTCGGGAAGGCACAGGGCTCAATCTTCAAAATTCTCTCGGATGCGATTGGAAATATTCCAGAGACCCGGAACTGCATGTGCAGGTTTACAAAGGAAGGAGCCTGCCTTTAATATTTTTTGATGAGTTGAGAGGAAGTGTCAACTGAAAGAAGGTATCAACTGAAAGAAGGTATCAACTGAAAATATAATACTCTCTCTTCAGCCTAACCTCTTTATTAAACCCTCTGCTGTTAACTGAATTTCTCTGTTTAACCTGATCTCTTTATCCAGCTCAATTTCCTATTTAGTTGAACCTATCTTCCAGCTGAACCGAAAATTATGTGTTCTGAAAATCAGGGTTTTTGTTCTCGTGAAACAAACTCTAACAATTATTATATTATATTTAAGTGATAATATCTAAATACGATAGCTTCTATATATGAAGATACATGTAGATGCTCTGAAGAATGTGCTCAGAAAGGCATACCCTGCAAAAAATCGGGTGGTATGCTCTGGAAAACGTTTTCACTTCGGAAGATTTTCTGAAAACCGTCGCATATTTTCCTCTTTATATTTTCCTCTTTAAGTTTACATGCACATCTCAATATCACATATGCTACTGCAGTTTTAGATGGCAGAGTACTATCATTTTTCGAACGCCAAAGGAAGCTTACTTATATCATTCACATATCAGGATAAACAATGACGCTCTGGGTCCTAAGCTATGCTGAAAAATCAAAAATTATAGTGATGAACATAAAGGACCGGATGAAGCAGCCGCTTTCCGTGGCTGAGCTCCATATAAAGGACAGTTATAAAGGTCCACGTCCTCATAAAATCAGGGTTCTTACCTGCAAAAAAAACGAGGAATTCATTCCTCCCCAGCAGTTCATAGAGCTTTTGCGCAGTGCAAACAGGATTATGCTAGCAGAAGGAGGGGACCCTGCAAATGAAGAGGCTTTTCTTGAAATGCTCAAGGGGTTTCAACTCAGTGCAGATAAGGTAAAGATCTGCAAACACTGCTGGATCAATAAACGTTTTAACTTCGTAAATAGCAAGTCAATCAAGTACCACGACGAGCTCATCTGCGCAGACTGCGCAAAAGAAGAATTGCTGCGGGCAGTTCGTTCAGCAGGCGCACAGTACGGGGAAAAATCGGTTGATTTTCTTGAGCAGGTTCTCTCCAAAACAAGAGACCTTGATCGGACAATCCGTATGTTGAGCCCTGAGAGGCTGGACCCTGAGTTCACGCGTTATGACACCATCCGGACAAAACCCACCGAAGCTACGGTCAGGGTAAAGAACCTCCCCCTTGCAAAGAAGTTCAAGGAAATGCTGCTTCTTAAATCAGAAACCCTGCTTCCGGTGCAGGCTCTGTCTGTAGAAGCCGGGCTTCTGGAAGGAAAAAACCAGTTTGTAGTTTCCGCAACCGCAACCGGGAAAACTCTGATAGGGGAGATGGCAGGGGTCCAGAACCTGCTGGATAAAAAAGGGAAAATGCTTTACCTGGTTCCTCTTGTTGCCCTTGCAAATCAGAAATACGACCAGTTTACGGAACGGTATTCAAAGCTCGGGATCATAACCTCCATAAAGATCGGTGCAATTCTTATAAAGACTTCCCAGCGTGTGAAAATGCATACAAGCCCTAATGCGGACATAATTGTGGGGACCTATGAAGGCGTAGACCACATGCTCCGTTCAGGAAACACTGATTTTCTTGGCAAAATAGGGACTGTTGTTATAGATGAAGTCCATACACTCGAAGACCAGGAAAGAGGACACAGGCTGGACGGGCTTATAGGTAGGCTTCGCTATGTGGCGCCTGAAGCCCAGTTCATTTACCTCTCTGCAACCGTTGCAAACCCTGAAGCCTATGCAAAGAAACTCGGAGCCCGGCTTATCCGCTATGAGCACAGGCCTGTTCCCATAGACAGGCATCTCCTTTTCTGCCAGGAAAACGAAAAGGCAAAACTGATTTCCCAGCTTGCAAAAGAAGAGTATTCAATGTTCTCTTCGAAAAAGCACAGGGGACAGACAATAGTCTTTACGAATTCAAGGAGAAACTGCCATAAGCTTGCAGGAGCTCTTTCAATCCAGGCTTCCCCTTACCACGCGGGGCTTTCGCAGTATGAACGAAAAAAGGTGGAAACCATGTTTGCAAAAGGGGAGCTTCCGGTAGTTGTGACCACTGCTGCCCTTGCAGCCGGAGTGGATTTCCCGGCTTCCCAGGTTATATTCGAATCCCTTGCAATGGGCATAGACTGGATTTCGGTCCAGGAGTTCCTGCAGATGAGTGGAAGGGCAGGTAGACCTGATTATCACGATCGGGGCATTGTCGTGCTCATGCCTGTTCCAGGGAAATCCTATTCGAGCTCACAGTCCGATACTGAAGAAGAGGTTGCAGTCAAGTTACTGCAGGGTGAGATGCTCTCTGCGGGAGTCGATTACGGGGAAGCCGAACAGCTTGAAGAGATTCTTGCATCAGTTGCTGTTACTTCTTCGGTCCAGGATTTAAGGAATATCCATTCCCTTATGTTTGGGAGTTTTGAACTGGATAAACTGGTTTCCCGCCTCCAGAGCTACAGATTCCTTGAGAAAAAGGGAAATAAAGTAGCACTTACTCGATTCGGGAAAATTATTGCAGCCCATTTCTTGCCGGTCTCCAAAGCTTTCTTGATTCGAGACGCCGTGCTTGCGGAAAACAGTTCCCTGAAAATTGTAACCAACCTGGAATTTTTCGATGCTGCATACTTCAAGTATTCAAACCAGATCGGAAGCTCTTTGCATGTGAACATGCCTTCAAGGGTTTTTCAGGGAGCAGCCCTTGATATTGTCTTTGACGGAGACTCTCTGTCCCATCTGGATATCAAAATAAGGGAACTTATGCTGAACTTTGCCTCTGATTTTTTAACCTGCACATGCAGGGACTCACCTTATTGCGGGTGTGCAGAACAGAAATTTTCGGAGAAGATTATCCGGCTGCGTATGGAAGGTATGGACCCTTCTCAGATTATTAAGAGATTTGAGGATAGGTACGGCATTTCAGCGTATCAGGGCGATGTTTTTGGGTATCTGGACAATGCGGTACGCAACCTTGATGCTGTGGAACTGATCGCAAGGGTTCATTCGAAAAAGGAAGTCGCAGAAGAAGCAAAGAAACTTAAGAAGAAAGTCCAGGGTTAAAAAATTCATATAAGTTTTTGCAGACAAGTGATTTATAAGTGATGAAGAGGTAAATATTCCTGTTTCTACCGGGAAAAATAGCCTGCAAGGAATAACCTGTCAGTATTATGGATAACTGGCAAAACCAGATCCCGGATACCGGGGTTCTCACGAGAGCAAAGCACAGAGGTAATTTTTATGGCCGAAGATGTTGGATCCAGGGAAAATATTGAAAGTACAGCTTCCAAAAAAGGGAAAAAAAGTATCACAATTGAGTTTATAAAGCCTGAAGACTTCCGGCAGATATATGCAATAGGAGCTGCAGGCGGGCACAGTCCTTACGATTTCAGGATAGGTTTTTACAATGACACCCCTAAGATGTTCGGGGATGCCTCCGAATCCAGGGTTATCGAAAGGCGTGTTGAAACCGAAGTGATACTTTCTCCGGTTGCAGCTCTTGAACTGAGCCGCTGGCTGACCCAGCACATAAATGAGTATGAATCCGTTTTCGGGCCCATTTCAAGAGCGATCCCGAGAATGACCAAAAAAGAGCCCGCAAAAGTTGACGAAAGCACTGATATTCAGGGTTATATCTAAGTTCAGGTTACTCGTTTTAACCTGTCTTAACTCTTTGAGGTTTGAGAGGCTCTTAAGGCTCTCCTGAGACTCCCGGACATCGATGGTTATATATCTCTGAAAAGGGTATGTAATTTCAGTTTTCTTAAAAGCCGGTGGAGTGACGATTCGGAATGGTTTTTCAGTTGCTGGCAGGATGCAGCTGATAAAGGCAGCAGGCTTATTGTAAATGTGTATAATGCCCTGACATAATTTGCTCTGTGCCGGCTTTGGAATAGGAAGCAGGAACCCGGGAGTACGGGGAACCGAAAATCCAGAATAAATCAGCGAGGGTTTAATTTTGTTCCCAAATAAAAAAGTTCAGAAAATCGTTGGATCGCGGATCCAGGTAGAAATGAAAGGCGACCTTAATTTGCTTGAAGGCACTCTAAAGAGTGTGGACGACTATATGAATCTTCATCTTGTTGATACGATGGAGATTGTAAAAGGGGAAAAAGTCCGTTCCCTTGGTTCTGTAGTGCTTCGGGGCAATAATATCATACTGATCACTCCTGTAGAAGACTGAAACGTCTGAAGAAGGAACCTCATTAGTGTGGAAACAGGCATGGATCTTGAAGAAGAAGCATACAATATAATAAGAAGACATAAAGACGGCGTTTTCCAGAACGTTATCTGGAAAGAGCTGGCTATCGATAGCAGGAAGTGCTCCAGGATCGTAAAAAAGCTTCTGGACAAAGACCTTATTATCCGTGAAGTGGGGGTCTCAAACGGAGCGAGGACATACCTCCTGAAAGCAAAAGAGGAGGTTAAAGAGAAATATGACCTTTTGCTCTCCGGGGACATGTTTTCATCCTGTACTGGCTGTACCGGGGACTGCGAGCCCGAATACTGCGGAAGACTCAGTGAATGGATCGGAAACCTTATGGTGGAAGACACTGAAAAATCTGGAGAAGCCGAAGAAGATATGGATATCGAAGCCGAAGATGAGGAATAAATTAAAGAAAAAATCTGAAAAGAAAAGTTGAAATAAACCAAAAACTTTGATAATGTCTAAAGAGGCCTGAAATATTTTAAGAGATCTGGAATAATCTTAAATAAAGCCTCTTCAGGAATTCTCTGCAACCGATATCTATTTATACTGGAAACCCTTATTGAAGATCCCCTTCGATAAGGGAAATAAAGTTCACTTAAGTACAGCCAAAATGCTCCGGTAGTGTAGTCCGGCCAATCATTCCGGCCTTTCGAGCCGAAGACTCGGGTTCGAATCCCGGCCGGAGCACCATACTTTTATTAATTGCTCGGAAAACTTTTTTATAATTATTTCAATTATTTCCATTTTTCGATTTCTACTTCTCTTACCATTTTTCTTACCTTCTCATTATATATTCTATTTTTCTTTTTGTTGTATCTTTTTACCTTCTCATTATACCCACTTTCCGCAGTATTTTTCGTATATTCATTATTTTTCTTGCTATCGATTTTTGTCCTAACGTGAATTTATCGGATTTCTATGCAGGAGTTAAAAATGGCTATACGGTATGTTCAGAGACCAAAAAACTTAGTATTCAATTTTTATTCAAATTTCAGTTTGGGTATATTAATTGAGAATTTTTGAAAAACGCTATCGGAAAAAATATTGATTTTCAAAAAAATACTGCGGAATGTAGGATTATATATTCTATTTCTCTTTTTGTTGTATCTTTTCCTGTTTCCTTTTCTCTTTACTTTCATTTGACTGTTATCGTATCTTTGTTACTCTAGTTTGATTTGCTACTTCCTCTCTGCTACTGCGCTTCCCTAAGTTTCAGAGCCCTGAAGGGGGTTCTAACTAAATATTTCTCAGCCAGTTATGGAGTGCCTATTAAAGAATTGCAGCCATTGTCCTGGATATAGACCGGATAAACTGTGTCTGATCGGTAAACTGCACAAAAAGCTCGCAGAGAAGGGACAGATTTATATATTACCAGGTATATTGTTGGTTTCGCTGTGAGATGCAATGTGCTCCGGTAGTGTAGTCCGGCCAATCATTCCGGCCTTTCGAGCCGAAGACTCGGGTTCGAATCCCGGCCGGAGCACCAAATTCTAACTCCTTTTTCTAATATGTTTTAAATTCTTTTTCTTATATGTTTCTGTGTGATGTGAAAAGTAGATTTTTGGATATTCCCATTAGAATAGTCTTAAAAATTATTTTTCATTAGAATAAGTTGTGAAGTTAAGTTGTGAAGTTAAAACTATGTCTTAAAAATTGCATTCAATTTTCGCATTCTATTTATATATCTTTTTTTCTCTGCCTGAAATTAACATCCGATTTATATGAAGAAGCGTAAAACCCCTGAGTCTTTAGCTCAGGGGATATAAGCGTCAACTTCAACCCTGATTTCGTATGTAATATTCTGCCGCCTCTTTACTAACATTTCCGATAGTAGACGCAAAATAACCATCACTCCATAACGTATTCTCACCCCAATAATACTTTTTCAGATATTCTTTTTGAGTTTTCCATAACCTGTTAGTATATTCTTGTTTCAATTTTCTGACAATTGACAAAACGCTAACTTTCGGTTCACTCTTGATCAAGAAATGAATATGGTCTTTGTCAGTTTCCATTTCAAGGATTTCAAAGTTAGACTCTTTTGAACTGTCACTCATAATCTGTTTGAGTTCTTTGCTAATTGGTTCAAGTATGACTTTTCGGTATTTGCAAACAAAAATAACATGATACATTAACAAAAATTTGCTATGATTCCGTGTTTCATACTTCATATTTATCAAGAAGTATATATGTTGTTAAAGCATATTATGCCTTTGTATGATGCAAGCGTTCAAATTTAGACTCTATCCTACAACTACACAAGCTATTCAATTGAATCAGCATATAGGTAGCTGTAGATTTGTCTATAATTGGGCACTTGACCAGAAAATTAAAACTTATGAGCAGACAGGGGAATCAATTTCCAGATTTGACTTAAACAAATTAATTCCTACTCTAAAGGCTTCTAATGAGTGGTTAGGAGAAGTTAACTCTCAATCATTACAGGGGATGACTAAGCAGGTTGAATCCGCTTTCACTAGATTCTTTAGAGAGAAAACAGGGTTTCCAAAGTTCAAATCGAAAAAGAATCCGATACAGTCTTTCCCTGTACCTCAACACTACACTGTAAACTTTGAAAATAATACTATCAAGCTTCCTAAAATAGAACCAATTAAAGCAGTTCTTCACAGGAAGTTTGAAGGAGAGCCTAAAACGGCTACGGTATCAAGGACATGTAAAGGACATTACTACATCAGTATCCTTGTTGAAGATGGAAAAGAACTTCCAGTAAAGGAAGCTTTTACAGAATCAACAACAGTAGGAATTGATGTAGGTATCAAAGACTTTTCTGTCCTTTCAACAGGAGAAAAGGTTGAGAATCCAAAGTACTTGAAAAACTCTCTTAAAAGGCTCAAAGTATTACAGAAAAGAGTCTCAAGGAAACAGAAAGGCTCTAAGAACAGGGCAAAAGCTAAACGAAGACTTGCTGTACTCCATGACAAAATAACAAATCAGAGAAATGACTTCCAGAACAAACTCTCTTTTAGACTTGTTAGTGAAAACCAAGCTGTAGCTCTGGAAACTCTAAATGTTAAAGGCATGGTTAAGAATCATCACTTAGCACAGGCTATAAGTGATTCTGCGTGGAGTAGTTTTGTAACAAAGTTGGAATATAAGGCTCAATGGTTTGGAAAAACCGTCCTGAGAATAGGACAATTTGAACCCTCTTCTAAGCTATGTAGTGTGTGTGGATACCACAATAAAGAGCTTCAACTAAAAGACAGAGAATGGATTTGTCCAGACTGTAAAACCAAACACCATAGAGACATTAATGCCGCTATCAATATCAAAAAATTCGCTCTCATAGATCAGAATCTAATTGGATTATGACACCGTAGGGACTACGGGGATGAGCTTGGGGACTTGCCCTCAATATTTTGTCTATCAATTACGGTTTAGTCAATTTCTCCTAAGGATACGCTGGTGGAACTCCTTTATTTCCTGAATTCTTTCCAGGTTCTGTTCTTCATCGATGACTCCTGCTGTACTTAGCGATTCCAGTGTCAGCTTCCCTGCGGCACCAGCAGTTTCCATTCCATATTCCAGCGCAAGGATCCGAAGGGTTTCCAGAGCCCACACAGTCTGGACAAGTGCACTTTTAGATCCTTGCTGTGAAAGGTCCTTTCCCAGCTTTTCAAGGGCCCGGATCACATCCTCTACCTGAGATTCGTTTCTTTTTCTTACAGCAGCAATACCCAGTTCCTCAAGGAGGATTGCAGCCCCGACCGCACTATCCTCCAATTCCTGCCCGGCTGAAGAAACCCCTATTTCTCCAAGGAGATTTATGGCAGCAGCCAGGGTTTCAGAGAGATTTTTTTCCATTGCTCTCATGGATAACTGCATAAGATATATCTCGGAAAGGCTTGCCAGAACCTCCATTTTTTCCCTTGAAGAGTTTTTCCCGAAGTTTCCCAGGCATTCAGCTGCATTTCTTGCCACAGCATCCATACTTTTTCCTGCAAACTCCAGGGCAAGATTCCCAAGACCAGAAAGTGCTTTTAATGCAAGAGACTCTCTTTTTTGAGCTACAGCCTCAACAGCTACTTCTCCAAGAGAGTGGACTGAGGCTATGGATGCTATCTCCATTCTTTTTTCGGCGGTCACCCTGCCTATATCCCCCATAGCAATTATCAGAGCTTTTGCATCAAGCTCGTATTCTGCAGTAATATCCAGATGTATCAGATGCACTGCAAAATCCCTCAGGCTGCTAAAAGCATCCACCACCCCTTTAGCGTCTCCATCGTAGGCTTTTCTGAATCCCTCTTCAATCATCCTTACTTCCGCTAGCTCACGTTCCTCCACTGAAGACATGCAACACCCCAGAATAGTCTTTGTTAATCTTATGTTCTGTCTCATGATGAGTTTTCCTATTAGAACCATTTTCTTGTCGGAAACTCTTCATGGCTGTATGAAATTCTTCGGGCTGTGTCTAAAACCGGAGTATTTTATGGACAGATATGGACAGGCGCGGAAAAGAGTGGAAAAGAGCGGAAAAAATTGCAAAAATACTTGATAAAGCGTAAAGTACATATACTAATGTACATTAGTATACTTTGTTGTACTATAATGTAGACTAAGTTTGTTATGTTTAATCAATTTACTATGATTAACTGATTTATGAGATTTAATTGATTTGTAGTATTTATGAACTCAGGAAAGTTCTCCTGAAAAACTGATGTAGGAAGATGATTTTTATGAAATCTCAGGATATTGCTATTGTTGGAATTTTGCTCGCAGTCGGCGCAATCGTGCGCTATTTATCTCTTGTTATACCGGGTCCCATAGTCTCGAATCTCGTAATAGCCTTTTATTGTCTTGCAATTATCCTTGTCATACCCAAATTCACGGAGGTCATAGGGATAGGAATTGTAGCAGGCATCGTATGTGCTCTTCTCAGCCATTCCATTTTCCCACCTGCAAACCTTATCAGCGAACCGATAGGAGCAGTCACATGCCTGTTCACATATAAATCTCTCAGCAATAAGCTATCGGTCTCTCCGGCCATTTCAACCCTGCTAGGTACCCTTGCCAGTGGGACAAGCTTTGTAATCGTTGCAATGCTTCTTATTGCCCCTACAATCGTGTCAAAGTTTGAGACCATGGGAGCTTTTGTAGGTGCTGTAATCCCTATCGTCGTATTAACTGCAATTGCTAACGCAGTCATTGTCCAGATCCTCTATATTCCTGCTTCAAAGGTACTTGCCCGGGGGAAAGCATAAATCATGATCAAACTCAGGAACTTCTCGTATACCTACGGAACAGCAGAAAGCCCTGCGTTAAAAAATATAAATCTGGAAGTCCGGAAAGGAGAACTGCTCCTTGTTACGGGGCACAGTGCAGCCGGAAAAACCACCCTTGCCCTTGCAATGGCAGGCATCCTCCACCACGAAATCGGGGGCAAAATTAAAGGGAGCATCAGCTTCAAAAACAGGGATATTAAAGAATTCGATGGCATGAAGGAATTGAGCCGGCATATAGGGATGGTTTTTGATGATGCGGAGTCTCAGCTGATCTTTACAACCGTTGAAGAAGAAATCCTTTCAGGACTCGAAAACCACGGTCATCCGGAAAAAGAGATTTTAAGCAGGTTAAAAGAGGCAATGGAGTTCTGCGAAATAAGCCATCTAAAAAACAGGGCTCCTCACACACTTTCCGGCGGGCAAAAGCAGAAAGCTGCCCTCGCCGCAACCCTTGCCCTGGATACGGAAGTCCTGATCCTTGACGAAGCTACTGCCGAACTGGACTTGCAGGCAGTCCGAAAGGTATTTTCTGTCCTGAAGAGTTTGAAAGAAGCCGGAAAGACGATTATAATCGTAGATCACAATATCGAGGACTTCCTTGAAATAGGGGACAGGGTCGTGCTTCTTGAGAAAGGGGAAATAAAATCCATAAAAAGCCCCTCGGACTTTACCGCAAGCTCTTCAGAGCTGACTTCTACAAATCTTACAACTTCTATGGATTTTACTTCTACTTCAGCTCTTACAACAAGCCTTTCCATTACAAGAAAAGGCGACCAGCCGATTATTTCTGTAAAGAAACTCACCCAGCGCTATGGAGAAGTCCTTGCGCTTGACAGCGTTGACCTTGATATCTACCCTGGGGAGCTCATTGCCATTCTGGGGGAAAACGGTTCTGGTAAGACTACCCTTGTGAAACATTTCGACGGTCTCCTGCACCCTTACTCCGGAGGGGTGACCGTAAAGGGACTCGATACCTCTACAGTTCCTATAAACGAGCTTGTGAAGCACACTGGTCTGGTTTTCCAGAACCCGGACAACATGCTCTTTGAAGATACCGTTGAAGCCGAAGTCAATTTCGGGCTGAATAATATTGGAGTAAAAGGGCCTGAAGCAACAAGGGCAATCCTCCATTCCCTGGAGCTTGTAAACCTGAGTGAAAAGCAAAAAGTCTTCCCCCGCCACCTGAGCCGAGGAGAAAGGCAGAGACTGGCTGTAGCCTGCGTAATTGCAATGAAGCCTGAATTGATAGTGCTTGACGAGCCCACCACAGGGCTGGATGCCGAAGAGTCCGACAGGATGATGCAGCTCATGCGAAGGCTCCAGCAGGAAGGCCACACAATAGTCATGGTGACTCATAACCTGCAGATCGTAAGAGACCATGTAGAAAGGGTCATTCGTATGGAGTCCGGAAAAATTGTGGAAGATTCGGTCAACAGGAAATTTTCCGGCAAAGAATGTTTCAGTAAAGAATGTGTCAGTAAAGAATGTTTCAGTAAAGAATGTGTTAGAGGAGGCACATGCGCATGAAAGAGATTATGCAGTACATAAACAGGGACAGTTTTTTACACCGCATGAACCCGCTTTCGAAGATCGCTGCAGTAACGGGCATAATAGCCCTTGGCGTATTCACAACAAACCCCGGAGTTCTGGCTGTTATGGTGCTGGGGATTTTTCTGGCTTCCTTAGGAGCCGGGCTCCAGCAGGAACTCCTCAAGCAGCTGAAACTCCTGGTCTTCCTGAGCGTCACCCTGGTCCTGCTCACAGTCTTCACCCTGAAAAGTGGGGAAACGGTCGGTTACTTGATCCCTGCCGGTATCCTTACAGCCGGAGGGCTCTTCCCTGTCACAACCGGCGCCCTGGACTTTGGAACCGTCCTTTCCTTCCGCTTCTTTGCAATGCTTTTTGCCTTCCAGCTTCTGGTGGTCACTACAAAGCCAAGTGACCTCATGAAAGCCCTCCTGGCAATCCACGTCCCTGTGGACTACGTGCTTATGTTCGTAATTGCCCTCCGCTTCATCCCAAGTCTCCAGGTCGAAGGTCAGCGCATCCACGAAGCCCAGCTCGCAAGGGGCTATAACCCCGGTAAAGGCCTCCGCGGAAAAATAATGAGCGTAAAGCCGATCCTGGTACCCCTGGTTGCAAATTCCCTCGGAAGGACCCAGGTGCTCGGCCTGACCATGGACATGCGAGGCTACAGGAGCCGGCAGAGCATAGAGGAAAATCAGCTTACTTGGAATAAGACCGATATAGCAGCTGTGGGCTGTGTGGCTGTTATGGGGCTTGGAGTGGTGCTGGGCGGGTTGATGTAAGTTCGTCCCGATTTCTCGATGAAACATAGAGAAACCTGCAAAATCTGACGAAACCGCAGAACAGAAAGAAACTGCAGAAAATAAGAAAATCATCACAATCCAAAAAAGCGAAAAATTGGGAGCAAAGTCTTCAACTTTGCTTCCTTAAAACCGGAAATCCCAGTAATCCCGTAGTTGAAAGCAAAGCTGTCACCAGCAATACTTTTTTCATGCTTTCTAATATGTCTGAGCCAGCCTATTCGGCTGTTGAAGCTTCAGACGAATAGATATGTTATCCTTTGCCCCCGAAGTTTCTCCGGACATCTCTGCAATGCCGCCCAACCACAGGAAAAAGGATGAAACACAAATCACACAATGGTGAAAAATCAGGAAAGAATCCGCTCATACTAGAATATGAATATATACAATATGTTATATAATCACGAGATATATTTTTTTCAGATAGAATTTCTGAACCAAAAATTATATTAATCTACTTTTGGGTGTTTCCTGATTAACTGTCTGGTTTTATTCTATTCAGAAATTCCTTTAAATGGTATCTTCCATTTTTTACTTTCCAAGCGTTTAGCACTGTTTGAGCTTGCTTTTGACCTTCTAAACATCAACGCTACTTACCAAATCCAGAGAAAGGACTAAAAATAATCAAAAAAGAGAAAAATAGGAAGCTAAACCTTAATTTCGCTTCCTTGAAATCAAATAGCCAGCCAGAATTACTGCAGCAAGCATAAACACTGGCAGCAATACTTTTTTCAAGCTTCCTGAATTATTCTCCCTGGTTGCAGAACCGGTAACATCAGATTCTTTCTCACCTGAAGCTTCGGAAACGACCTCGGAATCCTGATCTTCGACAGAATTTGCCAGAGCACGATAAGTGCTTTCTGGATCTTCTTCCGGATAAAGGGCCATTATTGAAAAAGTCGAGAAACCGGGAGTATCTGCTTCATAATAGACATAGTCATCATCTTCACCGGTCTGGCTGGTAGAGAGTTCGACCCAGTTTCCGTCATCAAACTTCCAGAGTTTGACAGAAGACGAATCAACGTCATTTAATTTAATCCAGGTTTTTTCGACCTTGAAGCCGACAACTGCGTTTTCAATATTATCCGGGCTTGCAGTCCCTTCGTTTCCGACCCAGATATTTGTATTTTCGTAAACTTTCCCGGAGGGCAGTTCCGTTACCAGGGTGGATTTTTCTTTAAGTGTTTCAACAATGGTTGTGGTCTTTCCGGCGGTCTTTTTTGGATCGAATTCAATGTAAGCTATTGAGGTTGCATTTTTTGTGAATACGAATTTAGCATGGTTACCGTTGCTGATAAACTGCTGGGCGAGTTCTTTTACCTCAACATTGCTGGCAGGTTCGGGAGAACCGCCGGTTCCTCCACTGGAACTGGATGAAGATGAACCCGAAGATGAAGAGGTCGTGGAGCTTATAACTTTAAATATCCTTTCTTCTTCGTTATTCTCCTCATTAAACTCGAAGAATTGGTCCTCTGAATCCACAACTACCTTTAAGTCCATGCTTCCCGAATTGGTTGAGATCCAGTTAAATGTGAAGAAAGTTGTCGAACCTGCTTCAAGCCCGGAAACCGGGATAAAAGATATTTCATTTCCATTCAGGTAGCATTTTACATTGCAATTTCCAGATGACGCAAGACCTACATTCGTCAGCGTAACTTTAAATGTCACGTTTTCATTTTCATGGGGATTTTCCGGTTCCCAGGAAATGTCCTCGATTATCAAATCGGGATAGCCGGATATTCCAATCGATTTTTTGTAAACATACCAGCCCTGCTGGTCCACATCATCCGAAATACTGGGATACCTCTCATAATTCCCGGTTGCGTCATTCTTCAATGCCGCCCTGACCAGGAATACAACCTCATCGGAGCCCTTATTCGGCTTGATCTTCAGGTTGAGAGTTTCATTTTTCCCTGTTTCCCAGCCGGATTTTACCAGGCCGACAAAAGGGTATTCCGATGAATCGATTTCTATTCCGTCTTTTCCTTCTATCGAACTTCCGCCTGGATAGAGTTCTACACTGTCCCCGCTCCCTTCCATACTCAAGATTTCCTCATTATTCGGAAACGCGACAATAATATGGCCTTCACTTGATTTTTCTCCGTTATTTTTTGTTGTTACGGAGATAGTAGCGTATTCATTATTGTAGAGTTCTCCCTCTATGTAGACAGCTGCACCAATGGTTTCAGAAACCACGGAATCTATGACGTCTGTTTCGGAAAGGTCGATATCTACATTGGCAAGTTTAACATCTGAGTTTGTTTCAGATGCTGCAGTATTATATGGCATCAACAACAAGAAAAACACCAGCAAGAAACACGATAAATTCTTATATATTTTCATAACTCCTCCCCTCTAAATATCTATCCAAAAGATCCAGTATTAAGAAGATTCTCAATGTTTCATTAGTAAATAATATTCAAACAACCATATAATTTAATGGAAATGTAACTCCTAATTATAATTATGAAACAAAAATTATCTAACTAAAAAAATTATAAAAATATGATTTTTTGAAAAGAAGAGTTGCGAATTAAAACCTTATTCATTTCTACTGAATCAATTTATCTTCCATTAAAAGTTAGATTGACAAAGCAAAAGAAAACTTTCGAAACAGGCTATAAGCGATCAAAAAATTCTATTAGTGTAACGTTTCTATACTGTTATGTGTGAAGTTTGGTCAATGTATCAAAGGACTTATATATCATAGAATAGTAAAATAATTATTAGAAAGATTATCAGGGGTCAATTAAATATCTGGGGAAATTCTATAACTGAAAATATCAATAGTGGATTTTCTGTCTGTACATGCAATATGATCTGTACATGCCATATAGTTGTAATGTACATGCTATATGAGTTGTAATTTGTTTAAAAAAGTTGGGTTTAAAAAAGTTGGTTGAAATAGCAGGTATTGGTGATTGATTGAGAGCCCTTTATTATAATCCCCTGGGCCCTCAATCGTATGAAACCCCCTTTAAAGAATACTCCCACATATTCTTTACACAATTGTAAGAGAAAGCAATAAAGATTTGCTGTTGGTTGTGGTGATTGATTGAGAGCCCTTTATTGTGATCCCCTGGGCTCTCAACCGGATGAAACCCCTATTGATGAATACTCCCCAAGTATTCTATTTACAAACACGCACTAATGTGCTTCTCTTACAATTACAATCCTTCTAATGCTGAAATTCTATATATAATAAATTATGTTAAATATTCAATGATTTATTAATTTTGTTTGCTTATTGACATTTGATCGAGGCATTATTTTCTTATTTGCTGAAAATTTTAGTTAACCTCTAAAACATAGATAACTTCTAATTTTTTAATCCAATTAAAATTTTCAAGCAAGCAAAACATGGACTAAACTAAAAATAAAAAAGAAATCGACCCAAAGGTCGATAGTACTAAATTAGTTGCCGTTTGTCTCCCTATTTTTCAGAAGCTCCACAGCCAGTTCTTTGAGCTTGTATTTCTGGATTTTGCCGCTTGCAGTCAGAGGGTACTCATTTACTATGAAGACATGTTTTGGGACCTTATAGCGTGCGATCTTGCTTATAGCATAGTCCCTGATATCGGCTTCCGTGAGGTCTGCACCTTTTTCGAGAATAACAAAGGCTCCTACTATTTCCCCATATTTCGTATCAGGTATGCCAACCACCTGGGCATCTTTGATACCGGGCATGAAGTGCAGGAACTCTTCAATTTCCCGGGGATAGATATTCTCCCCGCCCCGGATGATCATGTCCTTTATGCGGCCAGTGATTCTGTAGTAACCTTTCTCGTCACAGGTCCCAAGATCCCCGCTGTGCAGCCAGCCCTCTTCATCAATTACTTTTTTTGTTTCTTCCACCATATTGTAGTAACCCTTCATGATATTATATCCACGGCAGCAGAGCTCTCCTACTGTGTTAGTGGGCACTGGCTCATTTGTAGATGGGTCAACTACTCTGACTTCAACGCCAGGGAAGCACTTGCCTACAGTCTCAACTCTGAGTTCCACGGGGTCATCGACAGTTGTCTGGGTCATTCCCGGAGATGCTTCCGTAAGCCCGTAGACGCTGGTGATCTGGTGGCAGTGCATATCTTTTACGACTTTTTTCATGGCTTCCACAGGGCAGGTAGAACCAGCCATGATCCCGGTTCTCAGGGAAGAGAGGTCGAACATATCAAACATGGGGTGGGTGTACTCGGCAATGAACATTGTAGGTACGCCATAAAGTGCGGTACACTTCTCTTTCTGGATTGCAGCAAGCACCAGGAGAGGATCGAAAACCTCAAGCATAACAAGCGTTGCCCTGTGGGTCAGGATAGCCATAACCCCGAGCACGATTCCAAAACAGTGGAAAAGAGGTACGGGTAAGCAGAGCCGTTCTTCGTGAGTGAACTTCTGGCGGTCGCCTATGGAGAGCCCATTGTTCAGGATGTTTTTACTGGTCAACATAACTCCCTTTGGAAAACCGGTCGTTCCTGAAGTATACTGCATGTTGACTACATCATCTCCACTGACACTTTCCATAATCTTCTTGAGTTCGTCATCTGGATAATGGCTGCCAAGGAGCATCAGCTCATTGGTATTGTACATACCCCTGTGCTTTTCCTGCCCAACATAAATTACGCTCTTCAGGAATGGAAAATTTTTACTTCTCAGGCGCCCTCTTTCAGAACTCTTGAGCTCCGGGACCAGCTCGTTAATAATTTCAAGATAATCAACGTTCTTGAAACTATCGATAAGAGCAAGTGCTTTCATATCTGACTGTTTAAGCACATACTCAACTTCATGGCTCTTGTATGCTGTATTTACCGTAACAAGCACTGCTCCTATCTTTGAGGTGGCAAACATGAAGGTAAGCCAGTCAGGGACGTTCTTTGCCCAGATTCCTACATGGTCTCCTTTTTTTATCCCTATCGCAAGTAGCCCTTTTGCAAGGTTGTTTACCCTTTCATTGAATTGGCCATAAGTAAAGCGCAGGTTACGGTCAGGATAAATGATGAATTCGTGGTCAGGGTCTACAGCTACCTGTTTTTCAAAGTATTCTCCAAGAGAATCTTCTATAAGATGCATGGTTTCAGCCTCATCTTCTGGACTATTACTTTCAGAAACTACTTTCAGAAACTACTTTCTGAAACTTTCGGCTTATGAATGGGGTTTTTATATCCTGGCCAGTCAAAGGCGTTTCTGAAGTATATTTAAATTGAGCAGGGAGAATCCGTATCAGTTTTTGCGTCCTCCGGGGACGCGTCCATTGAAGGGAACATGTGCCTTTTCAGGACCTCGCGGATAGAGTCTGGAAGGGGGAACGCTTTCTGGAGTTTGAAGTCATAATAAACCAGTACCGCCTGGCCTTTGGCCTTGAGTTCCCCTTCCTGCCAGGCTTCATGCCCGACAGTAAAGGAACTGTTCCCGATCTTTGCAATGAAGGTCCTGATCTCCACATCGGACCTGAAATACATCTGCTTCAGAAAATCAAACTCAGTTCTTACAAGAATCAGGTGCCACACATCAGGACTAAGGATAAGGTCCGGGGAGAAAAGCCTGAATATGGAGTTTCTTCCCGTTTCGAACCAGACCGGAAGGACTGTATTATTTATATGCCCGAGACCATCGATGTCTCCAAAGCGCGGACTAACATTTATACTGAACATTTTGGATTCCCTAGCTCGTAATATTGTACTCAATTATCCAATTTTAATCTAAACTTTGCTCGTTGAAGTCAATTCTTACTCTCTTACCCATCCAACTGAGGCTCTTAGAGAGGAGCATAGACTACAGCCATTATTCGTGCATCCTCTTTTCCCGTTGTATGGACGTCATGTGGGACAATTGAATCGTAATAGATGCTGTCTCCGACACTTAGTTTGTGAACATCCTTGCCATAGAAGATTTCAATTTCTCCGGAAAGGACGTAGATGAACTCCTCCCCTTCATGAGAAGAGAGCTTGTGGCTTTCCTCAGGAGAGGAATGGATGTCAATAATAAATGGCTCCATATGGCGGTCTGCTTTGTCCGATGCAAGGGAGTAAAACTCAAGAGCACTCTTCTTTGGTCTCTCGGTTTTTCCGGAAAAACGGACCACGTTTTCGGATAGTCCTGCCTTTACCACTACAGGCCCACTCTGGGGCATGTCGTCTAGAAAAGTCCCGAGACGGACGCCTAAAGCCCGGGCAATCTTTAAAAGAGGGGTTAAGGAGGGAACGAGTGCTCCGTTTTCTAACTGCTGGATTAACTCCACGCTGCTCTGACTGGCTTCAGCCAGTTCTTCAACAGTCATATCCTGGGCTTCTCTAAGATGGCGTATCTTACTGCCGACACGGTTCTCTTCTGACATAATTATGTTTCCTCACACACATTTTTTAGTTAGAGGGCCTGGCAAAAAAATGTAAACCAGAGTCCCTATAAATAGGCTATAAAGCTTATCCCTTTTGTATCTCTCTATTATAAAAAAGTTTTTGAAATGGCGGAACCTACTAAAAAGCATCAGCTATCGAATTCATACTAAAATAATTAGTTAAAAAAGTATTTTAGAAACTTGTCAAATAATATATAAAATTTAGATTATATAAGATATATGGATTTTATATTAAATTTAATGTGCGAGTGACTTGGTACCGTGTGCCAAGCATTGTAAGTAGAATTTTATGGGATATTGCAGAGGGATATTTGGTGACTTCGGGCGGCTCAGGTTATAAATAATAAAGGAAAAGAAAAAAGTTCGTACCATGTAAATTTATACCATAAAACTTTTGAAAAGCCGAGGATGATTTTTTGCAGGTATATACCATAAAACTCACTTTCTGCAGTAAAATTTTGTAGATTCACAATTTCTCATGCTATCTATTTTTCAATCAAATACGGATTTATTGGGTTTCTGTGCAGGAGTTAAAAACAGCTAGATGGTGTATTCAGAGCCCAAAAAACGATAGTATTCAATTTCACCAAGTCCCAATTTGACCCTCTATTATTTGAATCTGTTTCAAAAACGCTATCAGAAAAAATATTGATTTTCAAAAAAATACTGCGGAATGTAGGTTGTAATCTGCTTTTTTTGTTTTTAGAGCATTTTTGTCAATTTTGGCAAAATCTCACTTGATTAAAAATGAGAAGTAACAGAGTTTGTGCTGTTACTTTTTATATCTCATATAAAGAGGCACCTTTCATTTAGCTAAACGCATATGTTAATAGGTGACCCAATCATATGGCGTTACTGTGACACCAGTCTGATATGGTGGAATTGAGCCTATAGGCCATACCACATAGTGATAACCTTTTGTATAATATTTGTGATACCCAGAATATAGATTTGTAATACCGCTTGCGATTTCTTCTTTAGTATTGAATCCATAATCAGTTGCTGAAGCTATAGGAGTTGTGCTACTGTCCATATATATATGAAGTTACACTTATTTCAGGGATTGTTGTATATTTATTTGGCAACGTCACTTTAGTGTATGACATATAAAGTAGTTCTCCTGCGCTAGTATCCGGTAATTGAACAGATACGCAAGATACTCCATATATGCCACATGAAATTAGATCTTTAGTTGTGACTTCACCGTCTGCAGTATTTGATTCTGAACTATTAATTGCTGTCATTTGTATTTCACTGGATTGTATTTTATCTGGATCTGGCCAAACCATTGGTTCTGTCTCAAGGCGTTCTACAGTATCTTTAGGAAGTACTTCCAATGATCCTGGATATACCTTTTCCATAAATTCTGCAGTTGTGATATTTGTTCCATATACCTCAGCTAAAACTGTACTTGTATTTTCATTTGTAGTGAAGTGGTATGATTTTGAAAGCATATATGGTTTAATCTCAGCAGATACGCAGGAAGGCAGTGTTTCTCCTTTTTTATTTATGTGCACATCAGATGTTTGAGTGAAAGCAACGTCCATTCCAAGATTATTAATTTTACTTATGATTGGATCGATCTGATCAGTGCACTTTGTAACATCATCCCACGAAGATGCTTCGTTTTCTACTACTTGATTGTAATTTTTGATAGATTTTTGAAGCTCATTGTTTAAACTATTAGTTGTTGAGACGTCAATATTTTCTTTTGCTAATACTTGTGGAATAAACAGCAACCACAAAAAACAATGGATATGGTAAATAGAGTAGTTACTTTCATTAATAATACACTAATTTAATTATATGTATATATTTATTTTATCCATTATTTAGAATATTATTTGTTTTTAAAACCCAATTTGTTTATTTATACAATAAATTTTTTAAAAACATTCATTAATCTATTTTTAGGAACATAGAAAAATCTATAAACAATATATCATGATAAGAAACAGTCTGGATGCGCAACTAAAAGATAGTTCTTAAATTTATACAATAGAAATCATAAAAAATTAAACTATCAGTAATATATATACATATTATAATCTTTTTTTTATCGGAAAAAATACATATAAATATATAAGTTGTACAATATATATAGATAATATGAGTAATACATATAGATAGTATGAGTAATACATATAGATAGTATGAGTAATACATATAGATAGTATGAGTACAACTGCAAGTTCTGTTACTACAATGACTACTACTTACACAATACCTAGAGAATTACTCATTGTATTGTTCTTTATTTTGATAGCTTATTTTTTCCATTTATTGTTCCTGAAAAAGAAAAAGTGAAGTAATTGGCATTTTTCAGATTTGATAAAAATATTATTAAACTGGAACATTGTAAACAAAAACCAAAAATCAGTTAGAAGAAAAAGGGAAAATTCGAAAAAAGGAAAATAGAAAAAAGAGAAAACTAGAAAAGAGTAAAATCGGGAAAAAGTAAAAAGTAAAAAACTACCGCTTTCCTGAACTCACTGAAACTCGAAATTGCACCTGATCCCTTTTGGATCAAAACAGAGATTGCAGGATACGCACCTTGCCTTTTTAGCCTCTCCTGATTTAAGCTTTAAAACAATGTCAGGTTCACTGATGAACGTCCTGCTCATTGATATAAGGTCTGCAAACCCGTTTGCAAGAAGATCCTCCATAACAGAAAGAGACCTGATGCCACCTACAAGGATTACCGGGATACCCACTGCACTTTTGATCATCTTTGAGTAGTTCTTGAAATATGCCTCTTTTGCAGGAGAATTAATTGCAGTTTTTATGGTTACCCCACCTGCCTCACCTATCCCTCCGCTGACCTCTATTGCACATATACCTGCCTTTTCAAGAATTTTTGCAATTTCCACGCATTCAGGGGAATCGAGTCCCAGCTCTGCCTTCGCTGAGCCAGGTTGGAAACCATCCGTTGCATTCATTTTCACAAGAATCGGAAAATCGTTCCCTACTTCTTCTTTTATGCGCCTTACTATCTCCGTGACTATCCTTGCCCGGTTTTCTACGGAGCCTCCCCATCTATCAGTCCTCCTGTTCGTGTAAGGGGATATAAAGTTGCTTAAGAGGAAACCGTGGGCGCAGTGGAGCTGGACTCCGTCAAAGCCTGCCGCCTTTGCCCTCACAGCCGCCAGGGTAAAAGCCTCAATCATTTCCAGGATTTCCTTTTCGGTCATCTCCCTGGGGACTACTGACGAATGCCCGTTTTTGACCACTGACGGAGCAATCGGAACCGGGTATTCGTCCGAAGTGTCTGCCTGCCGCCCTCCATGTACAATCTGGAGCACAATTCTGCTTTTGTACCTGTGTACCCTTTCGGTTATCTTTCGGTATGGCTCTATGAAGCGGTCATCATAGATGCCCTGCTGCAGATTGTCGCTCTGCCCTCCGGGGAGGACATAAGAATAGCCAGTTATGATCAGCCCTACTTCATTTATTGCAAGTTCTTCATAGAGATCTCCAAGTCTGGAAGTAGGCGTTCCATCCTTTTCTGCCATAAATTCATGGGTTGCGGACCTCACAAAGCGATTCTGGAGTTTCAGGTTACAGACTGTGATCGGATCAAAAATCATGGGAAAAAATAGGGGAGGGAAGGGTAAATAATTATCCCGGATTCCCGGAAAAAAAGGAAGGGAAATTAGTTCAGACACAAAGCTTCCCTTTGATGCACAGGAAAAGAAAGAAAAAGGAAGGAAAAGAAGGGAAGAAAAGGAAATTAAGTCAAGCAATCTCAATCCCTATTTCCATAGGGTATTTCCGGATTATCTATCGGATTAATGCGCAGATGGAGCCATTGTTAAGTTCTATTTTTTCGAATATGCCATTTTCACTGCTTTCTAACAGGCCATCTGTTGAACTTTCATTGTCTGGATCTGTCATATCTCTGTCATTAACTATTGCTTTCGTTGTTAAAATCGGAATATACCGAAAAAGTCACAATTCCCAGCAAAATAAACCCAACAGTAACCAGAATTTTAAAACGCATAATCTTCCCTCTAAAATTAATAAATTACTCTCTATATCTAGTGTGATCTTTATCTACATTGTGCAATTTATGTAACATATTTTGAAAAAAAGAAATATCAGACTGCCAGATATCAGATTTCTGATTCAGCATATCTACGTGCATCAAGTTCCTCTCCCATCCGCTCATTCTGTACTTTTATGGAATAGAGGGTCAGGAAGAGCAGGAAATAAGCTATGAAATTGACAATGAGGGTAAGTTGAAGTGCTGTCCCTTCAAGTCCTCCTCCGCTTCCGCCTGTGTTTCCTCCAAACATAAGGGGATGAGCCGAGCGCCAGAGCCGGATTGAAAAGAAACTCAGGGGCACGGACATGAAGCCTAAAATTCCGAAGACCGCCGAAAGCCGGGCTCTTTTTTCAGGCTCTTCGAGGGCTTTTCTGAGCATCATGTAGGCGAGGTAAACAAGGAAGAGGACTAGGGAGGTGGTCAGCCTGATATCCCAGATCCAGTACCATCCCCAGGCATCCTTTGCCCAGATTGAACCCGTGACAAGCACCAGGAACGCAAAAAGGGTTCCCACTTCAGCAGCCGAGCGGGCGTAGATGTCCCATTTGAGAGATTTATCCCGGAGGTAGAGGATGCTTGCGGCAAATAAAATTACAAAAGCCAGATAGGATATAATTGCTATTGGCATATGGAAGAAGAATATCCTGAAGCTCCCGCTCAGAACCTCTCCTGCTTCGTCCTTAATCGGAGGCAGGTAGAAAAAGATCATATATGCCGCAAGAAGCATTACACTGGCAGTTGCAACTGCCAGTACTCCGGTTTTTCTGGAATTTGATGCCATTTTGTTCACGTGTTTTGATAGGTTAAGATAACAATAATTCAATACCGATACTTGTTATTGACTCGATTCACTTCGTTTATTATTGGTTCGATTTACTTCGTTTATTATTGGTTCGATTTACTTCGTTTATTATTGGTTCGATTTACTTCGTTTATTATTGGTTCGATTTTGATCGCTGTCTTGAAGATTCTTCTGTTTTACTATTTTCCTTTTCCCCTCTTTTTTCTTCTCATCCTTCTTTTTTCCGGCCTGAAAAACCTTAGTCAGATCTTAGTCAGACCTCAGTCTGAAACAACATATTCAAAGACAAGATGTGAGATTACAAAGAACACAAGGTCGTAAACTGTAAGCAGCCTAATTTCAGGAATCAGATTCTCGATGCTGTTTCCGGCAAGAACTCCGGCGGTTGCTTCCACTGCAGGAATCAGGACAGGCAGGAGTACGGGCAGGAGAAGGACAGGCAGGAGAAGTTCTCTGGTACGGGTGCCAAGGGTAAGAGCAGAGAGCAGGATCCCGACAGCAATAAACCCGAAAGTCCCGAGGAAGAGGATGAGCAGGAGCAGGAACAGGGTTCCAATTCCCAGGCTGTAATTGAAAAGTATGATAAAGAAGGGCAGAGTTACAGTTTCCATAAGAAATACAATCGCAAGGTTGGAGAGGATTTTTCCGGTATAAATAGCACCCCTGTCTACAGGGCAGAGCATAAGTGCTTCAAGACAGCCATTTTCAGTTTCCATTACGAAGGTCCTGGAAAACCCGAGCATTCCGGCAAAGGTGAAAGCAATCCAGAGTACGCCGGGAGCAAGTTTTTCGACCTTTTCAGTATCCCCGAGAAAATCACCGAAAGAAACGCTGAAGACCACAAGCACGAGAAGCGAGAAAATAAACATTGAATTAAGCATCTGCTTTGTCCGGAACTCGGCTTTAAGGTCTTTTGCAGCGATATAAAAGCTCCGGATCATTTTTTAAACTCC